>NZ_JADPKL010000024.1:0-287712 GCF_023073935.1 Bradyrhizobium sp. 147 | reverse complement strand
TCTCATCCCGACACCGCCTCGATTCGACGCAAAATCAAGCGCGCGGGCTGGGATGATGCCTTCCTCCTCAGTATGCTTCGCCATATGCGATAGCCCTGCGTTCTCACGGGAGAGGCGGACGCCACCGCTCGCCGCTACCCTCCCGCCCCATACAGCTGCCGATACTCGTCCTCGTATGGCGCGTACGACTCCTTCAGCGTAGCCATGTTCAGCAGCATGGTGGCGACCTGTGCATTCGCCTTGTCGAACACGCGCGTCTTGACCCAGGCGCTTTCGGTTCGCCGGCTGCCGGAGAGTGCGACCACCTCGCGCTCCACCTCATAGTCCTCGTCGACGAAGAGCGGGCCTTTCAGCAGGCGGATCTCCTGATCGGCGAACAGGCCGACCGCCGGCCCCTTGGCCGGCAGCGGATCGTCCTTGGAGCGGTACTGGAACAGCACGCTGAGCATCTCCATCGGGATGATCGGCTTGCGCCATGGATTGTCGGCGCCAGAGTAGTACGGAGAGCTCTCCGTGATGACCGCGAGTTTCTGCCGCAGCGAGAACGGGTAGAGATCGCCCATATTCTGATCAAATGCCATGCGGACAGTCTGCCATTTGCTGGTCTGCGCCACCTTCACGTCGCGCAGAATCACGGGATCGGTCAGCGGCTTGAGCTCGCCAAGGCGCGTCTCGAGCGCGGTCGCTACGTGCGGCTCGCCGACCGAGGCGGTGCCGCGCAGCACCTCGGTGCCGTCGCGCTTGACCATCTGGATCTCGCACTGGCGGGTAGCCGGCAGCGGCTTCGACAGGATTGCCTGCACCTCCTCACCCTCATAGCAGACGCTGCGGTAATGCGCGGAGAGGCACGCGGTTTCGAACCAAGCGCGCCCCCACAGCCGTTCGCCGAGCGGTGCGAACTGGCTGAAATGCGTGGGCCCCTCGATGGTGCCGCCCTTGAAGCCGAGCTTCTGCGCCGTGGCGTCGTCATGGATCGAGGCGTGCGCCTCGTAAGTTTGCGCTTGCAGCATCTGGCGCGGCCTGCGCCACGGTCCGATCAACGCCTGGGCCGTCTCAGTGATCTCGGTGTCGAATGCGTTTGCAGCCATGGTGTTCTCCACAAGCAGCCATGACTAGCAGGAGCGCCACGGATGCGGCCAGCGATATTGACTTCGCCGACCCATGCTTTGACTGTCACAATTCGCGTCGCGCCGCGCAATCCCTCCCGCAGCACAGATCCCACGCCGAGCAAGAAGACGAGGACTTCCGAAATGACGCTAATGCAGGTCGAGCTGGACGATAAATACCGGCTCGAATCGAAGCGGATCTTCCTGTCCGGCACCCAGGCCCTGGTCCGCTTGCCAATGTTGCAGCGCGAACGCGACCGGCTTCAGGGGCTCAACACCGGCGGTTTCATCTCGGGCTATCGCGGTTCCCCGCTCGGGATGTATGACCACGCGCTGTGGCGCGCGAAATCGCATCTGCAGCAGCACGACATCGCCTTCGTCCCCGGCCTCAACGAGGACCTTGCGGCGACCGCGGTCTGGGGCAGCCAGCAGGTCGGGCTGTTTCCCGGCGCCAAGGTCGATGGCGTGTTCGGCATCTGGTACGGCAAGGGCCCCGGCGTCGATCGCTCGGTCGATGCGCTCAAGCACGCCAACGCCGCTGGCACCTCGCGCAATGGCGGCGTGCTGGCGCTGGCCGGTGACGATCATGGCTGCCAGTCCTCGACGCTGGCTCATCAGAGCGAGCAGGTGTTGGCGGCAGCGCTGATCCCGGTGATCAATCCCGCCACGCTTCAGGATTATCTCGACCTCGGCCTTTATGGCTTTGCGCTGTCGCGCTTCTCCGGCTGCTGGGTCGGCTTCAAGGCGATCAGCGAAACTGTCGAGAGCTCGGCCTCGATCTATAGCGACCCCGAGCGCATCCAGATCAGGCTTCCCGACGATTTCGAGATGCCGGCCGGCGGTCTCAACATCCGCTGGCCCGATCCGCCGCTGGAGGCCGAGAGGCGCCTGTTCGGGCCGAAAATGGAAGCGGTGCAGGCTTTCGCCCGAGCCAACCAGCTCGACCGTATCGTGCTCGATTCCAAGCCGGCTCGGCTCGGCATCGTCGCGACCGGCAAGGCCTATCTCGATCTGCGCCAAGCGCTCGCCGACCTAGGGATCACCGACAAGGACGCGCAGGACCTCGGCCTTCGCATCTACAAGGTTGCGATGACCTGGCCGCTGGAAGAGAGCGGCGCCAAGCGTTTCGCCGAGGGTCTTCAGGACGTGCTCGTGGTCGAGGAGAAGCGCGGCTTCATCGAAGACCAGCTGATGCGCATCCTCTACAACATCGATGCTTCGAAGCGCCCGACTGTCACGGGAAAGCGCGACGAGCGCGGCGCGCCGCTGCTGCCGAGCGAGGGCGAGCTGACGCCCACCATCGTTGCCTCTGCGCTGGTGGCGCGGTTACGTAAGCTCGGCCATCATAGCCCGGTGCTGGAGCAGCGCCTCGCGCGGCTCGAGGCGTTCGACAACCCTGTTACCGCCATCACGCCGATCAAGCTCGCGCGCACGCCGTTCTTCTGCTCGGGCTGTCCGCACAACTCCTCGACGCGCGTGCCCGAAGGAAGCCGCGCCATGGCCGGCATCGGCTGCCACGGCATGGCCCTGAGCATGCCGACGCGCCGCACCGATCTGATCTCGCATATGGGCGCCGAAGGCGTGAACTGGATCGGCCAATCGCCCTTCACCACCGAGAAGCACATTTTTCAAAATCTCGGTGACGGCACCTATACCCATTCCGGACTTCTGGCGCTCCGCGCCGCTTCGGCTGCCGGCATCAACATCACCTACAAGATTCTCTACAACGATGCCGTCGCCATGACCGGCGGCCAGCCAGCCGAAGGCAGCTTTAACGTCGCGCAGATCGCGCACCAGGTCTGGGCCGAAGGCGTCAAGCGCCTCGCGATCGTCTCGGACGATCCGAGCAAGTATCCGCCAGGACATTACTTCCCGCAAGGCGCGACCATCCATCACCGCCGCGAGCTCGACGCCGTGCAGCGCGAGCTGCGCGACATCGAGGGCCTCACGGTCATCATCTACGACCAGACCTGCGCCGCCGAAAAGCGCCGCCGCCGCAAGCGCGGGCTCTATCCCGATCCCGCCAAGCGCGCCTTCATCAACGAGCTCGTCTGCGAAGGCTGCGGCGACTGCTCGCAGGCCTCCAACTGCGTCTCGGTGCAGCCGCTGGAGACCGAGTTCGGCCGCAAGCGCCAGATCGACCAGTCGAACTGCAACAAGGACTTTTCCTGCGTCGAGGGCTTTTGCCCGAGTTTTGTGACCGTGCATGGCGGCAGCCTGAAGCGCATGAAGACGTCAGCGGTCGATTCCGGCCAACTGTTCGCCGACCTGCCGCTGCCCCCAATGCGCGAGCTGGACCGCCCTTATAACATCCTCGTCACCGGCATCGGCGGCACTGGCGTCATCACCATCGGCGCGCTGCTCGGCATGGCCGCCCATGTCGAGGGCCGCGGCTGCTCGGCGCTCGATTTCACCGGACTGTCGCAGAAGAACGGCGCGGTGATGAGCCATGTCCGTATCGCGCCGAAGCCGGAGGATATCTCCGCCGTCCGCATCACCACCGGCGGCGCCGACGTCATCCTCGGCTGCGACATGATCGTCTCGGCCGGTGCGACCGCGCTGAGCCGCGCCGAGCGCGGCGTGACCAAGGCCTACATCAACGCCGATCTGCAGCCGACCGCGAGCTTCGTGCAAAACCCGGATCTCGATTTCGAGATGGGAACGATGCAGACGGTGCTGCGCGATGCCGTCGGGGACAAGAATCTCGACATCATCGACGCGACGGGCGTTGCCGCCGCGCTGATGGGCGACAGCATCGCCACCAACCCCTTCATGCTCGGCTTCGCCTTCCAGAAGGGCGCGATCCCGTTGTCGCTGGAGGCCCTGCTCCGCGCCTCCGAGATCAACGGCACCGCGATCGAGATGAACAAGCGCGCCTTCACCTGGGGCCGTCTCGCCGCCCACGACATGTCGCGGGTGCGCAGCGTGCTCCAGTTCAAGAACAGGGCGGCCGCACCGACCAAGTCGCTCGACGACATCACCGCGATCCGCGCCGAGTTCCTGACTGGCTATCAGAATAGGGCATATGCCGAGCGCTACCTCGCAGCCGTCGCCAAGGTACGCAAGGCGGAGAGCGCGGCCACGCCGGGCTCCGCCGAGCTGACCGAGGCCGTCGCAAAGAACCTGTTCAAGCTGATGTCCTATAAGGACGAGTATGAGGTCGCACGGCTCTACACCGATGGCAGCTTCGCCAAGAAGGTGTCGGAAAAATTCGACGGCGACTTCACGCTGAAATACCATGTTGCCCCGCCGATCTTCGCGAAACGCGACAAGACGGGCCGGCTTCAAAAACAGGAGTTCGGCGGCTGGATGATCCACGCCTTCCGCGTTCTCGCGAAACTCAAGTACCTGCGTGGCACCGCGTTCGATCCGTTCGGCCGTACCGAGGAGCGCAAGACAGAGCGCAAGCTGATTGAAGACTATCTCGGCATGATCGATCAGCGGATCGCGGGACTGAAGGCAGAGCAGATCCCGCTGCTGGTGCGGCTTGCGCGCGTGCCGGAAATGATCCGCGGCTTCGGCCACGTAAAGGAAGCAAACATCAAACTTGCCTCGGCCGAGACGGCGCGGCTAGAAGCGGAGCTGGAGAACAGCCGCTTTGCCGCCGCGGCCGAGTAGCGGCGAGAGTGCGAAGCTCTCGCCCCGCGTCATTGCGAGTGGGGAACCGCGCTAGCGCGCTGGCTTGCGTTCGATCGGATCGATATCGATCGCCCGCAGGCGGCCGAGCCGCAGCACGTCCATCGACAGCCGCCGGCCGATCCGGTCGCGGTCGAGCACGCGGATCAGATCGTCGACGCCGTTGATCTCGATGCCGTCGAGCCTGATCACGACGTCACCGGGCAACAGGCCCGCCTTCGCCGCCGGGCCGTCCGGCTCGATTTGCATCAAGAGCGCGCCCATCTTGTTCTCGACACCGGCCAGCACCGCATGCCGCCGCGGGACCGGCGCGGTCTGCCCGGCAACGCCGATATAGGCGCGGCGGACATAACCGTGGCGGATGATCTCCGACAGCACGAACTGCGCGGTGTTGCTGGCGACCGCAAAGCAGATGCCCTGCGCCCCGTTGATGATGGCGGTGTTGATGCCTATCACCTCGGCATTCGACGACACCAGCGGTCCGCCGGAATTGCCGGGATTGAGCGCGGCATCGGTCTGGATCACATCCTCGATGGTGCGCCCGCTGACCGAGCGGATCGAGCGGCCGAGCGCCGAGACGACGCCGGCCGTGACGGTCGACTCGAAGCCGAGCGGATTGCCGATCGCGATCACGAGTTGGCCACGCCGCAGGCTCTTGGAGTTGCCAAGCGCGGCATAAGGCAAGTGGCGCACGCCGTTGGCGCGCAGGAGCGCGAGATCAGTGTCGGGATCGGCACCGAGCACCTGGGCGTCGCCGACGTGCCCCTCAACGTCGCGCAGCCGGATCTCCTTCGACGTGCCGACCACATGGCTGTTGGTGAGCACGAGTCCATCCGGCGAGATCACGATGCCCGAGCCGAGCCCGCCGCGCTCGCGTCTATCAGGCACTTTTGGTCCAGTCTCGACCCGCACGACCGCGGGCCCGACCCGGTCGGTGACGTCGATCACCGCATTGGAATAGGCGTCCAGCAGCGCCCGGTCATCGACCGGGGCGGCCGCAGTCGTTTGCGATGACGATGCGTCATCGGCGACATCTGAGGTGAAGTCTAACATGGTAAGAGTCCTCGAAGGCTCACACAGATGGTGGCCTGCTCCCGTCGACGCAAGTGGCCCGCCCGGAGCGCAACGCCTGACTGGCCAGATGGCTAGGGCGACCGCCGCAGCGAGCCGCCTCTTGCCTTGACCGGATCGAGCAGCGACCAGTCCCCGTCCGGAAGCACATGGCCCTTGGGAAATGGCGCGCGCAGCTCGAGCCCGAGCGAGCCCAGCACGCGGTCATCGCGGTAGTAGCATTGCAGCACGACACGGACGAGGGTTGCGGCAGGAACGCCGCCGGAGGTGCGGAACTGCCGGGCAACGCCGTCACGCGCGGCCGGCTCGAGATCGGCCAAAGGCATGCCGGCCAACTGCGCCAAATGATCCAGCGCCGCCGCGACCTGTTTGGTGTCGCGGCCGAGCGTTGCGAGGATGTCGGCCTGGATGATGTCGTCGTCGGCGCCCGGAACGCGATATTCCTCGCTCGGAGGAATGATCATCGCGGCAATGGTGCGGAGGTCATCGCGCTGCCGCGGCGTGAGGGTCGGCTGCTCGGACATGGCGATCCTCTAATCGAACAAATTGGCCAGGCGCTGCTTCATCTGGTCGGCGATGTAGAGCGCGAGGGCCTGGATGGTGGAGGTCGGGTTTACCCCGCCCGAAGTGACGACGATGCTGCCGTCGACGATGAAGAGGTTCTTGACGTCGTGGGTGCGGCCCCATTCGTTGACGACCGAGCGTTCGGGGTCGGTGCCCATCCGCGCGGTGCCGAGCAGGTGCCAGCCGCCCCACGGGATCGGCGAATTGATGCAGATGTCGGTCGCGCCCGCCGCTTTAAGAACCTCGCGGCCGCGGGCGAGCGCATGCTCCATCATCTTCCGGCTGTTCTCGCTGATCGTATAATCGATCTTCGGTGCGGGAATGCCATGGCTGTCCTTCAGCACCGGATCCAGCGTGACGCGATTATGCTCTTCGGGCAGGTCCTCGCAGATCGCGGAGAAACCCAGCCGATGGCCATTGAGCTTGCGGAAGACGCGGTGATGGTCGGCGCCCCAGGGCAAAATGCCCTTCTGCTCGCTGACGACGGCCTCGAACACCGGCCCTGCCCCGCGAACGAACTGCACGCCGTAGCCGCGCACGAAGCCGCGCGACAGGTCCGTGTCATACCACTGCTTGCTCCACAGGCAGGTCGGCGGCGCGCGGTTGCTGTCCGTCGGCTCCTTCACATAGCCGTAGATCTGCGCATAGGGGTGAAACATCAGGTTCTTGCCGACGAGGCCGGACGAATTGGCAAGTCCATTCGGAAAACGCCCCGAGGCCGAGTTCAGCAGCAGTCGCGGCGTGCCGACGCCGTTGCAGGCGATGATGACGACGTGGGCGGGCTGAAATTGCTCGATGCCGTCCTTGTCGTAATAGACGACGCCCGAGGCCATGCCGGTCTCGTCGGTAGTGATCTCACGCACGCGGCAATGGGTTCGCAGCTCGACGCCGGCACGGATCGCATGCGGCCAATAGGTGATGTCGGTGGAAGACTTTGCGCCTTGCGCGCAGGCCGGCGTGCAATGGCCGAGATTGATGCAGCGCGCCCGGCCCTCATAATCCATGGTCGCGACCGTCGTGTCAGACGGCCACCAGTGCCAGCCGAGCTTGTTCATGGCCTTGCCGATGATGGCGCCGGACAATCCGAGCGGCTGTTGCGGCATCGGCGGATGCGTCAGCGGCGAAAGCGGATCGCCTGACAGGCCGGACGTCCCCATTATCCGGTCGTTCTCCTCGAAGAACGGGGTCAGCGCATCGTAGTCGATCGGCCAGTCGTCGGCGACGCCGTCGAGCGTCCTCACCTTGAAATCGGAGGGATGCAGCCGCGGCCAGTGCGCGGTGTACATGACCGTCGAGCCGCCCACTGCATTGTAGTTGACGACCTTGATCGGCGAATTGTCGTCGTTGATCGGATAGTCCTCGGGCCGGCCCCGGACGTTGGGGCTCGACGACCATTCGCCGTAGAACTTGGCTTCCCAGTCCCGCCCGGTGCTGGGATATTCCGCCGGATTCATCCAGCCGCCCTGCTCCAGGCAGAGAATGTGCATCTTGGTCTCGGCCAGCGACCACGCCACCGCTGCGCCGGAAGCGCCGGCGCCGATGATCAGGACGTCCACGGGGTCTTTCATTGCAACCTTTTCCTCCCCCTCGCCGCTTACCAGGCGATTCGGCCCTGCGGCCCGCAAGGCCGGCGAACGATAGGATCAGAGCAACGGCTGAGTAAAGCCGCGAGGCCGGAATGTCGCACTTCGCAGGGCGCAGACCATTGGTCTCGCCACATCCGGATGCTAGGAACAGGGCCGCACGAGCCATCGATAGCGAGATCGTATGTCCTTCCGAAATTTCTTTGCCTCCGCGCGCGCTTTTGCGCTCGCTTCATTTTTCGCCTTGTCCGGATTTCTGGTCTCGCCCGGACCAGCCTCCGCGCTGACTGCCGCCGCGACAGCCCGCGACGGCAACTCCATCCAGCTCGGCGACGTCACCTACCGGCTCGACGGCGTTGATGCGCCCGAACTTGATCAGGTCTGCATCGACGAGCACGCCGATTCCTGGAGCTGCGGCATCGAGGCCCGCGACCAGCTGACGAAACTGATCGGAAAACGGACGGTGCGCTGCGACGACGTCGGACCGGAAAAGAGTTTTGGCAAGCGGCACCGCGCCATCTGCACGGCCGAGGGCGACAAGGCCAGCTTGAACGAGCAGTTGATCAAGCTCGGCTTCGCCCTCGCGCGCGAGCCGATCAAGGCCAACGTCAAACCGGCGGCCACCGAGGCCAAGACGGCGGCCGCTGGGATCTGGAAGGGCTGCTTTGTTGCACCGCAAGATTTCCGCGCCGGCAAGAGGGATGGCGCGCTTCTCGGCGCCGCGTGCCGCCCCGACCGGGACAAGGAAATCCGCGCCGTGCTGTTCCCCGAGGAGCTGACGATGCCGCCGAGTTGCAGCATCAAGGGCAAGCTCGCGGTGCGCGCACGCGTCACCGGCAATATCGGCATCTATCATTTGCGGGGCTGCCCGAGCTATCCGGCGACGACGAAGCCCGACCGCTGGTTCTGCTCGGAGGACGACGCCCAGGCCGCCGGTTTCCGCAAGGCCTATAATTGCCGTCGGCCGAAGTGAACAATTCCTTCACACATCCGTGAGTAGTAGTCCGAGACCGTATTGATCCGGAATTGAAGTCTATCGGGAGTTGCGTCATTCGTATGCGTACGCAAGCGCTTTGCGCGAGCGTTTCCTTTGGCAGCAATCCGGCTTCGGTCCGATTGCCTTGCTCGGGCGTTTCCTCCCTTGACTTGGGCCGCTTGCCATCCAAGCGGCTCTTTCTTTTTGGGCGGGTCCTAAGTCCGCATCTGCATGATGTGGTCCATCGGTGGCATGTTGGCGTTCAGATGCGCCATAATCCAGACCGTTCCTCCGACCACCAGGAAGACAACCAGAAGCCCGAAGGCGAGCGCCAGCACGTTATTGGTGTTGTCCGGACCTGTGGTGATGTGCAGGAAGAACACGAGATGCACGCCCATCTGTGCGATCGCGAGCACGATCAGCGCGACAGGGATCGACGGCTGCCAGACCAGATCCGTACCGGCGATGAAGAACGACGTCGCCGTGAGCAGCAGGGCCAAGACAAGACCGACGACATAACCGAGGATGCGGGTGCCGACACTGTGTTGCTCTTCCTCGCCGGGCGCGAGGTCGTGTTTGACTAACCCATGGGTCTGATCACTCATGGCGCGCTCCCGAGCAGGTAGACCACGGAAAACACCGCGACCCAGATGATGTCGAGCGCGTGCCAGAACAGCGCAAAGCACATCATCCGCCGCAATATGTCGGCGCGAAAGCCCTTGGCGAACACCTGGGCCATCATGGTGAGCAGCCACAGCACTCCGGCCGAGACGTGCAGGCCATGACACCCGACCAGCGAGAAGAACGCGGTCAGGAACGCGCTGCGCGACGGGCCATAGCCACGGGCGACGAGGTCGGCGAATTCGCGGAACTCGATGGCGAGGAATATGAGGCCGAGCACACAGGTCACGGCCATGCCGAGATAGAACCAGAGCCGGTTGCGCACGTCGGCGGCAATGCTGGCCATGCCGCAGGTGAAGCTCGACAGCAACAGGCAGACCGTTTCGATCGCCACGTTCTTCGGCTCGAAGATCTCCGAGCCCTTCGGGCCGCCGGCGGTCTGGCCGGCCAGCACCGCATAGGCCGCAAAGAAGCAGGAGAACATCACGATGTCGGAGAGCAGGAAGATCCAGAAGCCGTAGGCGGTCACGATCCGCTTCGGCGCGGGTCCGGGATGCTCGATGATGAGCCCGATGTGATGTGGATCGGCGTGGGCGCGGCCGGCCGTGGCGGTCATCGACATCAGACTGCCCCCGCCATGCTGACGAGGCTGCGCCGCTCCTCGAGATTGATACGGTCGATGCGGGCGACCTCATCGGCCGGGATGACGTATTCGTCATGGTCGCGCCAGGCGAACACGACGAAGGTCGCGAAGGCACCCAGGCCGCCCAGGATCACCATCCACCAGATGTGCCAGATCAGCGCAAAGCCCATGATGGTGGCGAAGAACGCGCAGACGAAACCGGTGGGAGAATTCCGAGGCATCTCGATGTCCTGATATTCCGGCTCTTCGTGCTCGAGCAGTTGCTGCTTGGCGTGGGCCTTCATCTCCCAATAGGCGTCCTCGCCGCGCACGTCGGGGTGGAACGCGAAATTGAACACCGGCGGCGGCGACGAGGTCGCCCATTCCAGCGAGCGGCCGTCCCAGGGATCGCCGGTGCGGTCACGCAAGGCCTCGCGGTTGCGGATGCTGACCACGATCTGCACGATCTGGCAGATCACGCCGATCGTCAGCACCGCCATGCCCACCGCCGCCACCAGCATCCAGGGCCGCCAGGCCGCGACATCGTAATGCTGCATGCGCCGCGTCATGCCGAGCATGCCGGCGACATAGAGCGGCATGAAGGTGATGAAGAAGCCGAGGAAAGTGAACCAGAACGCAGCCTTGCCCCAGCGTTCGTCGAGGCGGAAACCGAACGCCTTCGGAAACCAATATTCGAAGCCGGCGAAGGCGCCGAACAGCACGCCGCCGATGATGACATTGTGGAAGTGCGCCACCAGGAACATGCTGTTGTGAAGCATGAAGTCGGCCGGCGGCACCGCGAGCAGGACGCCGGTCAATCCGCCGACGATGAACGTCACCATGAAGCCGACCGCCCACAGCATCGGCGTCGCAAAACGGATGCGGCCGCCATACATCGTGAACAGCCAATTGTAAATCTTCACCCCCGTCGGCACCGCGATGATCATGCTGGCGATGCCGAAGATGGCGTTGACGTCGGGGCCGGCACCCATCGTGAAGAAATGATGCAACCACACCATGAAGGAGATGACGCAGATCGCCATGGTCGCGAGCACCATCGAGCGATAGCCGAACAGCGCCTTGCCGGAGAAGGTCGAAACCACCTCGGAGAAGATGCCAAAGGCCGGCAGCACCAGGATGTAGACCTCGGGATGCCCCCAAGCCCAGATCAGGTTCATGAACATCATGACGTTGCCGCCGGCCTCGTTGGTGAAGAAGTGGAAGCCGAGGTAACGGTCGAGCAAGAGCATCGCCAGCGTGGCGGTGAGGATCGGGAACGCGGCGACGATGAGGAGGTTCGAGGCCAGCGTGGTCCAGCAGAACATCGGCATGCGCAGATAGTTCATGCCCTTGGTGCGCAGCTTCAGCACGGTGGTGACGAGATTGATGCCGGCGACCAGCGTGCCGACGCCGGAGATCTGGAGTGACCAGGCGTAATAGTCGACGCCGACCCCGGGCGAGTAGGACAGTTCTGAGAGTGGCGGAAAAGCGAGCCAGCCGGTGCGCGCGAATTCACCGACCACGAGCGAAATATTGACCAGCAGTGCGCCGGTCGCGGTCAGCCAGAACCCGACCGAATTGAGCGTCGGGAACGCGACATCGCGCACGCCGAGTTGGAGCGGCACGATCAGGTTCATCAGCCCGATCACGAACGGCATCGCCACGAAGAAGATCATGATGGTGCCGTGCGCGGAAAAAATCTGGTTGTAGTGCTCGGGCGGGAGATAGCCTTGCGACTGGTAGGCGACCGCCTGCTGGATTCGCATCATGATGGCATCGCTGCCGCCGCGCAGCAGCATCACCGAGGCCAGCAGCACATACATGACGCCGATGCGCTTGTGATCGACGCTGGTGATCCATTCGCTCCAGAGATAGGGCAGATGCCCCCTCACCACGACCCAGGCCAGCACGCCCAGGATGGCAACCAGCACCACCGCGCCGGCGACGAGCGGAATCGGCTGATCGAACGGAATGGCGGACCAATCGAGCTTACCGAGCATCGTGGCCTCCACTGTGCGACCGGCCGGCTTCGGATGCCAGCTCCGGTCCAGGACCCGGCGGAATGTGCTGGGTTGCGATCAGGTCGAACAGGCGCGGATCCTCGAGCCGATAGGTCGGCCGGCTCTTCTCGACCCCCTGCTGCATCAGCTTCTTGTAGCTGTCCGCATTCAGCACGGCATCGGTCTTCGCGGTGGTCGCCACCCAGTCCGGAAAAGCGAGCGGCGAGATCACGTTGACGTCGAACATCATGTCGGGGAAGCCGTCGCCGGAGAAATGCGCCGACAGGCCCTGGAGCCTGCCCTCGTGGTCGGCGCGCAAGTTCAGCTTCGTCACCATGCCGTTCATGGTGTAGATCATGCTGCCGAGTTGCGGGATAAAGAACGTGTTCATCACGCTCGACGACGTCAGCTGGAAATTCAGCTCGGCGCCGGCCGGCACCGTCAGCGTGTTGACGGTGGCGATGCGCTGATCCGGATAGATGAACAGCCATTTCCAGTCGAGCGAGACGGCCTGGATGCGCACCGGGCTGCCGGTGCCCGGCACCGGTGCTGCGGGATCAAGCTGATGCGAGCCAATCCAGGCGACGCCGCCGAGCAGGATGACGGTGAGCGCAGGGATCGCCCACACCACCATCTCGACGCGCCCGGAATAGACGAAGTGGGGCTGGTAACGCGCTTTCGGATTGGACGCGCGAAACCAGAACGCGAAGCCGAGTATCGCGGCGATGGTCGGCACCACGATCACGAGCATGATGAAGACGGAATCGATCAGGATGGTGCTGTTGGCCGCAGCCACAGGCCCTTGCGGATCGAGCAGATTCATCGGCAAGCCACTGGCGGTTGGAAAGCCCCGGGACAGAGCCTAGCGCGGGAAAGGCTCCGCAACAAACGCTGCGACCTCAGAACGGTTCCTGAACCGCTGGGGTCAGCCATGCGCGGTCGGCCGGCCGCAACATGCAATCGCATGTGATGTCAATGACATGAACGCGGGAGCGGCGCCCTTCTCTCCGGTCGAGGCGATTGCTAATCTGCACGAAAATATTGGATCAACAGGATCCGGGCCCGGGAGTAAACCGAGATGCGCTTGAAGGACAAGGTTGCGATCGTCGTCGGCGCGGGGCAGAGCCCGGGCGAGGGCATGGGCAACGGCCGCGCCACTGCGCTCACCTTCGCGCGGGAGGGTGCCAAGGTCCTGTGCGTCGATCATCATGTGGACTCGGCGCAGGAGACGGTCGCGATGATCACGGCGAAGCAGGGCACAGCCGCAGCCTTCAAGGCCGACGTGACCAAAGCCGCCGACATCAAGGCGATGGTCGCGGACGCGCAATCGCGCTGGGGCCGGATCGACGTGCTGCACAACAATGTCGGCGTCAGCCTTGCCGGCGGCGATGCAGAATTGTTGCAACTGACCGAAGAAGCGTTCGACCGCGTCGTCGCCATCAATCTGAAGAGCTGCATTCTCGCCGCGAAAGAGGTGATCCCGATCATGCGCACGCAGAGAGACGGCGCCATCATCAACATCTCCTCGATGGCGGCGATCACGACCTATCCTTACGTCGCCTACAAGGCGACGAAATCGGCGATGATCGCCTTCACCGAACAGCTCGCCTACCAGAATGCCGAATACGGCATCCGCGCCAATGTCATTTTGCCCGGCCTGATGAACACGCCGATGGCCGTCGATACCCGCGCCCGCGAATGGCACAAGACCCGCGCCGAAGTCGAAGCCGAACGCGACAGCAAGGTGCCGCTGCGCAGGAAGATGGGCACCGGATGGGACGTCGCGAATGCCGCGCTGTTCCTGGCTTCAGATGAAGCGAGCTTCATCACCGGCGTGACGCTGCCGGTGGATGGCGGTGCGAGCGTGAGACGGGGGTAGGGTTCTCTGTCACCTTCTCCGCTTGTGGGAGAAGGTGGCGCGAAGCGCCGGATGACGGGTTCTCTCCAATCGCCCAACCGTTCGTGAGGATGGAGACCCCCTCACCCGTCTCGCCGCTTCGCGGCGAGCCACCCTCTCCCACAAGGTCCCACAAGGGGAGAGGGGCAGCGTCACGCGGCGCGCTCAGCGCGAATATGTCACCCGCCAGATCGTGCCGTTGCCATCCTCCGACACCAGCAGCGATCCGTCCTTCGCCACAGCAACGCCAACCGGCCGTCCCCACACTTCAGTGTCGCTCACGACGAACCCCGTGACGAAATCCTCGTACTCGCCCGTCGGCTTGCCGTCCTTCATGCGGATGCGGATCACCTTGTAGCCGGTGCGCTTCGATCTGTTCCAGGAGCCGTGCTCGGCGGCGAAGGCGTCGCCCTGATACTCGGGCGGAAACTGCGTGCCCTGATAGAAGGTCATGCCGAGCGAGGCCGAATGCGGCTGGATCAGCACGTCCGGGACGGTCACCTTGTCCTTGAGGTCCGGCCGCGCGCCGGCGTGGCGCGGGTCTTCATTGTTGCCGATATAGAACCAGGGCCAGCCGTAGAAGCCGCCCTCCTTCACACTGGTCACGTAATCGGGCACGAGATCGTCGCCGAGGCCGTCGCGCTCGTTGGTCGAGCACCAGGGCAGCCCAGTCTGCGGCTGGATCGCAAGACCAACGCAATTGCGCAGGCCCGTGGCGTAGATCTTCCGCTCCTTGCCGTCGGGATTGAAGGCCAGCACGGCGGCGCGCTCCGTCTCGCTGGCCCAGGCAGCGCCAAGCGGTTGCGCTTTCGACCACGCCTCCAATCCACCCGGCGGCGTGCCCATGCCCTCGGCGACGTTGCTGAGCGAGCCAACCGACACCAGCATGCGTTTGTTGTCGGGCGTGAACACGATGTCGCGGGTGGAATGTCCGCCGTCATGCGGCAGGCTTGCCACGATCGTTTCCGCCTTGCCGCGTGCCTTGAGATCGCCGGCCTGGTAGGGAAAGCGAACGACGCTGTCGGTGTTGGCGACATAGACCCATTGCGGGTTGTCACCGCCCGGAAAGAAGGCGATGCCGAACGGCTGCCTCAGGCCGCCGGCAAACACCTCGTTGGTCGCGGCCTTGCCGCCATCGCCCGCGCGCAGCACGCGGATGGTGCCGGCCCGTGTTTCCGCGACGAAGACATCCCCATTTGGCGCGACCCGCACGATGCGCGGCGCGCGCAGGCCTTCGGCGAACAGCTCGATCTTGAATCCGGCCGGGACCTGGAGCGCGGCCTCCGCTGGACGCGACACCACACGCGACGAGCTCGCAACGGAGCGCGTCGCGCCGGGCCTGACCAGATCCTGTGGTCGGATCAACCTGACCGTGCCGGGCTTGTCGGCCCGCCAATCGCCGTAGGCATCCTTGCCCTGCAGCACCGGCTCACCTTGTGCGCTGGTGGCAGCCGCGACCAGCAATCCCGCGAACATCGCAACGGACCATATTCTGTTCTTCACGTCTTCCTCCCGGCCTGCGCGTCTCAAAGGTCAATACGCAAACGATCCGCGAACGTTCTGCGGCAGGTCATGCGCCTGCCAAATCCGACGTCAGTTCATGCCCGCACGATGGGCATCAGCCGCGGCCCATCGTACTGGAAAATGCGGCTGATCGGTGCGACACATTGCTGGGGCGCGACTGCCGGTTGTTCAAAGCTGCGGCATTGGTGTCGCGACCGATTGGGGTGATCATGTGGGGATCCGTCTTATCGGAATGGGCCAGCCTGCTGCTACGCTGGCTGCACGTGGTGGCGGCGATTGCCTGGATCGGCAGTTCCTTCTACTTCATCGCCCTCGACCTCGGCCTCAGGCCCAAGAGCGAGCCACCGGGCGACTTGCCTGACGGCGTGCAGGGCGAAGCCTGGCAGGTCCATGGCGGCGGCTTCTATCGGATCATGAAATATCTGGTCGCACCGAGCCAGATGCCGGACGAGCTGACCTGGTTCAAATGGGAGGCCTACACCACCTGGCTGTCCGGCTTCGCGCTGATGGTGGTGGTGTATTATCTCGAGGCCGATTTGTTCCTGGTCGACAGATCGATCCTCGACCTCACGCCGTTCCACGCCGGCCTGTTCAGCTTCTTCAGCCTCGCGCTGGCGTGGCTGCTTTATGAGGCTGCCTGTCGCACCGGGCTTGCGCGGCGCGAGCTGCCCTTTGCCATCGGCGGCTATCTGTTCCTGGTCGCGCTGACCTACGCCTTCACGCATGTGCTGAGCGGTCGCGGCGCCTTCAACCAGATCGGCGCGATCATTGGCACCATCATGGTCGCCAACGTCTTCGCGCTGATCATCCCGAACCAGAAGAAGATCGTAGCCAGCCTGATCGCTGGACAGGCGCCCGATCCCGGGCTCGGCAAGGCCAGCAAGGAACGCTCGGTCCACAACAATTATCTGACGCTGCCCGTGGTCGTGCTGATGATCAGCAACCACTATCCCCTGCTCTACGCCACGCGCTTCAACTGGATCATCGTCGCGATCATCCTGGCACTCGGCCCGGTGATCCGCCACTTCTTCAACGCGCGGCATGCGGGGCGCAAATCGCCGTGGTGGGTGTGGGGCGTGGCAGCGGTTGGCGTGATCGCGATCCTGTTCCTCTCCGCCGCCGGACCGCGCAACGTCAAGACCAGCGCCCTGCCGGCGCAGCCGACGCTCGCCGATGTCAAGGAGATCGTGATGTCCCGCTGTAGCATGTGCCACGCCGCCGAGCCGGTCTGGGCCGGTATCGTCGCCGCACCGAAAGGGATATTGCTCGACGCGCCCGAGCACATCCATCGCAACATCCGGCTGATCGGCCGCGTCGCGGCTTGGTCCAATGCGATGCCGCCGGGCAACATCACCGAGATGACCAGTGAGGAGCGCGCCATCCTCGCCGCTTACATCGAGCAGGCCCGTTGATGCCGCCGCGCATCGACAGCATTTCGCAGAATGAAATTTCCGCATGTTTCGCTGAATTGAAAATGACTTGACCGTCTATCAGGCGTAGACAGGACCGGCAGCCGCCGGAGCGGCCCAATTCAGCTCGCAATCGGGGAAAGAACAGTGGCCCTCAAGAACGTCATCGGTATCGACCACGCCGTGGTCATGGTGAAGGACCTCGACAAGGCCGCCGAGAACTATCGGCAGCTCGGCTTCACCGTCTCCCCGCGCGGCACCCACAGCGTCCATATGGGCACGGGCAACTACACCATCATGTTCGATCCCGACTATATGGAGCTGCTCGGCGTGCTCGCTACGACCGAGCTCAATGCCCCGGCGCGCGCTTTCCTCGACAAGCACGGCGAAGGCATCGAGCGCATCGCCTTCACCGCGGTCGATTCCGCCGCAGGCGCCGAAGAGATCCGTGCACGGGGCCTGGAGCCGATCGGCCCGACCGATTTCGAACGGCCCGTGACGCTGCCGAATGGCACGGTCTCGGCGGCAAAATTCCGCACCTTCATGTGGCCGACCGTGGAGGCGCCGGGCGGCGTCCGCATCTTCGCCTGCCAGCACAAGACCCGCGAGACGGTGTGGATTCCTGAATTGATGAAGCATGCCAATGCAGCCAGGCGGATCAAGCAGACGCTGATCGCAACGCGCGAGCCCGCGAAAGAAGCTGCGCATCTCGGCCAACTGATCGATCGCGAGCCGAAGGCAGAGGCGGACGGCGCGGTCACCGTGCCCTCCGGCGGCGATCGCGCCGATTTCGTCTATTTGACGCTGGACCAACTCGGCAAGCGCTATCCCGGCGTGCCGCTCGCGGGCCTCTCCGAGCGCGGCGGCGCGGCGCTGGTGCTCATCAGCGGCGACCTCGCGGCAACCGAGAAGGCGCTCGGTTCGGCAGCCATGCGCAGCCGCGACGCGATCTGCGTGCCGCCGGCCAAGGCCAACGGCACCCTGCTCGCCTTCGTTGCCGGCTGATCTGAATCAATTCTTTAACAAGCCTACCGGCAGCCCTGGTATTTCCCGGCTGTTTAGCGTTCAGCGTCCAAGCCAGCCTTCCAGACGGTGCTGCAGCCCCGGCGATGCCGCCGAGATCGCGATCCGCAAGATTTCCGAAAGATCAGTTCGAGGTCCGCCCGCCGGTCGGTCTGCTCCGCTGCTTGGAGGAGGATTCCGTCGGCGCATCGAGGAAGACGACGGGGGTACCGCGCTTCACGTTCTCGCCGAGCACACGAGCGTCCCAATTGGTGAGCCTGATGCAGCCGTGAGACGCGGACTTGCTGACCCTGTCGGGCTCTGCCGTTCCATGAATGCCGTAGCCCTGCGCCGACAGGCCGATCCAGTACGAACCCACCGGATTGTTCGGCCCCGGCTTGATGTCGAACGGCCTTTTGGATTTGACGCTCTTGAACTTGTACTCGGGATTGTAGTGATAGGTCGGCTGCTCGTTGGTGCCGGTTACCTTCAGCGTCCCCGTTGGCGTCGGGCGATCCGGACTGCCGATTGACGCCGGATAGAACGCGATGAGACGACCGGTGTCATCGAACGCCTTCAGTGTTGCGTTGGTCTTGTCGATCTCGACCCGCGCAATGCGCGGAAGCTCCCGTCGCGCCGGAACATTGGCCACGACAATCGTCTCACCGGCTTTGTCGAAGGCCTTTCTTGGATTGAGCGCCTTCAACAGCTCCTCGCTCATGTGGAATTTTTCCGCGAGCCCTTCGAGCGGACTGGTGTAGCTCAGCGCCTGCAGCGACTTCATGTCATCGAGCTTGGCCGGCAGCTTTTTGAGGAACGGCCCCTTCACATCTGCTTCGGTAATCTTGTAGTCGACGACGACAGGACCTTCGCTCGCCGTGCTCAGCCTCTCCCAGAGCTCCGGTGCTATGCCCGTGTCGGATGCGATCCCGTTCTGCTCGGCGAATGCCTTCAGCGCCTTCTGCGCGTTCTCGCCGAACTTGCCGTCGATCTGGCCGGGAGAGAATAGCGCACGATCGAGCAGGATCTGAAGCTTCAACACCGAAGCGTTGATCTTGTCGGTCGCCGGTTGCTTTTCAGGACGCGCAGCATCGTTCACCGCTGCTGCATCGAGATTGCCCGCGAATGCCGGGCAGAGCAACCAGAGCGACATCACCGCGCCAAGCATCCATCGCACCATGATCGCTCGTCCCAGCTCGCAACAGCGATCCGCAAACCCGCGGAGAGTTTCTCTGTGGGAACACCGTAGTAGCACCGACGGAACCCATGAGACCGCAGCTTTGCCGCAATCGCGCGATTAAGAACTCCTTATCGCCGGCGCATCGCTGGCCGCTCACCCCACAGTTCGAGGTTGTCCCAGTAATGCGATTTGTCGTCGCGGCTTGCGCCGCATTTCTGATTCTGATGTGCGATCTCGATCCGTCGGCGTCCCGGCAAACATCAACATTCGACACCACTGTTCTTCAGAACAATCATGCCTCGCCACTTGTTCCGGTGGTCGAGCTCTTCCTTGCCAGCGTGCAGGCGATCGAGCTCGCCAATGCACGCGCGGCCTATGAGGAGAAGAGCGATCCGCCGCGCGCGACCGAAACCGTCGCCGAGGGGCCCGTTTCACCGACAGACCGGTTCTGCCACGCGCTTCGTGAGGCGGCCGAAGCCAGCGGCATTCCGGTGCCGTTCTTCGCGCGTCTCATCTGGCAGGAGAGCCGCTTCAAGTCCAACGAGGTTAGCCACGCCGGCGCGCAGGGCGTCGCGCAATTCATGCCCGAGACCGCCGCCGAGGTCGGGCTCGACGATCCCTTCGATCCCATGAAGGCGCTGCCGGCATCGGCAAAATTCCTGCGCAAGCTCCGTGACGATTTCGGCAATCTGGGCCTCGCGGCCGCCGCCTACAACGCAGGCCCCGGCCGCATCCAGAAGTGGCTTGCAAAGGAGAGCGAGCTGCCGCGCGAGACACGCGACTATGTCCGCATCATCACCGGGACCAGGGCCGACGACTGGACCGAGCGCGCGGAAGCGCTTGCGATCCGGATCGACCTGCCGCGCGAAGCGCCGTGCGAAGGCGTCGGCAGCCTCTCAAAAGCCAAGGATGTCGCCTGGGTTCCGGTCAACCTGACGCCTTCGGTCACGACCATCATTCGCAAGGGCGAACAGCTTGCCGCGCGGCTGACCGCAAACCGCGCCCGCAAGCGGTTCGCGACCTTGCTGCGGAAGAACACTTCGGCTCACGGCAAGGCGCGCAGCATGATTGCAGCGCGCGCGGCCGCAAAGAGCGCGAAGGACCGCGCTATCCGTTTCGCCGCGCGCGAACGAACTTCGGGCTGATGCTCCGATTCGGAAGCCGCTCGATGGAGCGACTTCCGATCGGCGGGAGGCTAGTCGATCTCCTCGATCACGCGACGCTCGCGCGGCTCGATGACGTAGGTCCGCGTGTCACGGTGGAGGTAGCGATATTCCCGCAGGTCCGGCGCATCGCGATAGACGGTGCTCGGAAATTCTTCCACCTCGACGCTCTCAGGAACGCGGTCGCCGACGCGAAACTCGGTGCGTGCCGTGCTGCCGGTGGTCTGCCGTTCGCTCCGTCCTTCGGTGCGGGTCTTCACATGCTTACGGATCGCTTCACGATCGCGATCTGAAAACTTGCTCGCGCTACGCTCGCGCGTGGTCGTCGTCGTTGTTGCGGTGGACTGCCCCGAATATGGCAGCACCGTCACGATCTTGTAGGTCGCCGGATCGACCACGACGATCTGATCCTTCACCAGCGCGAAGCTGTAGCCGCGATATTGCGGCACGATCTCGACGACGTCAGGCGGCAATGTCGAGAGATGCACGTCGCGCGGCACCACGGTGCCGACATTCAGCGAGAAATTCACGTTGGTCAGCGGCCGCACGTTCAGGCGCGAGATTGAGGTACTGATCTTGGTCTCCTGCTGCTTGTTGAGGTTGACGTCGGTCTGGGCGGCCGCCTGTGAATTGGTGCCGGACCGCTCGCCCTGCGCCTGATTGCTGGCTGGCGCATTCGGCGACTGTTGCGCCTGGTTGGCCCCAGATGCCGCGGGCGCCTGCTGAGCCTGATTGGCCGGCGGCGGATTGGACCGATCCTGCGCCTGGTTGGTGTTCGCCGGTGGCGGGTTGGCGCCCTGCTGCGTCGCAGGCTGGTTGCCGGCCGTGTTCGAGCCTGCCGTGCCGCTCTGCGGCCGCGTGGACGTGTCCGTGCTGTTGGCAGCATTGGAGGTCCCGGAACCGGAGTTCGCAGGCCCGGAAGGCGGTGCGCTTGTCTGCGCATTCTGCGCCGAGTGTCCTGTCGGCGGTGATTGCTGCGGTTGCGATGTAGTCGACTGCTTGTCAGCCGCGCCCGATGGCGAGGTGGTGGACGGCGCGGTGGAATTTGATTGGGATTGCGGTGTCTGCTCGGACTTCGTGGTCGTGTTTGGCGATTGCGCAAGAGCGGCGCTCGCCAGCACCAGCCCTAAGGCGGTGGTTGCCAACAGGCGGATCATGGTTCACTCCATTTTATCAAATGAACATTGGCTACCAACTTGTATTACAACCCTCGGTTCCACTTTTTCCCGAGAGACGGACAGACCCCGCCACGGAACTGCGATGCCATCGAAGAGCGCCGGGATCATCGCCTATCGGAAGGGCCGCAGGCTCGAGGTTCTCCTGGTTCATCCCGGAGGCCCGTTCTGGCGCAACAAGGAACTCGGTGCATGGTCGATCCCAAAGGGGGAGTATGCGGACGAAGAAGAGGCGGAAATCGCCGCGCGGCGGGAGTTTGCCGAGGAGCTTGGACTCGAGCTGTCCGTGCCGCTGATCGCGCTTGGAGAGGTCAGGCAGCGCGGCGGCAAACTCGTCACCGCGTTCGCAGCCGAGTTCGACATCGACACGCGCAGCATACATAGCAACACGTTCGAGATGGAATGGCCGCCACGCAGCGGCAAACGGCAGACCTTCCCGGAGGTCGACCGTGCCGAATGGTTCACCCTCGAAGAGGCGCAGGCGAGGATCAACGCAGGACAACGCCCGCTGCTTGATCGGCTGAAGCGACTGGCCGGCGGCGAATAGGGGCCGTGGCGATGACGGCCATTTCAAGCCAAGCAGACTTTCCTATTCCGCCTTGATGTTCGCGGCCGCCACGACGTCGGCGAGCTCCTTGGTCTCCTTCGCGATCTTGGCGGCGTACTCGGTCGGGCTGAGCACACTGACCACGCCTTGCGAGCCGAGCTTATCCTCGACCGCCGGATCCCTGGCAGCAGTGATGATCTCCCGGTGCAGCGTCTCCAGGATCGGCGCGGGTGTCGCCTTCGGCATGAAGAAGCCGACCCAGAACGAGATATCGAAGCCGGGATAGCCGGCTTCCGCAACGGTCGGCACATCAGGCAGCGACGGCAGCCGCTCGGCTGAGGACACCGCGAGGGCGCGCAGCTTGCCGGCCTTCACCAGCGGCACCGCGGAGAGCGGATCGAACACCGCCAGCACCTCCTGAGCGAGCAGGGCGACCTCGGACGCCGAACCTCCGCGATAGGGCACATGGATCATCTTGATGCCGGCCTTCTGGCCGAGCAGCTCCATGGCGAGATGCGCGAGGTTGCCGTTGCCGCCCGAGCCGTAGGCGAGCGCGCCGGGCGCGGCCTTCGCGGCGGCGACGAGATCGGCCAGCGATTTGATGTTCGTCGTCTTGGGATTCTCGGGATTGACGACGAGCACGAGCGGTGCCGAGACCACCGTGGTGAGCGGCGCGAAGTCCTTCTCCGGATCGTAGCGGATATCCCTGAACAGCGTCTTGTTGAGCGTGATCGTGGACGAATTGCAGGCGAGGATGGTGTAGCCGTCCGCGTCCGCGCGCGCGACGCCTTCGGCCGCGATCATGCCGTTGGCGCCGGCGCGGTTCTCGACCACGAAGGGCTGTCCGAGCTTGTTGCTTAAGCGATCGCCGATGATGCGCGCGACGACGTCGACCGGGCCGCCGGCGCTGAAGCCGACCATGATCTTAACCGGCCGCGCCGGATATTTCTGCGCGAGCGCCTGTGTCGTCACGCACAATCCGGCGACAATCGCCAGCAGGCGAAGCGTTCGTTGCATTCGTTCCCTCCCCAGACCTCGTCGCGCCGCTTGTGCATGCTTGTTGGCGCGACGCGCTCGTAGTTCATGATGGGCGGCTCCGCCAAAATTCGCAATCACGTTTGCACGCAGGCATTCCGCCGCGCGGCACGAGAGAGCAGCTCTGCAACGAAAAATGCGAAAACAACCCATGCACAGTAGCGGACCGCTGTCGGAACAAGGGCTTGCGCAGCACGAGCGGAATTTCTGGTATTGCGAAATCGAATTGACTCGTCGGGCAAAACACTGGCAGAATGGCATCATCGCAGCAGCCGTGAGCGTCCAGGCCGTTCCAGCCCCCGGGCACATCGAGCTGGTTGCGCATAAGCCCTTCATCGACATCTGAAAATCGCAATCACCGCGCGCCCAGCGTGACGCGCCTTCGCGCGGCAAGCGCTCGCGCCTCTTCGGCCAAGGGATCCAGGACATGACGACATCTCTCAATTGCACCAGCACGGCACCCGCCGCGGCAACAACGGACCGCGGCAGACCCACGCCTCGCATCAAGCTCACCCGACGGCGCTTGACGATCCAACATCCCGACCCGCAAGCCGGCGAGCGGCTGCTGGCCGAGGCGCTCGGTGCCGTCGATCGCGACGCGCTGCATGGCATCCTCAAGCAATTGCTCAAGGCCAGCGTGATCAACCAAAAGCCGGACGAGGCCAATCTCGCCTTCATGATCTCGATGATGAAGAGCATCGGGCCTAGGGATTCCATCGAAACCATGCTGATGGCGCAGATGGTGTCCGTCCACGTCGCGGCGATGCGCTCCGCCTTTCGCCTCGCCCTCACCGACAATCTTCAGCAGCAGGAAGGCATCACCCGCGCATTGACCCGGTTGGCCCGCACGTTTGCAGCCCAGACCGAGGCGCTCAGCCGCCACCGCAGCAATGGCGAGCGCGCCATCACGGTGCAGAACGTGTCGGTGCAGGACGGCGGCAGCGCTATTGTGGGCAACGTCACCCAGCATGCGAGCGTGATCGTGGCGCAGCCAGGCGCGGCGGAGGCAGAAACGGCGCCGGCACGCGAGGGCGGACAAGACGGACTCGGCGTGGAAAATGACGCGAGCGCATGAGCAGCGAGCACGTCCGCAACACGGATGCAATGCAGTCGAGCCCGCGCTGCGGCGCACGGACGCGCAGCGGCACCGTCTGTCGTGCGCCGGCAATGCACGGCAAGGTCCGCTGCCGCATGCACGGCGGCGCACGGAGATCCGGCGCGCCGAAGGGAAATCAGAATGCGCGGAAGCACGGAATGTTCACAAAGGATAGTGTCGCCGAGCGACGGCAGGTTCAGGTCTTGCTGGATGAAGCATGGAAGCTTCTGAATGACTTAAAGTAAGTTGCAGTGCGCCCCACGCGCCAGATGGTCCGTGGCAGGTCAGTCAAATGCGCTGTCGCTCCCGAGAAACCTGCCATGGGCACGCCATCGCCACGTCATGAATTCGTCGCCTTCGGCGACCTGCTCCCGGAGGAACGACCGCCAGCGATTTTTGTTGGCGGCCTATCAGCGATGGAGGTTTCCAATGAGAGTTAGCGACGCAATGACCCACGACGTGCAGCTTTGCACACCCCAAGACACCATCAGGGAGGCCGCCGAGGCGATGGCGACGCTCAATGTCGGGCTGTTGCCGGTCACCGACGATGACCGCCTGGTCGGCATGATCTCAGATCGCGATATCGCCACGCGAGGTGTCGCGATGGGCTTGGGACCGGATGCGCCGGTCCGTGACGTCATGACGGCAGACGTCAAATATTGTTTCGACGACCAGGACATCGACGAGGTCACCCGCAACATGGCCGACATCCAGGTGCGGCGGCTGCCCGTGCTCAATCGAGACAAGCGGCTGGTCGGCATCATCTCGCTCGGCGACATCGCCGTGTGCAAGCCGGGCGACGGTGCCGCGAAGGCGCTGCATGGGATTTCACAGGCAGGCGGACAGCACGCGGGCGCGATCTCCGGCTGAAGCACCGTCGCGCCTCTCGAGGCGTTCGAAGGGGCAGCAAGATCAGCCAGAGCCGGGCGGCGTCGCGAAGGAAGTGGACAGGCTGCCCGGCTGCGCGCCGAGCCAAATGGACGAGCGTAGGAGAACCGGCATGGGAACCGAGATGGCCTGGGTCGGCAATTGGCGAAATCAATTCGGCTCCATCTTGCGCATCACTGATGATGCGAACGGCCGCATCGAGGGGAATTTCGAGACCGCGCTCGAAGACAGCGGCTTTTACGGGCAAGCGGTGCCGATCACCGGGTTTCACAAGGGCAATTGCATCGCCTTTGTCGCGGTGGGCTCGTCTGCGACGGGCGACCGGGCCGTCTCCTACACCGGACTGTTGCGTCACGGAAAGATGGAGACCGCCTGGGTCGTGATTGCAGACCAAGCGCTGAGCGCCTCCAGCGAGGGCGAGCCGGCGAAGCTGAAAGCGGTGAATTGGTGGCGCGCCGTGACAACGAACGTCGATACATTCGAACGGAGCTAGCGCTCAGCCCCGGATCCGACGATCCTGGCCGACAAATGACCCGACGGTGCCCCAAACGGTGCGCACATGTTCGATCTCGCGCCGAACGATGCACGGCTGCCGCCGCCGCCGCCAAGCCCGATCTCCACGCATCGAGCTAAATCCCCACCAGCGGCAGGGCTAGCGCGGCGTGATCTCATTGACGGCAGCAATCTGCAGCCCAGCCCCGTTCAGCGCTTCAGTGATCTGCTTGGCCAGCAGCTTGGCTTCTTCCGCTCCGATTTGGGCGTCAGGATGTCCCTTGAAGAACGCACAAATCGTCGTGGCTATGATGGTATTCACCTGGTGCGGATCAACCATTTGCTGCACGCGAAATTGCGAACGATTTCACCGGATCGGCGGTGCGTCAGCCTGCAGGACCGAGACCGTCATCGCAAGCCAAAGAACGAAAGAATGGCCGCGATCACAACGACTAGGCCTATGAGGTAAATCAGGCCGTTCATAGCAATTCTCCTTTTTCGACGGGATGACTCGAAATTTATTCGAGGGTCGTGGGCGCGTTCTTGGCATTACACTGCTGAACGGTGAGCTTTTCGAGCTCCACTTCCTTCTCTATGGCTGTTAGAGAGTTGCCGATCTTGTCGACGATCCTGACCAGATCGGTAGCTGAGATGCGAAGCCGCCTGCGTACAGACTTGACCTGCTCTGCGTTCGCAAGATCGAGCGTTGTGCGAATGGGCCGTGGCGGTTTTGAGGACAGCATGAGTAGGTCTCCTGACCGAGGTAAGAGCGACGATGTCTTTTTGGTTCCTGCGTCCGCCGACCGGAAGGCCACTCAAGAAGGGAAGTGAGTACGGCGAGGCGGCGAATGGCAGCCGTCGCAGGCGCCGCGGAGCCCGCTACGACAGGTTCAGATGGCTGCCCTTATCCGCGCGGCGTGACGCCATGGCTTGTTGCCGCGCCGCGAACGGTTTCGAAGCTAGCCCGTTGCAGCGCGGCTCGCCTCTCGGCAATGGCATTGCTCAAGAGGTCGAGCACCAGCCCGAATGCCGCGAGCTCCTCTTCCTCGATAGCACCGTCATCGTAGCACTCGAGCGTCTCGGCGATGATGGCATCGGCCTCACGCTGCAGGGCCAGTAGTTCCTGGTTGGATTCCGCGGTCCGCGCGCTGGAAACCATGGCCAGGATTCTCTTGCGATGGCTGGTGTTATCCTCCCTTTCGTCGCGGTTCAAATAGCGGCGCAACCAGGCGGCGGCCGAGCCGATTCCGGAGAGAAGCAGGAGCCCGAACCAGAAGTAATCGCCATAGCGATCGAGGAAGGTGCGTTCATTGCCGTCAATGACGGCGGCCGCTCCCCGATGTACCTGCAGCTCGGAGTCCTTCTCGAGGTCCGGCTTGGTGATGTGTGCCGCACCGGGGACCTGCCTCGCAATCGCCTGACGAACGGCAAAGAGCTGCCGGAAAAACGCGGCGACCGTCGTTTCGGGCAAGCTCTTTCTCGCCACGATGAGGTGGCTGACGCTGACCGTCTCAACTTTGTCATCCGGCCAAGCCGGATCAGCATTGAAGACGCTGGGCGGAATCTCCTCGGATTCATAGCGGGGGTGCTTCAGGGCGATCGCTTCCGATGTCTCGATGGGGAGAAACTTCGGCTCGCCGCGCACCCGCGCCGTTGCGGCCACCGCATCGGATGTGATCTTGCTGTCGAGGGGCCCGACCGCCATGAATGCATCCAGGGTGAGATCGCGTGCTAGTTCCTCGATTTGGTCAGTGCCAAATTGCGCCACCGCGACCTTGTCCGCCTGTACTCCGGACGCGCTCAGGATGACCCGCAGCAACGCGGCGTTCACCGGGGTCCGCCCGATCACGCCGACACGGCGTCCGGCGAGATCGGCGACTTCCTTGATTTTCGGCGAGGGTTTTCTTTTGGAGTTCTTGCCGGCAAGTCCAGACGGCGCCCATAGCACGACGAAATTCTTACGCACGACTGCAACGGTCTGCGCCTCGGCGGGCATTTCCAGATCGCCGCGGCCGACGGCAAGATCTGCCTTGCCCGCTCCAAGCAGGGCGAGAGACTCCACCGCCCCTTCGGTCTTGATCGGAGCCAGCCTGATCGTTCGGCTTTCGCTGCCGAAGGCATCGGCCATCGCCTGAATTGTTTTGTAGTCGTCGCTGCCCGGCGGTCCAACGGCGATCCGCAGAATGTCCGGCCGTAACGCATAATAGAGTGCACCCGCCGCGACGCCAAAAACAAGAAATCCAACGGCGAGGACCAACAGTAACGAATTGCTCCTTCTCCGCTCTCGGCGGGCCGCGTCGCTGGTCGTCTGACTTGGACTCTCGGACGAAGACATTGCCGCTGCTGCCGCAGATCATGGCGCTTCCTGCCTGGCAGGATACCACGTTTTTCCCGAGTATAACGTCCTGGCGTCCGTCCTGGTTCACAAACCGTCCGCAGCCTGAACGCCTGCCAAGCGCGTCGGCGTGACGGCCGGCGCTCGGCAAGCGCCATACTGATTGCCGGCTGTCTGCACCTGGTCATTTCGCGCGGTGATCCAGAAGCCACATTCCGGAATGAGGGGGTCCCGCTGCCGCCATTGGCGTCCGCCCGACGATCATGTACGCCGATCTGAAACCTTCCAGGGACGGGACGCTCATGACGACCGCTGCCACGGATGACGCGGGAGATGGCACCCGCGCGCTGATCTTCGCGCTGCTCGCGCTCGCCTGCGGGCACATGCTTTCCACGTTGCTGCGCACGATTCCTGCGGTCAGCCTCGACCTGATGGCGGCGGATTTCCATATCGAGCCGCAGGCGCTCGCCAGCCTCACCTCGGTCTATCCTTTCGCTTTTGCCGCGGCGCAGATCCCGGTCGGGGCGGCGATGGACCGCTTCGGTGTGCGCCCCGTTTCGCTCAGCCTGCTCGCGGGTACCGTGATCGGCGCCATCGCGTCGGGGTTTGCGGCCGGACCTGCGAGCTTTGCCGTCGGGCAGGTGCTGCTCGGCGTTGCCACCTCGGGCATGCTGATGTGCCCGATGACGCTGGCGGCCAAGCAATTGTCGGCAAGTCGCTTCGGCCTATGGTCTGGCGCGATCCTCTCGATCGGCAATATCGGCATGCTGTTGTCGTCGAGCCCGCTCGCCTTCGTGGTCGACACTTGGGGCTGGCGCGCCGGGTTCTGGATCTCCGCGGCTGGCGGCGTCGCGGTGGCGCTCGCCGTGGTCGCGCTGGTGCCGCACCAGGCGGCCGAGCACAAGGACGAGTCCTCGCCGCTGTCGCAGATGATCGAGGTGCTCCGGCTCGGACTGTCGCGGCCCCTGCGCGGCCTGATCGCACTGGCGCTGGTGTCGCTGGCGACCTCGCTGGTGCTGCGCGGCCTGTGGGGCGGGCCGTGGCTGATGCAGGTCAAGGACCTGTCGCGGGTCGAAGCCGGCAACCAGCTCGGCGCGTTCACGCTGGCGATGATCGCCGGCCCGCTGTGCATCGGTATGATCGACCGCAGGCTGGGCCGCCGCCGCGCGCTTGTGGCAGGCACGCATATGGTCGGGGCGCTGTTGTTAGCGCTGATGGCGTTGGGGGCACCGCATTACGCGGTCTCCGTGCTGTTCGGCCTTCCGGTGATGCCGCCGCAATACGATCTCGTGCTGTTCGTGCTCATTGGCCTTGCGACCTCTGCGCAGCCGCTGCTGTTCGGCATGTCCCGGCAGCTGGTCGATGCGCAGACAGCGGGCAAGGCGCTCGCAGCCGTGAACCTCGCGTTCTTTCTCGGCGCGGCCTTGATGCAGTCGGTCACCGGTGCGGTGGCGGCGCTCGCCGGGCTGCCGGCGGTGCTGCTGTTCATGGCTGCCATGCTCGCATTCGGCGTGCTGATCTTCTTGGCTTACACCGCGCCAAGCCCATAGGATGACGCGCCCCGCTCGCCAAAGGAATCATTCATGCCTGTCGACACCAAAGCCGCCACCGACCGCCTCATGCGCTTCCTCTCTGTCGAGGGCGTGACGGGACAGGAGGCGGCGATCGGGCGTGAGCTCGCGGCCGCGCTGAGGGAGAGCGGCGTGCCGGCGAAGGCGATCCGGCTCGACGATGCCAACACGCGCATTCCCGTGCCGACCGAGACCGGCAACCTCATCGTCGACCTGCCCGGCCGCGGCGCGCTGCACAACCAGCCACGCATCATGTTCATGACCCACATGGACACCGTGCCGCTCTGCGCCGGCGCCAAGCCGAAGAAATCGGGGCGCAAGATCGTGAACGAGGCCAGGACCGCGCTCGGCGGCGACAATCGCTGCGGCTGCGGCGTGCTGGTGACGCTGGCCGCGGAGCTTGCCAAGCAGAAGCTCGATCATCCGCCGATCACGCTGCTGTTCTGCGTGCGCGAGGAGAGCGGGCTCTACGGCGCGCGCCACGTCAAGCTCGACGAGCTCGGCGCGCCGGTGATGGCATTCAACTATGACGGCGGCTCGGCCTCCAACGTCGTCATCGGCGCGGTCGGCGCCGACCGTTGGACCGTCGAGATCTTCGGCCGCGCCTCGCATGCCGGCGTCGCGCCGGAGCGCGGCATCTCCTCGACGATGATCATGGCGGTCGCACTTGCCGAGGTGAAGGCCGGCGGCTGGTTCGGCAAGGTGGTGAAGGGCAAGCGGCAAGGCACCAGCAATGTCGGTCCCGTCACCGGCGGCGAGGGCCGCCCCGCCGGCGATGCCACCAATGTGGTCACAGACTACGTGCATGTGCGCGGCGAGAGCCGCAGCCACGACGGAAAATTCTTCAAAGAGATCACCAGGTCCTACAAGGCCGCGTTCGAGAAGGCCGCCAAGAAGGTCACCAACGCGCAAGGCAAGTCCGGTCGGGTCAAATTCAAGGCCGAGACCGACTATTATCCGTTCCGCATGAAGGAGAGCCTGCCCGTGGTCAAACGCGCGATCGCGGCGGTGTCCGCGATCGGCGGAACCCCGAACGTCCGCGCCGCCAATGGCGGCCTGGATGCCAACTGGATGGTCCGCCACGGCATTCCGACGGTGACCTTCGGCGCCGGCCAGAACGAGGCGCACACCATCGACGAGTGGATCAATCTTGACGAATACGACCGCGCCTGTGCGCTGGCCGTGCAGCTCGCGACGATGCGGTGAGCTGCCTTGCACGGTGCGCGCTTGCGGGGGCGCGCACATCGCCCTAGCCTGCGTGAAAAGCGCAGGAAGGAAACATGGCACGCATCGCGACGATCGAGACCGGACTGTTCCGGATCCCGCTGCCCGTTACGCTCTCCGATTCCATGCATGGCGAGATGGCGGCGTTCGAGCTGATCACCTGCCGCATCCGCGATGCTGACGGTGCCGAAGGCGTGGGCTACACTTACACGGTCGGACGCAATGGCGGGGCGACTGCGGATATCCTCAAGCGCGAAATTGCACCGCTCATCGAGGGCCGCGAGGCGGAGGACACCGAGGCGATATGGCATCATGTCTGGTGGGCCCTGCACTATGGCGGCCGCGGCGGGCCGGTGGTGCTGGCGCTCTCCGCGCTCGACATCGCGCTGTGGGATCTGAAGGCGCGGCGCGCGAAGCTGCCGCTGTTCCGTCTGCTCGGCGGTTTTGACGCTGCCGTGCCGTGCTATGCCGGCGGCATCGACCTCGATCTTTCCTTGGAGGCGCTGCTCAAGCAGACCGACGGCAATCTCGCCAAGGGATTTCGCGCCATCAAGATGAAGGTCGGCCGGCCCGACCTGAAATCCGACATCGCGCGCGTCTCCGCGATGCGACAACATCTCGGCGACGGTTTTCCGCTGATGGCGGACGCCAATATGAAATGGACCGTCGAGGAGGCCATCCGCGCCGCCCGCGCGCTTCAGCCCTTCGACCTCACCTGGCTCGAGGAGCCGATCATCCCCGATGACGTCGCAGGCCACGCGCGGATCATGCAGGAGGGCTGTGTGCCGATCGCAGCGGGCGAGAATCTGCGTTCGCTGTGGGAGTTCAAGAACTACATCGCCAATGCCGCGGTGTCCTATCCCGAGCCCGACGTCACCAATTGCGGCGGGGTGAGTGCGTTCATGAAGATCGCGCGGCTGGCGGAGGCCTTCAACCTGCCCGTCACCAGCCACGGCGCGCATGACATCACCGTGCATCTGCTCGCGGCCTGCCCGAACCGCTCCTATCTGGAGGCGCATGGTTTCGGGCTCGACGCCTATATCGAGCATCCGCTGGTGCTGAAGGACGGCATGGCACTGGCGCCGGATCGTCCCGGCCACGGCGTCGGTTTTGACTGGAAGGGGCTGGCGAAGCTGGCGGCGTAGGGCACAATCGCGGCCGCGAACGAGGTGCGCTCCCTCTCCCGCTTGCGGGAGAGGGTTGGGGAGACAACCCCCCAGGCGAAAGAACCCTCACCCGGCGCTAAGCGCCGACCTCTCCCGCAAAGGGGAGAGGTGAAGTGGAGCCCGCGCCACGATTGCTCCATCACCAATCATGCCGTTCATCGTTGCTGCACGCGTGCTATTCCCCCCTGCTAGATGCGTGGGTCGCAAATTTCGATATGATGGCGACAACCGACATCACTCAAGAGCCCTGCCTTGACACCCGAGCTGCACCAGAAACTGACCGCGTGGCGCCGCCACCTGCATGCGCATCCCGAATTGTCCCTGCAGGAGAAGGAGACCTCTGCCTTCGTGCAGGACAGGCTCACCGAGCTCGGCATTTCCTTCGTCTCAGGCATTGGCGGCCACGGCATCGTCGCGACGTTGATGCGCGGGCATGCGCAGAGGCGCGTCGGCCTGCGCGCCGACATGGATGCGCTGCCGATCACCGAGGACAGCGGCCTGCCCTACGCCTCAAAAACTCCCGGCGTGATGCATGCCTGCGGCCATGACGGGCATACCGCCTCGCTGCTCGGCGCAGCAGCACTGCTCGCCGCCGACACCGATTGGAGCGGCACGGTGGATTTCATCTTCCAGCCGGCCGAGGAAGGCTTTGGTGGCTCGCGCGCGATGGTCGCGGCCGGGCTGTTCGACCGCTTTCCGATGGAGCGGGTGTTCGGCTTTCACAACTGGCCGGGCCTTGCGGCCGGCACCATCGCGGTGCATGACGGCGTCGTCATGGCCTCGGGCGGGCGCATCACCATCACCATCGAGGGCCATGCCGGACATGCCGGCATGCCGCATCTGACGCGCGATCCGGTGGTGGCGGCCGGCCATCTGATCGTGGCGCTGCAATCGATCACCTCGCGCAGCGTCGATCCGCTCGACACCGCAGTGGTCTCGCTCTGCACCATCGAAGGCGGCACCGCGCCGAACCAGATCGCCGGACGCGTCGTGATCCGCGGCACGCTGCGGTACCATCGCGACGCGGTCAAGGACACCATCCTCGAGGGGATCGAGCGCACCTGCGCCGGGATTGCGACGAGCTTCGGCGTCACGGTCACGCCCGAGATCGTCTGGGGTGTGGGTGTGGTGATCAACACGCCGGCCGAAGCGGAGCTTGCTCGCATCGCCGCGGAGAAGGTGCAGGCTCCCGTGCGGCGCGACCTCGCGCCCAGCATGGCCGGCGAGGACTTTGCATTCTATCTCCAGCAGCGGCCGGGCGCCTTCGTCTGGATCGGCAACGGGGACTTGCGGGACGGTGCGGAGCTGCACGGCCCGCGCTACGATTTCAACGACGCGATCCTCCCCGTCGCATCTGGCTGGATGGCCGAGGTCGCCAAGATGGCGCTGGCGTCGAATTAGGCGCGGGCCTATTCAGGAGATCTCGCGCGGCAGCTTCCAGTCCGGCCGCGGCTCGCAAACCTCTTCCACCCGCTCGACATGATAGCCGGCAGGCAGCAGCCGGCCGCCGCCCTCCTCGTCGGCGACCGGGACGTCGGTCACCAATCCCTCGATCAAGGCGGCCTCCCACACCTCTTTCTCGGTCGGAAAGGGATCCCCGATCTGCTTGTTGCCTTCGAACAGCGCGTACATCGGTTCGGTCCTGCGTTGATCAAGCTCACGAGCAACGTATCGGCCGCGCGGACGTTCCCTCCGGCAAATGGCAACGGATGGCACGTGAAACATGGCGCGCGTTCTGATCGGCACCTCCGGCTGGCACTACGATTCCTGGCGAGGACCGTTCTTTCCCGAAGGCCTGCCGCTGAAGCAGCAGCTTGGCTACTACGCCGGACAGTTCGATACCACCGAGCTGAACGGCGTGTTTTACCGCACGCCGACGCCGGAAGCGGTGAAGGGGTGGCGCGAGCAGACCGGCCGCGATTTCGTGTTCGCCTGGAAGGCGTCGAAATTCATCACGCATTGGAAGCGCCTGTCGGACCGCTCCGTCAACAGCCTCGAGCTGATGGAGGATCGCATCTCACGGCTGGGCGGCAAGGCCGGCCCGATCCTGTTCCAGCTTCCGCCGCAATTCGAGGCGAACGCGGACCGCCTCGCCGCCTTCTTCAAGCTGTTGTCGAGGAAACGGCGCTACAGCTTCGAATTCCGTCATCCGAGCTGGTACCAGCCGCGCATCCTGCGCATGCTGGCCGACGAGAACATCTCGCTGTGCCTGTCGGATCATCACGATGCGCCGGCGCCCTGGAAGCGCACGGCGGATTTCGTCTATGTGCGCGGACACGGGCCGAGCGGGCGCTATCACGGGCACTATACCAAGGCCATGCTGGCGCAATGGGCGCGACGTATCAAATCGTGGAAGCGGCAGGGCTGCGACGTCTATGTTTATTTCGACAATGACCAGAAGAGCGCGGCGCCGGCGGATGCCCGGGCGTTGAAGCAATTGCTGTAGCGCCCGGCCACACTGCGCTGCACCTGATTGTCGCTACACCAGCGTGGGACCTCATGCCGCCGATCGCTGGGGGACACCGTCTTGCAGCGTCTCGAGCAGGCGCTGCTCTCGCTCGATCCGGCTCCGATAGAGCTGGCGCTCGCTTTCGGTCTTCGCGCTGGCCAGCAGCAGGCGATAGTGCTGGATCACCTTCTCGCTGCCGCGGATGAGGAGGTTGCGGACGTCGCTCATCGTTCCGCTCCCATCGCGGCGGAAGCCGATTGCATATTCGGCAGCGTGAACGCGGCGGGAAAAACATCGGCGGCAAGCGCCTCGAGCGCGGCCTGCTCTTCGGCGAGCCGTCGGTCGATGAACTGGCGTTCGATGTCTGAGAGCTTCGTCTTCAGCAGGCGCCGATAGCGCTGGAGGTTGCTTCGGTGCGCACGAATGCGGGCCAGATCCTGGTCGAGCATCATCGTCACTCCTGACGGTCTTTCCACGGTCCTCTTGATTTCGATATATCGAAAGACGGTTCTTCCGGCGTGAAAAATATTCCGGCTTGTCACGCTGTCAAGATGCTCCTTCGCCGCTCCCCGCCTCGTTCCGTTTGTCCGCCGGACGCGAGCGTCCGCGATCGATTTTTTTGCTCCCTCCTTGCAAGACCTTTGCGCCGCTCTAACCGGTTTTTCGCCGCGGAGTGTTCAGTGGCGGGCGTGCTCGCAGCCTTCGGATCGGCTGCGCCCTCCTGTCATGGTCTAGATGACGCCATCTCGCCGAAGCGCCGCGATCGCGGCCCCATCGTAGCCGAGCTCGGTGAGGACGAGATCGGTGTGCTCGCCCAGCGTCGGCGGGCGCGTTGCGATTTCGCCCGGCGTCTCCGACAGCCGCACGGCGGCGCGGGCGGTCGGTGCCGGCTTCGGCAGGCCCGGATAGTCGACGTCCTGCATGAAGCCGGCGGCGCGAATGTGCGGGTGGTCCAGCGCCTGTTGCGGGCTGAGGACAGGTCCGGTCGGAATCATGGCCTGGCCCAGGGTGTCGACCGCCTCCTGCGTGGTGCGCTCGGCGCACCAGCGCGCCATCCGCTCGCTGATGACGGGGCCGTTGTTGCCGCGGCTGATGTCGTCGGCAAAGCGCGGGTCGTTCAGCCACAGCTCCTCCTCGCCCATCAGCCTCGCCCAGCGCTTGAACAGCGGCTGACCCGTGACCTGGCACAGCACCCAGCCGTCCTTGGTGCGGTAGATGTCGGCTGGCGCCGCGGTCTGGCCGAGGTTGCCGGTCGGCACGCGATTGACGTTGATGACGGCCTGCTCGATCAAGGTGGCATTGGTGAAGGACAAAGCGGTTGCGAGCAGCGCGCCCTCGACGATCTGCCCGCACCCGGATTTGCCGCGCTCGATCAGCGCGGCAAGCGTTCCGAACGCGCAGTGCAGCGCCGTGCCGAAATCGACCCAGTTCACCGCGGCCCGATACGGCGGATCGCCTGCGCCGGTCATGTACACCGCCCCCGACATCACCTGCCCCACGCCATCGAAGCCGACCCGGTCGGACCAGGGCCCCGGCCCGCCGAACGCGGTCGCCGTGGTCAGAATGATGTCGGGCTTGATCGTCTGCAACGACGCGTAGTCGAGCTTCATCGCGCGCAGGGTCTGCGGCGGCAGATTGGCGACGACCACGTCCGCGGTGACAACCAGGCGGCGCATCACCTCCTGCCCCTCCTCCTTCATCGGATCGAGCGTGATGCATTTCTTGTTGCGGTTGATCTGGAGAAACAGCGCGCCTTCGCCATCTTCGCCGACCGGTGCCACGAAGCGATCCTCGCTGCCGTCGCGCTTTTCGACGCGAATGACCTCGGCGCCGAATTCGGCCAGCAATGTCGCGCAATAGGGCCCCGCGATATAGCGCCCGAAATCGAGCACGCGGACGCCTTGCAGAACTCCTCCCATCGATCGCTTCCCCCCTGATATTTGCGCTCCAAACTACAGCGGCTGGCCGCCACGGCAAAGGGAGGCCGAGCACGTTCGGCAGTGCGACCAAACGTCGGATCCGCAAAGGAGCAGAAAGCACGAGACTTGAACTCGCCCCGGCCAATCCTAAATTTTGATGCTGCCGGGCCGCGTGTTCGGCAAAACGGAACTCATGCAGAGGATTGGGAAGCCCGCGCTTTCGCGGGCGCGTAGTCGAGGGAAGTCACATGAGAAAGCTTGCTCTTGCAATCGCCGCGGCAGCAACGCTCCTCATCGGAACGGTTGCGCCGGCTTCGGCCCACTGGCGAGGCTATCATCACTGGGGTGGTCCAGGCATCGGTCCGGCCGTCGCGCTCGGCCTGTTCACCGGAGCATTGGCTGCCGCGACTGCACCGCCGGTTTATTATGAGCCGGTCTATGGTCCGCCGGTCTATTATGGACCCCGATACTATCGGACCGTCCGCTATTATCCGGCGGCGTATCCCTATTGGTATCCCTGGTGAGCTGAGATAAGGCCCGGCCTGCAACCGGGCCTTATCGCTATCTTACGTCGCCATGCCTGAACACGCCCCTGCGGATGCGAGTACCTCTCACCGCGAGCGCAGTTGGTCTGCCAGGAACAGATGGCGGCGGGAAAAGTTCTGTCGGTACGATGCAGGTCCGGATGCGTACCGGGCCCAAACGAGCGCGCTAAAAAACGCGCCTCGAGGCTACCCGGCTGCGCAACAATATCGCACCTGGCTTTCGCATGAACAAGAATGTCCGCTTCAATCTTGGGTATGCTGTCGCCGCAATCTTCGCGGTCTTCTTGATCCAGCACCTGATCTCCGCGGCCCACCAGATAGCCGTGATCCCCTTTAGCGAATACCAGCAGCTCCTGCGTCAGGGGAAGGTCGATAGCGTGGGCATCTCCGACCGCACCCTGCAGGGCACGCTGAAGGAGCCGCTGCCGGGCGGCCAGAAACAATTCGTCACCACGCGTGTCGACCAGGACGTTGCGCAGGAGCTGGAGAAATACAACGTCCGTTTCACCGGGCAGATCGAGAGCACGTTCCTGCGCGACCTTTTGTCGTGGGTCATGCCCGTGCTGCTGTTCTTCGGCCTGTGGTGGTACATCGGCCGCCGCATGGCGGAAGGCGGCGGGATCGGCGGCGGATTGATGGCCATCGGCAAGAGCAAGGCCAAGGTCTATGTCGAGTCCAATACCGGGGTCACCTTTGCCGACGTCGCCGGGGTCGACGAAGCCAAGGACGAGCTTCGCGAGGTCGTCGATTTCCTGAAGAACCCGACCGATTATAGCCGCCTCGGCGGCCGCATGCCGAAAGGCGTGCTTCTGGTCGGCCCGCCGGGCACAGGCAAGACCCTGCTGGCCAAGGCCGTCGCCGGCGAGGCCAGAGTGCCATTCTTCTCGATCTCGGGTTCGGAGTTCGTCGAGATGTTCGTCGGCGTCGGCGCCGCGCGTGTGCGGGACCTGTTCCAGCAGGCGCATGAGAAGGCGCCGGCCATCATCTTCATCGACGAGCTCGATGCGCTTGGCCGGGCCCGCGGCATCGGCCCTTTCGCCGGCGGCCATGATGAGAAGGAGCAAACGCTCAACCAGCTGCTCGTCGAGCTCGACGGTTTCGATTCGCGCTCCGGGCTCGTCATCCTCGCCGCCACCAACCGGCCCGAAATCCTCGATCCCGCCTTGCTCCGCGCCGGACGCTTCGACCGGCAGGTGCTGGTCGACCGGCCCGACAAAAAGGGCCGTATAGAGATCCTCAAGGTGCACATGAAGAAAGTGCGGCTGGCGGCAGGCGTCGATGCGGACGCCGTTGCCGCGCTCACCCCGGGTTTCACGGGTGCGGACCTCGCCAATCTGGTCAATGAAGCGGCGCTGCTGGCGACGCGCCGCGCGGCTGATGCGGTGAGCATGAGTGACTTCAACAATGCGGTCGAGCGCATGGTCGCCGGCCTCGAAAAACGCAATCGCCTGCTCAACGCCAAGGAACGCGAGATCGTCGCCTATCACGAGATGGGGCACGCCCTCGTCGCGCTGTCGCTGCCGGGGACGGATCCCGTGCACAAGGTCTCGATCATCCCGCGCGGTGTGGGCGCGCTCGGCTACACCATTCAGCGACCGATCGAAGACCGCTTCCTGATGACCAAGGAGGAGCTGGAGAACAAGATGGCGGTGCTGCTCGGCGGCCGCGCCGCGGAGCTGATCGTGTTCGGACACCTGTCCACCGGTGCGGCCGACGATCTGCGGCGCGTGACCGACATCGCCCGCAGCATGGTGACGCGGTACGGCATGTCCGAGAGACTGGGCAGCGTCGCCTATGAACGCGATCCCGGCAACTTCCTTGCCGGCGCCGACCGTCCCTATCCGGTTCGCGAGCGCGACTATGCGGAAGAAACTGCGGCCGCAGTCGACCGCGAGGTGAAAGCCATTGTCGATCAAGTCTTCCAGCGCACCCAGGGCATCCTGAACACGCGGCGGCCGATCCTGGACCGCGCCGCGAAGAAGCTTTTGGAACGGGAGACACTGGAGCAGAGCGATATCGATGCGCTGATCCACGAAATGCCCAAGGAGGGGCTGCGTGCGATTTGACCTTCATGGCGCAAGACAGCTCAAGTAGGCCGCTTCCGCCTGACCTCTGTTGATAATTCGATCATCTTCCCATTTGGCGGCGAGCCGTTCGAGAGGAGCGGCGAAGGCGAGCCTCCGCTCTTCGGCGCCTCGATCTCTATGCCGGGCTCGGCATGCCTGGCGTGCCATTCGATCAAGAGATGGCCGGCCACCAACATCACGCCGGCGCAGAACAGCGCAAGAGCCGCGCTGACAAGATCACGATAATCATCCATCCCACTAACCAGACATGCGCACCAGGCGAAGGGGGCCAACCGACCTGCCGGGCACGCGAATGGCATTCGCAGAACTCCACCACGTGCGTGGACCAAATTGGAACGAAGGCCTCAGGTTTCAAGAGGCTGTCTGCATCGGAGAAGGGGCAGGCCGCTCCTTTGCCAGTTTCAGCATGCAACATTCAAGTCGGAACCTTCCGCCGATTTTCAAATTCTAAATGCGTCCACCGGCCCGAGAGCGTCTGGGTGCCAAGTTCGGGCTCAGCGAGTGAGGCTGGTGGTGATTCTGACCATCTTGCTCGATTGAGGATTTGGACATGAAACCTGCCTGCGCTACGACCGCGCGGCCCGCCAAAATCGCCGCGCTCCCAGCTCTGCCGCTTTCGGCGCTTCTTCGCCACTCCCACATTGATCAGCAGCGCGCCCCCGATCGGCGCGAACGATGTTCGTGAGGGGGGGTGCGCGATGTTACTTGCCTCATCACTTCCCGCGATCCATTCCGAAGGCGGGCTATCCCGCTACCTAAAGGAGATCCATCGATTTCCGCTGCTCGAAGCGTCGGAAGAAGCCGAATACGCCCGGCGCTTGCGCGATTGCGGCGATCGTGACGCGGCCTATCGGCTGGTGACGAGCCACCTGCGGCTGGCAGCCAAGATTGCGCTGCAGCATCGCCGCTACGGCTTGGCAATCGCCGACCTCATCTCGGAGGCTAACGTCGGACTGATGCTCGCCGTCAAGCGGTTCGATCCGGAGAAAGGCTTCCGGCTTGCGACTTATGCCTCCTGGTGGATCAGGGCATCAGTGCAGGAATTCATCCTGAGATCATGGTCGCTGGTCAAGCTGGGCACCACCGCGGCGCAGAAGAAGCTTTTCTTCAATCTCCGCAAGCTGAAGCGCAGGCTTGGCATGGCCGAGGATGGCGATCTGCGCGCCGACCAGCTCAGATATATCGCCGATAGTCTCGAGGTGAAGGAGGACGACGTGGTCGAGATGAATGGCAGGTTGCGCGGCGACATCTCGCTCAACGTGCCGCTCAGCGTCGAGACAGAAGGCGATGAATGGCAGGATCGTCTCGTGGATCCCTCCCCCGATCCTGAAAGTCTGCTGCTGGAAGCAGCCGATCGTGAACGAAAGAAAGCTGCCCTCACGGACGCCATTGCTGCCCTGTCGCCACGGGAGCGCAGCATCATCGAAGCACGATTTTTGGACGAGCCGCACAAGACGTTGGACGCGCTCGCCGGCAAGTTCGGCATCTCGCGCGAGCGAATCCGCCAGATCGAGCAGCGCGCGTTGCAACGGATCAAGGCGAAGGTCTGCGCGGCCCTGGCCGATCCGACCCTTGCGATACATTAGATGAGCGCGAAACGGATGCTGATCGGCCAAGGCCGATCAGCATCCTCTGCAGATGTCGGGGACGATACGTTCCGCAGAAAAGTCAGCGCTTCTGCGCCCATTCTGGCGCACTTTTTCAGCATTGCTCCGAGACGTTGCAACGGAACTGGTAGCGAGCTGCCGGGCGGGCTCGGCCGAAATCCGCGCCTCTGCGCGCGGAGAGTCCGCCTCTTTGGCCTGAAGCGCATTGAGCATCCCCAACAAGGCAATGGCAGCGATAACGCCTCTCATCTCTGATCATCCTCCTTTCGGTTCGCGGCAGTGAGCGGCCGCGTGACGTCCGGAGCGGCCGGCCGGCCGCTCCGCTGTCAGCTCATGGCAGGCTGTGTTCGGACCCGATCCGGCGGCGCGAGATCGAGCCGGATGCCTGATGGTCCCAGGACCGGCGACAGCAATGTATCCACCTTCATGGTTGCATTGGCCCGCTCCCAATTCTGCCAGGGCATCGTGTCCAGGTACAGGATCGGCGGCAACGCGAGCTGTTCGAAACTGTCTGGCGCGTTCCTGACAGAACCGGGACTTTCGGCGCCGTAGGCCGCAAAGGGCACGAGGGAAAGGCCGGCACCAACGGCCAGCGCGGCGAGGTGCCGCAGCATTGTTCGGGCGTTCTCCGCGCGAGCGGAGAACGTACGATCCTTGATCATCTCATCCTCCTATCGTTCGAAAACAGATTCAATCGATCGTGACAGCTCATGGAGAACGAGCCCGGCCGCTGGGCCGGGCTCGCTCGTCTCAGAAGTCCATCGCGGGAGCGCTTGCCGCTTCCGTCTTCTTCGGCTGGTCGGCGACCAGCGCTTCGGTCGTGATGAGCAGCGAAGCAACCGAGGCCGCGTCCTGCAGGGCCGTGCGCACCACCTTGGCAGGATCGATCACGCCGGCCTGCACCATGTCCTGGTACTCGCCGGTCGCCGCATTGAAGCCCCAAGTGTAGGTCTGGTTCTCGAGGAGCTTGCCGACGATGACGGAGCCGTCCTCGCCTGCATTCTGCACGATCTGACGAGCCGGCACCTGGATTGCGCGACGCACGATATCCACGCCGGCCTTCTGGTCGGCATTGGCGGTGTTGACGCCCTCGAGCGCCTTGAGGGAGCGCAGCAGGGCCACGCCGCCGCCAGGCAGAATGCCCTCCTCGACCGCGGCCCGGGTCGCATGCAGCGCGTCGTCGACGCGGTCCTTGCGTTCCTTCACCTCGACCTCGGTCGCGCCGCCGACGCGGATCACCGCGACGCCGCCGGCGAGTTTGGCCAGCCGCTCCTGGAGCTTCTCGCGGTCGTAATCCGAGGTGGTTTCCTCGATCTGGGTCCTGATCTGCTGGCTTCTCGCCTCGATGTCCTTCTTGGCGCCGGCCCCGTCGACGATCGTGGTGTTCTCCTTGTCAATGACGACCTTCTTGGCGCGGCCCAGCATCTTCACCGAGACGTTCTCCAGCTTGATGCCGAGATCTTCGGAGATCACGGTGCCGCCGGTGAGGATCGCGATGTCCTCCAGCATCGCCTTGCGGCGGTCGCCAAAGCCCGGCGCCTTGACGGCGGCAACCTTCAGACCGCCGCGCAGACGGTTGACGACCAATGTCGCCAGCGCCTCGCCCTCGACCTCCTCTGCGATGATCAGCAGCGGCTTGCCCGATTGCACGACCTGTTCGAGCAGCGGCAGCATCGTCTGCAGGCCCGACAGCTTCTTCTCGTGGATCAGCACATAGGGGTCTTCGAGCTCGACCCGCATCTTCTCCGGATTGGTGACAAAGTAGGGCGAGACGTAGCCGCGATCGAACTGCATGCCCTCGACCACCTCGAGCTCGGTGTGGAGGCTCTTGGCTTCTTCGACCGTGATCACGCCCTCATTGCCGACCTTCTGCATGGCCTCGGCCAGGAAGCGCCCGATCTCGGTATCGCCATTGGCGGAAATGGTGCCGACCTGGGCAATCTCGTCGTTGGAGGTAACCTTCTTGGCGTGCGATTTGAGGTCCGTCACGATGGCATCCACGGCAAGGTCGATGCCGCGCTTGAGATCCATCGGGTTCATCCCGGCGGCGACTGCTTTGGCACCCTCCTTGACGATGGCCTGCGCCAGCACAGTCGCCGTCGTGGTGCCGTCTCCGGCAAGATCATTGGTCTTTGACGCGACCTCGCGCACCATCTGTGCGCCCATATTCTCGAACTTGTCCTCCAGTTCGATCTCCTTGGCGACGGTGACGCCATCCTTGGTGATGCGCGGCGCACCGAACGACTTTTCGATGACGACGTTGCGTCCCTTTGGACCGAGCGTGACCTTCACCGCATTCGCCAGTGTATCGACGCCCCGCAGCATGCGCTCGCGGGCCTCGGTCGCGAACTTCACGTCCTTGGCAGCCATTTTTGCAAACTCCTTTCCGTTCGATGACTGTCAGTGTTACGCCGCCTTCTTCAGCGTGCCGGCCTGTTCGACCACGCCGAGAAGATCGCTTTCCTTCATGATCAAGAGCTCCTCGCCGTCGATCTTGACCTCGGTGCCCGACCATTTGCCGAACAGCACCCGGTCACCGACCTTGACGTCGAGCGGCACGAGCTGGCCTTGCTCGTTACGCGCCCCCGGCCCAGCGGCGATGATCTCGCCCTGCTGCGGCTTCTCCTTGGCGGTGTCGGGAATGATGATGCCGCCGGCGGTCTTCTCCTCGGCATCGATGCGGCGCACGAGCACACGGTCGTGCAACGGGCGGAAATGCATGCACATCCTCCTTGCTAGGTTCAGCGATGTCCAAAATCCGGGTCCGGAACCGGCCCCCGGGCGGCAAACGACCTAGGAACAAAGCGATCTTTGTTCAAGGGGGCTCCGCAAAAATTTTTCCCCCGTCACACGCCGGCGCCTGCTCGCACGGTGCGGCCTGCAGCGACTGGCGACCCCAGCAAGGCTTGGCAATGGACATGATGCCCGTGCGCGAACAATTTCGACTGGCGGAGAAGTTTGCTCTAATATGAACTCCGTGCCCCAGCCAGTGCCCCCATCCATGCCGCAGCCATTCGATCGCTCCAAGGAAGATCTCGGCAACGCGATCCATTTCGAGCACGTCAACATCCAGGTCCCCGATCAGCGCCTCGCCACCCTGTTCTACGTGGCAGGACTCGGGCTGACCCGCGATCCCTATCTGATGGTGTCGGACACCAACATGTGGATCAACGCCGGACGGAGCCAGTTTCATTTGCCGAGCGGCAGGCCGCAGGTGCTGCGCGGCCATGTCGGGCTGGTCATTGCCGGCCGGAGGCGCTGCTCGCGCGGCTGGCTTCGGTCGCCAAAAAGCTAGAGGGCACCGCGTTCACCTTCGCCGAGCGCAACGACCATGTCGAGGCGGTTTGTCCATGGGGCAACCGCTTGCGCTGCTACGAGCCCGACGCCGCGCGCTTCGGGCGCATCGCGCTCGGGATTCCCTATGTCGAGTTCGACGTGCCGGTGGGATCGGCAACCGGCATCTGCGCGTTCTATCCTGAAGTCCTGGGCATGCCCGCCGACTTGCGAAACGGCGAGGGCAAGGTGGCCGCGGTGAAGACGGGCCGCGACCAGCACCTGTTGTTCCGCGAGACCGATCGGCCGCAGCCGGACTATGACGGCCACCATGTCCAGTTCTACATCACCGACTTCTCCGGTCCCTATCGCAAGCTCCTGGCCCGCGATCTGATTTCCCGCGAGGACAATCAATACCAGTACCGGTTTTGCGACATCGTCGACCTCGATAGCGGCAAGCGCCTCTTCACCGTCGAGCACGAGGTGCGCAGCGCGACCCACCCGATGTTCATGCGGCCGATGGTGAATCGCAACCCGGCGCTGACCAACCGGAACTATGCTTACGGACATGACGAGGCGGCCTGGGCGATGGGGCCGGATCAGTATGAGGGATAGGCTAAGCCTGCCGCATCATTGCCCACGGCGTAGCGCCTGCGCAGCAGGCGTACCGTTGCGGCAAGGACAGAATCACGCCGCTGCGCGCGCCGATCGCCACCTCTCCTGAAGGAGACACCACGCGCGCGCCATCGCCTATCCATCCTGGTGTCAGGCCGTTGGTTGCGAACGCCCGCTCGACCGCATCAGCTGAAATCCGCGATACGCGCATCGAGTGCGAAAATGCCTTGGTAAATTTCCGGATTCCCAAGGCGGCCAACGACATCAGGCGCCAGTTCGGCGGCCTTGTGCCAAGCGGCCTGGAGCGCCGTCTCGTCGAGAGCCTCGACCATCAGCAGGCCGGCAAAAATGCCTTCGCTCGTCCGCATACCCTTTTCGACCGTCGGAACTGAGGTCCGATCCTGATCCGTCGCACCGATCTGAACGGCGACCACGTCGTCGCAACCGGCAATGGCATTGGCAAACCCTGCCGGATCGTCCGGAGGCCGGTCGATCCGCAGCACCATCGCGGTGCCGCCTTCGCCGCGTCCGGCGCGAACTGTCACATTGCCCCCGCCGCGAACGAAATTGCCCAGCCGGGGCATGATGCGCCGCGACCAGGGCGTCGGTGAATTGAGGCGCGCCAGATAGGCCGGACCGTCCAGGACGTCAGGCGTTTCGAGCTCGTACAAGATGAAGAAGCGGTTGATATCGGCGCGCAACGCGCGGAAGACACGGCAGGCGAGAAAGCCCCGCGTCGTCACACGTTCCGTCGTATGCTCGCGGGTCAGCCAATGCCGATAATCTGTCAGGTCCTCAGACGCGATATCGCTCCAGATTGCCAGAAATCCCGCGCCGCGCATCCGCTCCTCCCTGCTCTACGCCTTGCTCCTCGGCTTCAAGCCGTGCAATGCAGCCGGAACAACGCCATCGGGCAATCGTCCGAGCCGCTGAACGGCCGCCAGAATGGCGGCGATATAGCCGTAAGGACCAAGCCCGCAGATCACGGCCGTCGACGCGCTGGACGTGATCGAATGCCGGTGCAGCTCATCGCGGGCGTGAATGTTGGAGATGTGCACTTCGATCGTGGGGCCATCGAAGATCTTCAAGGCATCGATCAAAGCAATCGAAGTGAACGAGAACGCCGCCGGGTTCATGATAATCGCATCCGCGTTGCCACGAGCCGATTGGATCAGGCCGACGAGCTCACCTTCGATATTCGATTGATGAAACGACAGCGAGACATCAAGGAGCCCGGCGAGCTCCAGGCAGCTTGCCTCGATTTCGCCAAGCGTCGTTGAGCCATAGATGTGTGGCTCCCTGATGCCGAGGAAATTGAGATTGGGGCCGTTCAGGATCATGATCCGGGTGGCCATGGGGCCGCTCCTTTCGACAGGATGTGACTAGCCACCGAACCATTTTGCCGGCTCCGTGACCAATTGGGGGAAAAGCACCATCAGAAGCAACACGGCGAGTTGCGCGATCAGGAAGGGCCAGACGCCCTTGATGACGTCCTCCATGCTGATCCGCGAGACGCCGCAGACGACGTTCAGCACGACGCCCACTGGCGGCGTTATCAGGCCGATCGCATTGTTGATGATGAACAGCACGCCAAAATAGACTGGATCGATCCCGGCCTGCTTGACGATCGGCATGAGGATCGGCGTCAGGATCAGGATAGTCGGCGCCATATCGAGCGCGGTGCCGACGATGACGACGAGGATCATGATCGCGAGCATCAACAGCGTCGGGCTGCCCATGAACGGGTGCACGAGATCGACGACCTGGGTCGCGATCTCGGCTACCGTGATGAGCCAGGACGAGACCAGCGCTGCCGCGACCAGAAACATCACGATGCTTGTGCTGAGCGCCGCCGAGACCATCACCTCGTAGAGCTGCGAGAGCTTCAGCTCCCGGTAGATGCAGGTGGCGACGAATAACGCATAGACCGCCACCACGACTGCCGCTTCGGTCGGCGTGAAAATGCCGAAACGCAAACCGACGACGATGATGACCGGCAGCATCAGCGCCCAAAATCCGTCGGACACCGCTTTCGCTATCTCACGAAAGGACTTGCGCGGCGGGCTTTCGATGTTCTCGTCACGGGCGACCCACCACCACGCAACACAAAGGCCGAGGCCGAGCAGCAGCCCGGGCACGATGCCGGCGAGAAACAGCTTCGAGATCGACACGCCGCCGGCGACACCGAACAAGACGAAGCCGATGCTCGGTGGGATGACAGGTGCGATGATCCCTCCCGCCGCGACCAGCCCGGCCGCGTACATCTTCTTGTGGCCTGCCGCGACCATCATCGGGACCAGCAGGGCGGCCAGCGCCGCAGCATCCGCCGCCGCCGATCCGGACAGCGAGGCGAGCGCGCAGGATGCCAGGATCGCGACATAGCCGAGCCCGCCCCGCACGTGGCCGACGACCGCGAACGCGATGTCCACGATTCGCCTGGCAAGCCCGCCCTTGTTCATGATTTCGCCGGCAAGCATGAAGAACGGTACCGCCATCAGCGGGAAACTGTCAGCGCCGTTGATGATGTTCTGCGCGACGATCTGGGAGTCGAATATGTCGAGGAAGTGCATCAAGGCGATGCCGCAGACGATCAGCGCAAACGCGATCGGCATGCCCAGCGCCACGGCGCCGAGGAGCGAGACTGTGAAGACGACAATCGTCATGGTGCAATCCGGCCGAGAACAGGGCTTGCGGAGCTCAGCTGTGCCCGTCGCTTTCCTTCACGGCAATGAGGTCTTCGCCGCTCGCCGCGCCGGTGACGACCTGGAAGAGATCGTAAGCGAGAATGGTGGCCGCCGAGACGCCGAAGACGAGCCCGGACGAGTAGAAGAAAAGCCCGACCGAGATACCCGACGCCGGCGCGGTGTCGCCGAAGGTCAGAACGGCTTGCTTCCAGCTTCCGAGCGTCAGCAGCCAATCGGCATAGAGCATCAGGAGGTAGCTGACCACGAAGCAGAGAATCCTGCCTCGCGGCGGCAGCGCACGCACGAGCGTATCGACGCCGAGATGTGCGTGCTGGCGCAGTGCGACGATGGCGCCGAGAAAGGTCAGCCACACCAGGAGCCAGCGCGACAGCTCCTCGGATACCGCGATACCCGAATTGAAGATGTAGCGCAGCACCACGTTGCTGAAAACGAGCACGACCATCGCAGCAAGGCAAACGGCGACCGCTGCCTTCAACACCTCGCAATAAGCGTCGAGGACCTTTGCCATTCGCTTTACCTACCGCCTCGTCACTTGATCGCGCTGCGAATGCGCGCGAGCTCGGCGTTGAAGAGCTTCACCTTGCCCGGATCGTATTCGCTGGAGAACTTCTCGATGACGGGCTTCACCGCCTCCTGCATCCGCGCATATTCCGCCGGCGCGATCTCGTTGAACTGCATGCCCTTGGCCTTCAGCTCGCCGAGCGCCCGATCGGCGGCGAGTTTGGTCTGCTCGCGCTGATACTGGACCGTCTCCGCGTAGGTGTCGCGGAACATCTTCTGCTCCTCGGGCGAGAGCTTGTCCCAGAACTTCTTGCTCACGATGATGATGTTCTGGGTGAACGTGTGGTTGGTCGCCGAGACGTATTTCTGCACCTCGTAGAATTTGTTGGACAGGATGACGCTGTAGGGATTTTCCTGACCGTCGACCGTCTTGTTCTCGAGGGCGGTGTAGAGCTCGCCGAACGCCATCGGCACCGGGTTGGCCTTGAAGGCCTTGAAGGTCTCCAAATAGACCGGGTTCGGAATCACACGCAGCTTCAGGCCGGCGAGATCTTCGAGCTTCGCCACCGGCCCTCTGCTGTTGGTGACGTTGCGGAAGCCCAGCCCCCAATAGCCGAGCGCGATCAGGTCCTTCTCGGGCAGGAGGTCCATCATCGTCTTGCCGAACGGTCCATCGGCAAGTGCGGTCGCCTGGTCGAAGGTGGCGACGCTGAAGGGGAAATCGAACAGGCCAAGATCCTTGACGACGCTGGCGAGCGAGGTGGTCGACGCCGAGAAGATTTCCTGGGTGCCGCCGCGGACGGCCGATTGCTGCTGCAATTCGTTTCCGAGCTGGGACGCGGCAAATTCGCGAATCTTCAGCTTGCCCCCGCTCTTGGCGGCCAGGACCTCGGCAAATTTCTGCACGCCGAGGCTGACGGGGTGGTCGGTGTTGTTGAGGTGCCCCCAGCGCATCGTCCGCTCCTGCACCTGCGCAACCGCAGGTAGCACGGCGAGAACTGCCCCCACCGCGATGACGGCCCAGCCCAGCATTTTCCTCTGCATGCCCACCTCCCTCGATCACGCCGCGATCTGAGGCCGCGGCTTATTGGGGAGCATAAACATAGGGTATTATCGGAGTCAAAGTATGAAATCACTTTCATCATATGAATTTCGAATTATCATATATTTGCATGGGAGACCGGACGATGCCCTTGATTGATAAAGAGGAATCAGCGATCGGCGAGGACTGCTATCGCAGAATCCGAGCTGACATCGTTTTCGGACGGCTGAAGCCAGCCCATCGGCTCAGGCTCGAAGCGCTGCGCGAGAGCTATGGCGTGAGCGTCAGCACGCTGCGCGAGATCCTGAGCCGGCTGGCGGCGGAAGGCTTCGTGGCCGCAGAAGGCAAGCGCGGCTTCGAAGTTGCCGGGGTGTCCGCCGATAATCTGCGCGAGCTCGCCGGCTTGCGGCTTTTGCTGGAGTCGCACGCCATGGCGATCTCTTTCGCCAGCGCCGACGTCGAATGGGAGGGACGCATCGTCTCGGCCCATCACAAGCTCGCCTCGACGGAGCGGCTGATGGACTCGGGGATCGGCGAGCCGGAGCAATGGAAGCGCTATGATGGCGAGTTTCACCAGGCGCTGATCTCGAATTGCGGGTCGCGCCTGCTGATGGAAACGCACAGCCTCGTCTTCGACAAATACTTCCGCTACCAGATGGTGGCTTTCCGCTATCGTGGCGCCGAGCCGGCCGAGCAGCACAGGGCACTGCTGGAATGCGCGCTGAAGCGCGACGCCGAGACGGCGCAGAAGGTGCTCTGCGCGCATGTCAACAACTGTGTTGCCGATGCGCTCGCCAACAGCGCGCTGCGCTGAAGGAGCGCACGGTGACGGCGAGGATCATCGCTGCCGACAAGGTGCAAACCGCGGTGCCGGCCGGCGACGTGCTGGGCGAGACGCCCTTGTGGTGCAGCCGCTTAAACAAGCTGTGGTGGATCGATATCGACCGCCAGCTTCATCAATCGTTCGATCCGTCGACCGGTGCTCACCGGACAACTCGCCACAATTGCCGGTTTCTCGGAAGCCAGGCGCTGGTGTCGGACGGCTCGCACATCCTCGCGCAGGATCTGGGGCTGTTTCGCTACGATGCTGCAAGCCGGCGATCGAGCCGCTTCTGCGAAGTCGAGACGGGACGCGACAATCGGCTCAACGACGGACGGGTCGATGCGCGCGGCCGCCTGTGGATCGGGACGATGGACAATGATCTGCACCGGCCGAACGGCTCGCTCTATCGCGTCGACGGCAGTGCAGCCACGCCGATGTTCGCGGGCGTCATCGTCAGCAACGGAGTTGCGTTTTCGCCGGACAATCGCACGCTCTACTTCACCGATACGCGGCGATACTGCACCTGGCAGTTCGACTTCGACCTTGATGATGGCGTGATCGGCAACAGAAGACTGTTCGCAGACTATACCGCCTCGAAAGAGCGACCGGACGGCGCCTGCGTCGACGTCAATGGCGGGCTCTGGACCGCGTTCTTCTCCGGCGGCCGGATCGTGCGCTATCGGCCGGACGGCCGGATCGACACGATCATTCCCCTCCCCGTGACCAATCCGACATGCGTTTGCTTCGGCGGTCGTGACCTGACCACCATGTTCATCACCACCGCAAGAAAATTCCTCGACCCCATGCAATTGGACCGGGAGTCCGAAGCCGGCCATCTGCTTGCCATTCACGCATCGCGCAGGGACTTGCCGAACACCGGTTCGCCGCTCGTTGATCCACGCAGCGGGGCAGGATCGGATCAAGCGGAGCTTCTGGCTGGGGCGGGAGGGATCGAACCTCCGAATGGCGGAATCAAAATCCGCTGCCTTACCGCTTGGCTACGCCCCAACTGGCGACCGGGGGCCGGCGGAAGAACTGGCTACCGCAGATTCCCTCGGGTCGCAGCCGGTCTATAGGGAGCGGGGCGGCATTTCAACCGCCTGGAGGGGCAAAATACCGCGGCCTGGGAAGACCGGCCGAAGCATCCGTGTCTCGCTCTACTCTATTAAGAGGCCCGACAACCGCCGGGTCCCGCCAGCCAGCGCCATCCCTCCCGGCCATTGAGACCGCCCCCGTTTCATGGGAATACGGCACCAATATTTGTCCACGGGAGTGAGCCATGACCTACCGCGCGCCGATCTCTGACATGCTGCTGTCGCTCAACCACGGCGCGGGCCTCAAGGCCGCCGTGGCGGCCGGCCATTACGGCGATTTCGACGCCGACATTGTCGCGGCCGTGCTGGAGGAAGCGGGGAAGTTCGCGTCCGACGTGCTGGCGCCGCTCAACCGCGTCGGCGACGAGCACGGCATCAAGCTGAGCGAGGGCAAGGTCACGACCGCGCCGGGCTGGCCGGATGCCTACAAGCGTTGGACCGAGGGCGGCTGGAACGCCGTCTCGGGCCCGGAAGGCTTTGGCGGCCAGGGCCTGCCACTCGCGATCAACGCCGCCTGCACCGAGATCTGGAGCGCCGCCAATATCGCCTTCGGCCTCTGCCCGCTGCTGACGGCCTCCGCGATCGAGGCGCTGGAGGCGCATGGCAGCGACGAGCTGAAAAAGATCTATCTCGAGAAGCTCGTCTCCGGCGAATGGACCGGCACGATGCAGCTCACCGAGCCGCAGGCCGGCTCCGACGTTGGCGCGCTGCGCACCCGCGCCGAGCGGCAGGCCGACGGCACCTATCGCATCAAGGGGACGAAGATCTTCATCACCTATGGCGAGCACGACATGACCGACAACATCGTGCATTTCGTGCTCGCGCGCCTGCCTGACGCGCCCGCCGGCACTAAGGGAATCTCGCTGTTCCTCGTGCCGAAGTTCATGGTCAACGAAGACGGCTCGCTGGGGCAGCGCAACGACATCTATGCGAGCGGCGTCGAGCACAAGCTCGGCATCCATGCTTCGCCGACCTGCACCATGACCATGGGCGATCACGGCGGGGCGATCGGTTTCCTGATCGGCGAAGAGAACCAGGGCATGCGCTGCATGTTCACGATGATGAACCAGGCCCGCCTCGGCGTCGGCCTGGAGGGCGTCGGGCTCGCCGATCGCGCCTACCAGCAGGCGCTGTCCTACGCCCAGGAGCGCAAGCAGGGCCGCGCGGTCGGCAACAAGGGCGACGGCGCGGATGCGATCTTCGTCCATCCCGACGTCAAGCGCATGCTGATGCGAATGCGGGCGCAGACCGCCGCCGCGCGCACCATCTGCTATGCGACCGCGGTCGCCATCGACGTGTCCAACCGCGCCAAGGACGCGAAGGTGCGGGCCGATGCGGCCGCACGCGCGGCGCTGCTGACGCCGATCGCCAAGGGTTATTCCACCGACATCGGCAACGAGGTCGCCTATCTCGGCGTGCAGGTTCATGGCGGCATGGGCTTCATCGAGGAGACCGGCGCTGCGCAGCATTATCGCGATTCCCGCATCACCGCGATCTACGAAGGCACCAACGGCATCCAGGCGATCGACCTCGTCATGCGCAAGCTCGCGGCCAATGGCGGCGCCTCGGTATGGACGCTGCTCGACGAGCTCTCGGCCACCGTCAGCCAGGTCGAGGCCTCCAACGATCCCAGCTTCGGCACCACGGGCACCAAGCTGCGCGAGGCGCTGGAGGCGCTGACGCGCACCAGCAAATGGCTTTTGGAGCGGGCTGCGTCCGCACCGAACGAGGCGCTTGCGGGAGCTACGCCCTATTTGCAGCAGTTCGGCGCCACGCTCGGCGGCTGCATGCTGGCCTCCGAAGCGCTCGCCGCCAAGGCCGACGGCATCACGGACGCCGCCCGCTACGTCTCGCTCGCCCGCTTCTTCGCAGAGAACATCACCGTGCAGGCGCCTTCGCTCGAGCGCACGGTGACGGAGAGCGCGGAATCGGTTGCGGCGGCGGATGCGGTGCTGCTGGGGTAGAAGGCGGCGGCTGCTGCCTGCCCCACAACCAATCTGTCCCGGCCTTCGTCGGGACGACACCGCGTTTTTGACGAGGGCCTTCCCTTGGCTCGCGAGTGGCTCGGCGCGACCGCATCGCCACCGGATGGACGTCCGGTCGGCCGATGCCAGCGAGGTCCCGGCGGGCCGACCGATGAACGTCACGACCACCGGCAACACCAGCCGCATCATCGCGAGCGTGACCGCCAGCATCGCGGAACGGAAGCCGATGCTGCCGGTCAGCGACAGCAGCTGCGGCAATCATTGATCGAGCAATCAATCAAAGGAAACGGCACCAGGCCCGATCATGCCCCACAACCAGCAGTTCTTCAAATGAAACATTGTATCCCAATGTTGTAACGCGCGACAGCGCGTAACGAGCGATGCGGCGCGCGGCCTGTGCTGACGACACAAGATCGGTATCGAAAAGCTTGAGCAGCGCATTGGCAGGCCTGCAAGATGATGTAGGCTGACCCTTCGTGAGACACGCCGAAGGCAAGCGCCGCGGCGACCGCAGGGGGCTCTCATGCCGAATGGCAATATCGTCGTCACCGAAGAGCGTGGAACGCGCGTAATCACCCTGCGTCGTCCGAGCAAGAAGAACGCGATCACGCAGCACATGTATCAGGAGATGAGCCGCGCGATCGACACCGCGCAGAACAACCCTGATATCCGCTGCATGATCATCACCGGTGGCTCCGGCGTGTTCACCGCCGGCGACGATATCGAGGATTTCCTGAAGGCCGACGCCTCGCACCCCGAAATGCTGTCGAACGGGGCCAAGTTTCTCTATTCGCTCGCCCTCAATGCCAAGCCGATCATCGCGGCCGTCGACGGCGTCTCGATCGGGATCGGCACCGTGATGCTGTTCCACTGCGACTATGTGCTCGCCTCGAACGCTGCGACCTTCTCCGCGCCCTACATCCATCTCGGGCTCGTCCCGGTCGGCGCGGCCAGCCTGCTGGTGCCGAACACGATGGGCTACCAGCGCGCCTTCGCGATGCTGGTGATGGGGCGGACTTTTTCCGCCGCGGAGGCGCATGCCGCAGGTTTCGTCAACACCGTGGTCTCGCCCGGACACACCGAGGTCGAGGCACGCAAGGTGGCGCGCGAGATCTGCCGGCTGCCGGCCGAGGCGGTCGCGACCTCGCGCAGACTGCTGCGCGCCCCGCCGGAGGAGTTGACCCGCCGCATCGACCAGGAAGCCCATTTGTTCGGCGAGCGGCTCAAGTCGGAAGAGGCGATTGCAGCGTTCAATGGGTTTGCGAACAGGAAGAAGCGGTAGGGCGAGCACTCGGCTGTCACCCTGACCCTGGAGGAGGGTCGCTCGCGCGAAGCGCGGGGCAGGGTGAGCCGCACGAAGACTCTCGCCGGGATACGAACCTCGCCAACACCTCCTCACGGGATGGTCTGTCGCCCCGCCCCGGTTCGCATTTCATGCGAGCCGACCCGCTCCCTCAAGGGGCGGGCGGGAGCGTGCGGCAGGCGCGGTGCTTCAACAAAAGAGTTTCGTGAAATCTTTGTGCGGACCGACTAATCTTGTTCCATGCGATACCCATCCATCCTTGCCGCCCTCGCTCTCGCCAGCACCCTCCCCGCCTCAGCCGAGACCGCAGCCCCGGTCGAGCTGCGCATCCTCGCGATCAACGATTTCCACGGCAATCTGCGGCCTTCGCCAGGGGGCATTCGCATCAATGATCCCGAGGACAAGGCCAGGAAGGTGATGGTGGCGGCCGGCGGCGCCGAATACATGGCGACGCTGGTGAAGCAGCTGCGCGAAGGACACAGGAACACGATCTTCGTCGCCGCAGGCGATCTGATCGGCGCGAGCCCGTTCCTGTCGGCGATGTTTCACGACGAGCCTTCAATCGAGTCGCTCTCGAAGATGGGTCTTGCGATCAGTTCGATCGGCAATCACGAATTCGACGAGGGCAAGGCCGAGCTCTTGCGGATGCAGAACGGCGGCTGCCATCCGGTCGACGGCTGCCAGGGGCCGCATCCCTTCACGGGCGCCAAATTCCACTATCTCGCGGCCTCGACCATCGAGACCGCCACCGGCAACAGCGTGCTGCCGCCGTACGAGATCAGGGAGTTCGACGGCGTTCCCGTCGGCTTCATCGGACTGACGCTGAAGGGCACCGCCGGCATCGTCTCGCCCGCCGGCATCGCCGGTCTCGAATTTCGCGACGAAGCCGAGACAGTCAATGCGCTCGTGCCGCAATTGAAGGCGCGTGGGGTGGAAGCGATCGTCGTGCTGATCCACGAAGGCGGCGAGCCCACCGGCGACTACAACGAATGTCCCGGCATCTCGGGTCCGATCGTCGACATCGTGAAGAAATTCGACCGGGCCGTCGACATCGTCGTCAGCGGCCACACCCACCGCGCCTATGTCTGCGATATCGATGGACGCCTCGTCACCAGCGGCGACAAATACGGCACGCTGGTCACCGCGATCGATCTCAAGCTCGATCCCGCAAGCCGCGACATCGTCAGCGCCAGGGCCGAGAACGTCGTCGTCGCCAATGCCTCGCTTGCGAAAGATCCGGATCAGACCGCGCTGATCGAGGCCTACGACAAGCTGTCGGCGCCAATCGCCAACCGGCCGGCCGGATCGGTGACCCAGACGCTGTCGCGCATTCCGAACGAGGCCGGCGAAAGCGCGCTCGGCGACGTCATTGCCGATGCGCAATTGCTTGCAACCCGCGATGCCAAGGACGGCGGCGCCGTGATCGCGCTCACCAATCCCGGCGGCATCCGCACCGACATCGTTCCCAAGGAGAATGGCGCGATCACGTTCGGCGATGTCTTCGCCAGCCAACCGTTTCGCAACCGCCTCGTCACCATGACGCTCACGGGCCGCCTGCTCAAGGACTTGCTCGAGCAGCAATGGTTGGACCCGAAGCGGCCACGGATCCTCCAGGTGTCGAACGGGTTCAGCTATGCCTGGGATGCGGCGAAGCCATTAGGCGAGCGCGTGATCACCGACAGGATGAGTCTCGGCGGCAGGCCGATCGAACCTGGAAGCGGCTACCGCGTCACCCTCAACGATTACCTCGCCGTCGGCGGCGACGGCTTTACCGTCGCCAAACAGGGCACCGCGCCACAATATGGCGGTTACGACGCGGACGCGCTGTTCGCGTTCTTCCGAGCGCATGGGCCGATTGGACCGCTGCCGCCTACCCGCATCCTGCGCGTGAATTGATCCGGATCGAACGGGACGGCCCGGGACGGCCCATTGCCGTTGCCGCCCAAACGCCTAGATTTGGGTTTTGCATTTGCGTTTTGGCGCCGGATGCGCCAAGCGACGCCAAGAGCCCGCATCCCATGAGGCCGACCTGATGAGCACGCTTCTCCTCTCCCACAAGGCCTGCCTCGACCACGTCACGCCGCCGGGACATCCTGAAAGGCCGGATCGCCTGCGCGCGGTGGAGGAAGCGCTGTCGCACGAGCGTTTCCAGTTTCTGGTGCGCGACCAGGCCCCGGAGGGCGATCTCGATCTGGTCACGCTGTGCCACAACGAGCATTACGTCACCGAGTTGCGCCACATCGCGCCGACCAGCGGCCAAGTCTACATCGACGGCGACACCTCGATGTCGCCGGGCACGTGGGAAGCGGTGATGCGCGGCGTCGGCGGCGCGGTCGCGGCAACCGAAGCCGTGATGACGGGCCAGCATCGCAACGCCTTCGTCGCGGTGCGCCCGCCCGGACATCACGCCGAGATCGGCAAGCCGATGGGCTTCTGCTTCTTCGACAATGTCGCTATCGCGGCGCGCCATGCGCAGCGCAAATACGGCATCAAGCGCGCGGCGATCGTCGATTTCGACGTGCATCACGGCAACGGCACGCAGGACATCTTCTGGTCGGACCCGACCGTGATGTACTGCTCGACGCACCAGATGCCACTGTTCCCGGGTACCGGAGCCAAGAGCGAGCGCGGCGACCACGACACCATCGTCAATGCGCCGCTCGCGTCGGAGGACGGCGGGCCGGAATTCCGTTCCGCGTTCGAGCATTTGATCCTGCCGCAGCTCGAAAAATTCAGCCCCGAGCTGCTCATCATCTCAGCAGGTTTCGACGCGCATTACCGCGACCCGCTCGCCTCGCTGAACCTGCGCGCCGAGGACTATTCCTGGGTGACGCGCAAGCTGATGGACCTCGCCGACAAGACCGCAGGAGGCCGCATTGTTTCGGTGCTCGAGGGCGGCTATGACCTGCAAGGACTGAAAGAATCTGTTACGGCGCATGTCGGTGCCCTGATGGGCGCATGACGCACCCGCCACATTAAGCCCGCAAAAGTCTGCTTTTTCTCATGTGAAGCGAACCGGGCAATCGGAAACGGATATGGCCGAAAATACCCAAATCGACGTCTCCAGGCTCACCTTCGAGCGCGCGATCGAGGAACTCGAAACGATCGTGAAGCGGCTCGAAGACGGCAAGGTGCCGCTCGAGGAATCCGTGACGATCTATGAGCGCGGCGAGGCCCTGAAGCGCCGCTGCGAGGATCTACTGCGGCAGGCCGAGGCGCGCGTCGACAAGATCACCACCGATGCCAGCGGCCAGGCCACCGGCACCGCGCCGCTCGACGTCCAATAAGCCAAAGGCTTCCCCACGGTTTCTGACCCGGTCGGCCCTGTAACAGGGCAGGTTGGAGCGTAGCTGCACCTTTCGTGATCGCACCCTCGCCGTTCCACGAACGTGACGGTTCCAACCGGTGCGGCCGGTACCAGATTCCTACCCTGAGAGACCAAAAAGACCCGATTCTGGCCAAAAAAGCCCGCGAAGGACCCGGCAGGCCCGGAACCCTGCGTCACGGGCCGCAGTTAACCACTCCGGCCCGCCGGTTGCACCTGCATACCCCCAATCGGCCCAGCGGGTTGGCTTTGGCCAAAGGTTTGGTGTAAAGCTGCGCGGAGTGTGGCTTTTTGTAAGCCTTGCGTGGGCATCGATTACCGACGACAAGGGCTTCAAACTGCTAAAGAAATGGGCTGAGACGGGCGAAGCCGATCTAAGTGACAGGGATCACAGAGACTGAACCGGAGCGCACTTAAGCTTACCTAAGCTGAAGACGGGGCCTTGCCCCATGCAGGTGGCTCCGACGGTTTGAGGACTCGCGCTGCGCCGATATTGAGCAAACCCATCGCGCACCGGAATGACCTTCCGGCGCTGACAAATTGGAAATCGCCGTGAACGCATACAGTAAAACGCCGCTTCTCGACACCATCCGGACGCCGGAAGACCTGCGCAAGCTGAAGATCGAGCAGGTTCGCCAGGTCGCCGACGAGCTGCGGCAGGAGACCATCGATGCCGTCTCGGTGACCGGGGGTCACTTCGGCGCGGGTCTCGGCGTCGTCGAACTCACGACCGCGATCCATTACGTCTTCGACACGCCGCGCGACCGGCTGATCTGGGACGTCGGCCATCAGGCCTATCCGCACAAGATCCTCACCGGCCGGCGCGACCGCATCCGCACGCTGCGCACCGGCGGCGGCCTGTCCGGCTTCACCAAGCGCAGCGAGAGCGATTACGATCCGTTCGGCGCGGCGCATTCCTCGACCTCGATCTCGGCCGGCCTCGGCATGGCCGTGGCACGCGATCTCTCCGGCGGCAAGAACAACGTGATCGCCGTGATCGGTGATGGCGCGATGTCGGCGGGCATGGCCTACGAGGCCATGAACAATGCCGGTGCGATGAACTCGCGCCTGATCGTCATCCTCAACGACAACGACATGTCGATCGCGCCGCCGGTCGGCGCCATGAGCGCCTATCTGTCGCGCCTCTACTCCGGCAAGACCTATCGCACGCTGCGCGATGCGGCCAAGCAGATCAACAAGCGCCTGCCCAAGATCATCGCCAACCGCGCCAACCGTGTCGAGGAGTACTCCCGCGGCTTCATGATGGATGGCGGCACGCTGTTCGAGGAGCTCGGCTTCTATTACGTCGGCCCGATCGACGGTCACAATCTCGATCACCTTCTGCCCGTGCTGAAGAACGTGCGCGACATGGAGGAGGGACCGATCCTGGTCCACGTGGTGACGCAGAAGGGCAAGGGCTATGGCCCGGCGGAAGCGTCCGCCGACAAGTACCATGCCGTCGTCAAGTTCGACGTCGCGACCGGCACGCAGGCCAAAGCCAAGCCGAACGCGCCGGCCTACCAGAACGTGTTCGGCCAGAGCCTCGTCAAGGAAGCGCAGAAGGACGACAAGATCGTAGCCATCACCGCGGCCATGCCGTCGGGCACCGGCGTCGACATCTTCAACAAGGCGTTCCCCGACCGCACCTTCGACGTCGGCATCGCCGAGCAGCATGCGGTGACGTTCGCCGCCGGTCTTGCGACCGAAGGCTACAAGCCGTTCTGCGCGATCTACTCGACCTTCCTCCAGCGCGGCTACGACCAGATCGTGCATGACGTCGCAATTCAGAGCCTGCCCGTCCGCTTCGCCATCGACCGCGCAGGCCTGGTCGGCGCCGACGGCGCGACCCATGCCGGCTCGTTCGACAACGCCTATCTCGGCTGCCTGCCAAACATGGTGATCATGGCGGCGGCGGACGAGGCCGAGCTCGTGCATATGGTGGCGACGCAGGTCGCGATCGATGACCGTCCGAGCTCGTTGCGCTATCCGCGCGGCGAAGGCCGCGGCATCGAGATGCCCGAAGTCGGCATTCCGCTCGAAATCGGCAAGGGCCGCATGATCCGCCAGGGCAGCAAGATCGCCCTGCTCTCGTTCGGCACGCGCCTCGCCGAATGCGAGAAGGCGGCCGACGAGCTCGCAGCCCACGGCCTGTCGACCTCGATTGCGGATGCGCGCTTCATGAAGCCGCTCGACACCGAGCTGGTGCTCAAGCTCGCCCGCGACCATGAGATCCTGATCACGATCGAAGAAGGCTCGATCGGCGGCTTTGGCTCGCATGTCGCCCAGTTCCTGACCGATCAGGGCGTGCTGGACACCGGCATGGTCAAGTTCCGCTCGATGGTGCTGCCCGACGTGTTCCTGGATCACGACACGCCCGCCGCGATGTACGCCCGCGCCGGTCTCGACGCCAAGGGCATCGTCGCCAAGGTGTTCGAAGCGCTCGGCAAGGACGTCAAGGCCGAGACGGTCAAGCTGGCTTGATGTTCACCTCTCCCGTTTGCGGGAGCGGTCGACGCGAAGCGTCGCGTGAGGGCTCTTTCCTCTCGGGGGTTCTCGATCGAGGAGACACCCTCTCCCCAGTCCTTCCCCGCAAGCGGGGGAGGGAGCAGAGCACGCCCCGCGGCTCGGGTCTCGATCCATGATTTTCGGGCTTTGATCCCATGAAAATCTATCTTGCAGGCCCCGACGTGTTCCTGCCGGACGCGATCGAGATCGGCCGCCGCAAGATCGATATCTGCACGGCTCACGGTCTCACCGGCCTCTATCCGCTCGACAACGCGATCGACCTCACTGCGCCCGACGCTTCGCGGCAGATCTTTTGTGGCAACGAGGCGATGATGAACGAGGCCGATGCCATCATCGCCAATCTCACCCCGTTCCGCGGCGCAGGCGCCGATCCCGGTACCGTCTACGAACTCGGCTACATGGCCGGGCGGCGTAAATTCTGCCTCGCCTATTCCAATGATGGCGCCGCCTATGCCGACCGCGTCGGCCGTTTTATGGAGGTCGCCTCCGAGGATGGACGGCTGGTCGATGCGCAGGGACTGACGGTCGAGGATTTCGGCCTGGTCGACAACCTCATGATGATCCATGCGCTGGAGCGGCATGGCTGCCCGCTGGTGACGCCGGCCGAGATGCCAATCGATGTCTGGCACGATCTCGCCGCGTTCGAGGCTTGCGTCCGGATGGCGGCTGCGCGATTGATCGCTACATAAGCAGCTCAGTCGTGCCCATGAGAGCGTAATGTCCACTCCCCGCAAGCGCGCGGACGTATTGCTGGTCGAGCGCGGCCTGTTCGAAAGCCGGGCGCGGGCGCGCGCGGCGATCGAGGCCGGGCTGGTCACGGCCGATGACAAGCAGGTGACCAAGCCATCGGAGACGATCGCCGAGGACGCGGTGATCCAGGCCGAGCCGGCCCACCCCTATGTTTCCCGCGGCGGCGTCAAGCTCGCTGGCGCGCTCGAGCATTACCCGATTGAAATCGAGGATCATGTCTGCCTCGACGTCGGCGCCTCCACCGGCGGCTTCACCGAGGTGCTGCTGGCGAACGGGGCCAGCCTGGTGTTCGCCATCGACGTCGGCACCAGCCAGTTGCATCCCTCGCTGCGCGATCATCCCAAGATCGTGTCGATGGAGGAGACCGACATCCGGTCCTACGAAGGCAAGCGCCTGCCGGCGCGGCCCGATATCGTCGTCATCGACGTCAGCTTCATTTCGCTCAAGGCGGTGCTGCCGGTGGCGCTGTCGCTGGCAGCGGCGCCCATGAGCCTGCTGGCGCTGATCAAGCCGCAATTCGAGGCCGACCGGAAGCACAACAAGAAAGGCATCATCCGCGACACCGTCGTGCACCGGGAGATCTGTGACGACATCGCAGCGTTCGCGGCCTCGCTCGGCTGCACCGACATCGATGTGTTTCCGTCATCGATCACGGGGGGTGACGGCAACATCGAATTCTTCCTGGGCGCGCGGCGTGGTTGAGCGCCTGACGATCGATCACGTCGGCCATCGCGGCGACGGCGTCTCGCTGGCGACGGGCGAAGCGATCTATGTGCCCTATACGCTTCGAGGCGAGACCGTCGAGGTCGATCACGCCGCAGGCCATCATCCCGATCGCCGCAAGCTGCTCGCGGTGGACGTCGCAAGCCCCGAGCGCATCGAGCCGTTCTGCCCGCATTTCGGCGTCTGCGGCGGCTGCGCCATCCAGCATTGGGCGGCCGAGCCCTATCGCGCCTGGAAGCGCGGCATCGTGGTCGAGACGCTGGCGCAGGCCGGCGTGGATTGCGAAGTGGCGCCGCTGGTCGATGCGCACGGCGCGGGGCGCAGACGCATCACGCTGCACGGCCGGTTCGGCACGCATGACATCCTCAAGGTCGGCTTCTCCGCGGCGAGCTCGCACGACGTCATTCCGATCCATCGCTGCCCCATCCTTGATCCCGCGCTCGCCGGCGCGCTCGATGCCGCCTGGGCGCTCGCCGAGCCGCTGACGTCCAAGATGCCGGTGACGAAACCGCTCGACATCCAGGTCACCGCCACGGCCAACGGCCTCGATATCGACGTGCGCGGCTCCGGCCCGCTGCCGACGCCGCTGGTCACGGCGCTGTCGCGCGTCGCCGATCAGCACCGCTTGGCACGACTGACGCGGCATGGCGAGCTGGTGCTGCAACGCCTGCCGCCGACGGTGAAGATGGGCCGCGCGGAGGTGACGCTGCCGCCGGGCTCGTTCCTGCAGGCGACGGTCGCGGGCGAAGAGACGCTGGCGGCGCTCGTCGCCGAGCGCGTCGGCAAGGCCAAGGAAGTTCTCGACCTCTTCTGCGGCGTCGGCCCGTTTGCGTTGAGGCTCGCCGAGAAGGCCCGCGTCACTGCCTATGACAGCGACGCCGGCGCGATCGCCGCGCTCGCGAAAGCGGCGCGCACGCCCGGCCTGAAGCCAATCAAAGCCGAGCCACGCGACCTGTTCCGCCGTCCCCTGGTCCCGCCGGAGCTGCGCGACTTCGACGCGGTGGTGTTCGACCCGCCGCGCCAGGGCGCGCAGGCCCAGGCGCTGAAGCTCGCCGCTAGCAAGGTGCCTGTCGTGATCGCCGTGTCCTGCAACGTCGCGACCTTTGCCCGCGATGCGCGACTGCTGATCGACGGCGGCTATCGGCTGGAGGCGGTGGTGCCGGTCGACCAGTTCCGGCACACGCCGCATGTGGAGCTGGTGGCGCGGCTTACGCGCTAAAGCGCAATGAGAGCAGGATGAACCGCCGCGCTTTAGGTTTTGTTTTGAGCATGATCTTTTCGGAAAACGGCTTCGCACTTTCCGGATCATGCTCTAGCGCCGCAGGCCGCCCAAAACCGGCGACTCGCCGGGGAGCATCGAGGAGTTGATGTCGCTGTCCATGCGTCCCGATTGCTGCTGGCTGAAACCGGCGCCGAACGACAGGCTGAGGTTGGGGGTCGGCTTGAACTCGACACCCGCGAACGCACCATAACCGGGCGTGGCGGTGGAGGTCAGCGGCGCCAGCGAGCTGCCGATGCCATTGCCGTACTTCAACGTATCGAAACCGGCGAAGAACGTGACAGGCAAACCACCTGCCGCCTTGGTGGTGTAGCCGAACTGCGTGCTGTCATAGGACAGCGCGCTGAAATTGGCGGCCGAACCAGCCTGGTTGAAGCCGCTCAAACCAAAATTGCCGCGCTCGCTGCCGACGAAGAAACCATTCGCATAGCTGGTGCGCCAAGCCGCATCGCCGGCATTGAAGCTCGAGAAGCTGCCGTAAGTATCGGAGTTCTGGTCCGCACCGTTACCAAGGCCGAAAGGCCCGCCGGGTATCCAATATCTCAGCGGCGCAACCTGCGCATGAACAGGTGCGCCGGTCAGGCAGAGCACTGCGAGAGTTGCAAGAGCACATGAATCTGCGACGTTGAACATTCAGATGACCGTCAAGAGTTTTGCAAATTATACTCGCCGGACCTTACCAATGCCAGCGGAGCGATCCGGCCGACGTCACGGCGCGGGCCTTCCGGAGAGTTGCACCTGATGTTCCTCGATCCCTTGCTCACCCGCCTGACCCCCATTCTTGCGGAGGTACCGGGCGTTCAGGCCGTGGTGCTCGGCGGCTCACGCGCGCGGGGCAGCGTGCATCCCTCCTCCGACTACGACATCGGGCTATGCCGAGCTCGCGGCCGCACGCGCAGGAGGGCTTGAGGGCGTTCGTGGAGCGGCCGCCGAAATGGCGAAAGGCAGCTTTCAGGCCGTCTTGTCGATCGAAGACGAGGAGTCCGCCGGCGGATATTTCGTCACCGGCACCATGAAAGATTTTGTGCCGACCTGATAGATGACCTTGCCATTCTGTCCGTCGTCGGTTGCGATCTGCGCCTGCCCGAACATGATGACGTTCTTGTAGACGGTGCCGGTGCCCTGGCGGGTGACGCCGTCGGTGGTGACGCTGACCTGGGCTTCCTTGCCGTTGACCGAGAGCACCTTGAAGCTCGCGCTCTTGCCGTTATCGCTGGAATAGCCGCCCCAGCTTCCCATGAGGCGGCTGTCGGAAGCCGGCGGTTCCTGCTTCTCGAGATTGGCGCTCTGCTTGCCAGCGCCGCCCGCCGAGAACAACAGCACCATGCTCTTACCGTCCTTGGTGCCGACCGTGACCCCGCCGAAGGTGATCAGCGAGCCATTGACCTCGGCAAAGCCCCGCTCGGTATGCCCGTTATGAGTGTACTCGACCTGCGCCCGGGCACCGCGGATGTTCACGACCTTGAAGCTGACAGGCTGGTTGTTGCCGACCCAATTGCCCTTCCATTCACCGAGCAATTTGCTCTGGTGAAAGACCCGCTCATTGGCGGGCGAAATCTGGCTGGTGCTCGAGGCGACGATGGCCATTGGTCTGCTCGGTGGACGGGTTCGACGAACCCCCGCTCTCGATCGCGCCCGACAGCAGGGTCAAAACAGCAATCGGAAACGAACTGAAGCAGTCGAATTAGGGCCATGTGCCGGTTAACGAGCGGTTAAATTCAACCGTCGGGCGGGATGAGGCGAAAGGTCCCAATCGCCGTGCGCCATTAGCGGCCCCAGCGGTCCGACCAGATCTTCTCGCCGATCATGCAATTGACGCGCGGCTCCTTGTCCGCAACCCGCATCACGGGGCGCTCCGGCGTGCGGCCGGCGACCTCCATCAGCAGCTTGGTGCGGATCGCTTCCTTGAACTTGTCGCGGTCCTTGATCGTGATGACGAAAGAGCCGGGACCGCCGATGACGCAGTCCTCGTAGTAGAAGTCGAGATTGTCGATATCCATGGTCGAATAGGATGGCTCCTTGACCATGATTGGCAGACCGTTGATGACGATGCCCTTCTCGAGCGCGGCATCGCGCGCCACCGTGACCGGGCCGCCATTGTTGTTGGGGCCGTCGCCGGAAACGTCGATCACGCGACGCAAGCCCCGGTAGGGATCCTCGTCGAACAGCGGCATCGCGAACGTGATCGCGCCGGAGATCGAGGTGCGCGAGGCGCGCCGGATCGGCGTCTTCATGATCTCGGCGGCGACCGCATCCGCGGTCTCGGGGCCGTCGATCAGCCGCCAGGGGATGATGATCTTCTGGTCGCTGGAAGCGGCCCACTCGAAATAGGTCACGGCGATGCGGCCGTTCGGACCGAGCTTCAGCGCCTGGAGGAATTCCTTCGACTGGATCGCCTGCGCGTAGCCTTCGCGCTGGATCGCGAGCTCGTCCATGTCCATGGAGTAGGACACGTCGACGGCGAGGATCAGTTCGACGTCGACCGTCTGCGCATCCTTGTCGGCAACCGGCCGCTGCGCCTGATTCTCGGGCAGCTCGAATTTTGGTCCTGGCGCCGCGATGCCCGCGACTTCCCCTCCGGCAAGCACGCCGGCCACCAGTACAGCCCCGATCGAGAACAGCAAGCGCATCGCACCAGTCTCCCGTCGTATGACGCGATGGTGACATGCAATCGCCTTGCCGCAAAGTGCGAAGATCGCTTGCGCTTCACATTCGAGTTAGGATCGGCCCAATTTGCGCAAAGCTGCCGCGCTGTTGCCGCGCTCGCGCCGCCGGAACACGAGCGGTCATATACGCACCGGCACTCCGGGGCGCTTCGCAGAGCCAAGCCCGGATGTAATGATGTGGTGTGTAGGCACACTTCCCCGCCCACTTGTCCGGCGCAATTTCCATGCTAGGCTGGACCCACAGATGGGGATGGAGTCCCCCGACAACCGCCCGGCGGTCGATGATCGTAGTGGGCTGATGACTCCTGCTTGAGGTGGGGCAATCGTTAGGCCTTCGCCTTTGGTGGGAGCATGGACCAACCCGCCGATGGCGGGTTTTTTGTTGCCTGGTGACGAAGGCCAGCAAGCCAGGGCAGGAGAAGGCGAAGACGTGACGACGACGACACCGAATGCCGCGCGCGCCTCACTGCCCAGGGGAATCTGGGTGCTCGGCTTCGTCTCGATGCTGATGGACATCTCCTCCGAGATGATCCATGCGCTGCTGCCGGTCTATCTCGTCACCGTGCTCGGCGCCTCCACGCTCACGGTCGGTTTCATCGAGGGCATTGCCGAGGCGACCGCCTCGATCACGAAAATCTTCTCCGGCGCCCTGTCGGACTGGCTTGGTCGGCGCAAGCTGCTCGCCGCGCTCGGCTATGGGCTAGCCGCTTTCACCAAACCGCTGTTTCCGCTCGCGTCGAGCGTCGGGTGGCTGGTGGCGGCGCGCTTCATCGATCGCGTCGGCAAGGGCATTCGCGGCGCGCCGCGCGATGCCCTGATCGCCGACATCGCTCCCATCGGCCTGCGCGGCGCGAGCTTTGGCCTGCGACAATCGCTCGACACGATCGGTGCCTTCGTCGGGCCGCTCGCGGCCATCGGCCTGATGTGGTGGACGGCGGACAATTTTACGATCGTGTTCTGGGTTGCGGTGCTGCCGGCCTTCCTGTCCTTCGGACTGATCGCACTTGCCGTGCACGAGCCGGCGGATCCGAGCCGGGAGCCTGCGAAGAACCCGCTCAATCTTGCCGCGATGCGGCAGCTCGGATCGGTCTACTGGCGCGTCGTCGCGGTCGGCGTCGTCTTCACGCTCGCGCGCTTCAGCGAGGCCTTCCTGATCCTGCGCGCGCAGAACATCGGGCTCAATGCGATGTGGGTGCCGGCGGTGCTGGTGCTGATGAACGTCGCTTATGCACTGTCGGCCTATCCGGCCGGCGTGCTGTCGGACCGGATCAACCGAACCGGCCTGCTCGCGCTCGGCCTCATCTTCCTTGCCGGGGCCGACCTCGCGCTGGCATTGCTCCCGAGCCTTGCAGGCCTCGCGCTCGGCGTCGTGCTGTGGGGGCTGCATATGGGATTGACGCAAGGCCTGCTCTCGGCCCTCGTCGCCGACGCCGCGCCGCCGAGCCTGCGCGGCACCGCGTTCGGCTATTTCAACCTGTTCACGGGCCTCGCCTTGTTAGCCGCGAGCGTGATCGCCGGCGCGTTGTGGGATGCCTACGGTCCGGCAGGCACGTTTCTGGCAGGGCTCGGCTTTGCGCTGATCTCGCTCGTAGGACTGCTTGCCGTCGGCAACGGTCTGGCAGCGGAGCAAAAATGATGAGGGGGAGCTTTTCGTCGTGCTGAGTGGAGTGCTTGCGATCATGATCGGGAGCGTGCTCGGCGGCTGCGCGCGCTATTTCGTGTCCGGCGCGATCGCGCGGCGGCTGGGCGAGACGTTTCCGTGGGGCACCATGACGATCAACGTCACCGGCGCCTTCCTGATCGGCATTGTTGGCGCGCTCGCGGCCCATCCCGGCTCGGTTTTCGCCACGCCCAACCCTTGGCTGTTCGCGGTGACCGGCTTTCTCGGCTGCTACACCACGGTGTCCTCGTTCAGCCTGCAAACCCTGACGCTGGCGCGGAGCGGCGAGCCAATGCACGCACTCGGCAACGTCGTGTTCTCGGTCGGGCTGTGCCTCGCCGCCGTTAGTTGCGGCTTTCTCCTTGCGGACAGTCTTGGAGGATAGCAGCACATGAGCGTCCCCTCCTCCGCCGATCGCTGGCGTAGCGCGATACTTTACACCTGGGTTGCCGGCGGCAGCATCGTCGGCGGGCTGACGCGTTATCTGGTCGGTCTCGCGCTCGACACCGGGCCGGGCTTTCCCTTCGCCACGCTGTTCATCAACGCGACGGGATCGTTGATCATCGGCTTCTACGCGACGCTGACCGGCCCCGACGGCCGCGTGCTGGCGCGGCCCGAGCACCGACAGTTCGTCATGACCGGGTTCTGCGGCGGCTACACCACGTTCTCCACCTTCAGCCTGGAGACCTTCCGCCTGCTCCACGGCGGCATGAAATACACCGCGCTCGCCTACATTGCCGCGTCCGTGATCTGCTGGCTGGTGTCGGTCTGGATCGGCCATATGATGGCGAGCCGCTATAACGGCTTGACAAGGAGCTGACCATGCAAATCCCCGCTCAGGCAGTTTCGCTCCGGATCTTCATCGGCGAGAGCGACCATTTCGACGGCAAGCCGCTCTATGAAGCGATCGTGATGACGGCGCGCGAGCGGCACCTCGCCGGCGCCACCGTGCTGCGCGGTCCGATGGGCTTCGGCAGGTCGAGCCGGCTGCACACGTCGAAGATCCTGCGACTTTCGGAAGACCTGCCGCTGCTGATCGAGATCGTCGACAGCGAGGACAACATCAACGCATTCCTGCCCATCCTCGATGGCATGATGTCGAGCGGGCTGATCACCTTGGAGAAGGTGCAGGTCCTGCAATATGGTGCGAAGGTCGCGAGCTGATCCCTCCAGCAGGAACCCGAGCCCGCCGTGTCCGGGAGGCGGAATGAACGATACCGTTACCACACCGAAAACCAGGACGAAGACCAAGGTCGAGCGGCCGAAGCTGCACAAGGTCATCCTGATCAACGATGACTACACGCCGCGCGAATTCGTCACGATGGTGCTCAAGGCCGAATTCCGCATGACCGAGGATCAGGCCTACAAGGTGATGATCACCGCGCACAAGCTGGGCGCCTGCGTCGTCGCCGTGTTCACCAAGGACGTCGCCGAGACCAAGGCGACGCGCGCCACCGATGCCGGACGCGCCAAGGGTTATCCGCTGCTGTTCACGACGGAGCCGGAGGAATAGGCGCCGCCTGCCCGCTTCGGGTCAATTTTAGCGATCCGTGCTACCGCAGGTTTAATCTCCTGTGTCACCACCATGCGATGACAGTCACACTGCGCAAACAACTCGAGCTCAAGCCGGCCCGCCCCGAAACCTCGTTCGGTCCGTTCAGGCTGCTGCATGCCCTGCCCTGGCTGATCCTGGCGGCCGCGATGCGTGTGATCGCGTTCGGCGGCGGCGCCGTGGCGTTGCCCGCAATCATCGTTTCCGACATTTCGGTGCTGCTGGCCTTCTTTGCGACGGCGCAACAATCGATCGAGGCGGCGGGTGGCCAATCCTCGCTGGGTGCGCTGACAATGGGCGAGCAGTTCAAGCTTTCCTTCTCGATCCTGTGGCGGATCATGCTCGTGATGATCGCAGCTGCGCTCAGCGCCGCAGCGGCCGGTTACGGAGCTACGTATCATCTCATGGCCGGCCTCGACGGCATGGCGTTCGATCAGTTCACCCATCCCGGACGTTTCTGGAGCGCATGGATCGCCGCGATCGTGCTGCTCATGATCGTGCGTGCCGAGCGCGACGACGGCAGGGTCGCCCTGTTTGCGGCGATCGGCGAATTCGCACGACGCGGGCTGTGGCTCGGCGCCGCCGTCATCGCCCTCGGCGTCATCAACGTGGCTCTCGCCTATGGACAGGAGGCGGTGCGTACCGCGATCTGGAACTTCTGGCAGACCTCGTCCTCGACGCAGTTCACCAAGAACCTGATCTATTTCGTCTTCATCTTCAGCTTCGCCATGCTGCGGCTGTGGATCACCTTGAGGGTGCTGACTCTCGGTCTGAAACAGTCTTATGTTCGCGACAGCTAGAGCCGCCGGCAGCGCCAGCCCTAGAGCGCGATGCGAATAGAACGAATCGTCATCGCGCTTTAGATTGTTGTTGAACATGATCTCTTCGGAAAACCGCTGCGCACCTTTCCGGATCATGCTTTAGGCCATCACCACCGGCGTCTCTTCCGCCAGCCCGTACACGCGCTGCGCCTTGGAAAAGCCCGCGATCGGAAACTCGCCGAGCTCGTGCCAGTGGTGGTGGCAGACATTGGCAAAACCCTCCGAGGCGACGACGGTCCGGCCCAGCCGCCCCGTGATCTTCTCCAGCCGGGCCGCGAGATTGACGGCGGGGCCAATGCAGGTGAAGTCCAGCCGGTTGCCGCCGCCGATATTGCCGTAGAGGATGTTGCCGACGTGCAGCGCGACCCCGAAACGGAAGCGCTCGACGGCATCGCCGACCGGAAACGCGAGCGACTCCACGCTGGCGCGCGCTTCGCGCGCGGCCTCCAGCACGCGCGCGCAGACATGGGCAGCATCGCCGACATATTCGTCGATCGGAAACACCGCGAGCAGGCCGTCGCCCATGAATTTCAGCACCTCGCCGCCATGGCCCCGGATCGCGGTGACCTGGCAATCGAAATAATGGTTGAGGATCGCGACCACCGTCTCGGCCGGCAGCCGGTCCGACAGCGCGGTGAAGCCGCGCAGGTCCGACAGCCAGATCACCGCCTGCATGGTGTCGGTGTGGCCACGGCGAATCTGGCCCCCGAGAATGCGCGCGCCGGCGCGGTTGCCGACATAGGTGTCGAGCAGCATCTCGGCGGTGCGCCGCAGGCTGATGATCTCGCTGACGCGCGCCAGCGGCGCTATGATGGTTCGGATCGCCGCGATGTCGTCGTCGCTGAAGCCGCCGGGATGCTGCGTGATCCAGCTCGTCGCGTGGATGGATCCGTCGAGAAACGGCACCGGCACCGCGATATAGTCGGTCGCGCCTTCGGCACGCATGTCGTCGAGGAACGGAAATCGCTTGCTGTCAGGATCGCTCGCGCGTCCCCTGACCTCCAGCCTCTGCTCGAACACGATGCGGAGCGGGCTGCGGGCGAATTCGGGCGTGTCCAGAATATCGAAATCGACGCTGCCGATTTCGACCTCCTCGCCCTGCCGCCATATGAAGTTGCGACCGAAGATTTCCGGATGCAGCGTGCGGATGAAGATACCGAACCGCCACAGCGGCAGGCCGGCCGCGACCAGACGTTCGCAGAAATCGGCGATCATCTCGGCCGGCTCTTGCGACGTCCAAGCGCCGTCGATCAGCCAGTTGGTAATGCGCTGGAGCTCGGAGCTGTTCATGTCCGCATTTGCGGACGAAGTTGCGGGCCCGTCAAGCTGCGCGGAGAGCTTGTGGTGCGACACGAACGCCGGCGGCGGCGTTCAGCTCTACCGGTCGGGGAGAGGTGAAAAACTAGCGTCCGACTTGGCCGCGATCGCGCAAAAAGTGGTCGGCCAGCACGCAGGCCATCATGGCCTCACCGACGGGGACGGCACGGATGCCGACGCAGGGGTCGTGGCGGCCCTTGGTGAAGATCTCGGTATCAGTGCCCTTGCGGTCGACGGTGAGGCGCGGCTGCAGGATCGACGAGGTCGGCTTCACTGCGAAGCGCACCACCACCGGCTGTCCGGTGGAGATGCCGCCCAGAACGCCGCCGGCATGGTTGGAGAGAAAGCGCGTGCCGTCGTTGCCGGTGCGCATCTCGTCGGCGTTCTCCTCGCCGGTCAATTCGGCCGCGCCAAAGCCGGCGCCGATCTCGACGCCCTTCACGGCGTTGATGGTCATCATCGCGGCGGCCAGATCGGAGTCGAGCTTGGCATAGATCGGCGCGCCAAGGCCTGCCGGCACGCCTTCGGCGACAACCTCGATCACCGCGCCGATCGAGGAGCCGCTCTTGCGGATGCCGTCGAGATAGGTCTCGAAGAAGGCGGCCTTGTCCTTGTCGGGACAGAAGAACGGATTTTTCCCGATCTCGTCCCAGTCCCATTTGGTGCGGTCGATCTTGTGCGGGCCCATCTGCACCAGCGCGCCGCGCACCTTGACGTCGGGCAGCACTTTTCGCGCGATCGCACCGGCGGCAACGCGCGTCGCGGTCTCGCGCGCCGAGGAGCGCCCGCCGCCGCGATAGTCGCGCAGGCCGTACTTCGCCTCATAGGTGAAGTCGGCATGACCAGGCCGAAACTTGTCCTTGATCTCGGAATAGTCCTTCGAGCGCTGGTCGGTGTTCTCGATCAGGAGCCCGATCGGGGTGCCCGTCGTTACCTGCACGCCGGTCTCCGGATGCGCCATCACGCCGGACAGGATCTTCACCTGGTCCGGCTCCTGGCGCTGGGTGGTGAAGCGCGACTGGCCCGGCCGGCGGCGGTCGAGGTCGCCCTGGATGTCGCTCTCGCTGAGCGGGATCATGGGAGGACAGCCGTCGACCACGCAGCCGATCGCCACTCCGTGGCTCTCGCCGAAGGTGGTGACACGGAACATGTGGCCGAAGGTGTTGAAGGACATGCTTGGCTGTCGCCTGTGCTTACTTTTTACATAAACGTTGTATGTCAACGTCGTAGCCCCGAGGGCCACGGCATTCAAGCCTAGTTCCGTCACTCCGGGGCGATGCAGAGCATCGAACCCGGAATCTCGAGATTCCCGGTTCGCCCTTCGGGCGCCCCGGGATGACGAAATCTCGCCTAATAAAACTTCTCCAGCCGGCCGTCGCGGAACACGTAGACGGCGCCCTGCTGGATATAGAGGTCGGCGGCGCTGGCGGGGGTCTCGATGCCCAAAGCCACCATCAGGGCCCGGCAGGTGCCGCCATGGGCGACCGCGACGGTATCGACCAGAAGCGACTCGTACCAATCGAGGACGCGCAGCTGTACGGCCGCATAGGTCTCGCCGCCAGCGGGCGCGACCGTCCATTTGTCGGCGAGGCGCCTTGCATAGACATCAGGATCGGAGGCCTCGCTTTCGGCCAATGTCAGCCCCTCCCACGTGCCGTAGCCGATCTCCCGCAGGCGGTCGTCGAGCGAGTAATCGGCAAGCGGCAATTCAAGCTTGCGGCGGACCAGTTCCATGGTCTGGCGCGCACGCCCGAGCGGGCTCGAGACGTAGGGCAGCGCCGCCTTGTCCTTGCCGTCGCGCCTGAACAGATCGGCCAGAACGTCAGCCGCGTGCGCGGCCTGGCTGCGGCCACGTGCGTTCAGCGGGATGTCCTGGGTGCCCTGAAGCCGCCCGAGCGCGTTCCACTCGGTCTCGCCGTGGCGCAGAAAGTAGATCGTAGGCACGGGCATTGCCGCTGAAAGTTAGTCCTTGCCACCCAGCGAGATATCAGGCGCGTCCGGGCGCTTCATGCCGAGCACGTGATAGCCGGAATCGACGTGGTGAACCTCGCCGGTCACGCCGCGCGACAAGTCGGAGAGGAAATACAGCGCGCTGCCACCGACGTCTTCGGTCGAAACGTTGCGCCGCATCGGCGCGTTGTACTCGTTCCACTTCAGGATATAGCGGAAATCGCCGATGCCGGACGCGGCGAGCGTCTTGATGGGACCTGCCGAGATCGCGTTGACGCGGATGTTTTTCTCGCCGAGATCGGCGGCGAGATAGCGCACGCTGGCTTCCAGCGCGGCCTTGGCCACGCCCATGACGTTGTAATGCGGCATCCATTTCTCGGCACCGTAATAGCTGAGCGTGATGAGCGAGCCGCCGTCCGTCATCAGCTTCTCGGCGCGCTGCGCCACCGCGGTGAACGAGTAGCAGGAGATCAGCATCGACTTCGAAAAATTCTCCTGCGTGGTGTCGACGTAGCGACCGTCGAGCTGCTCGCCATAGGCGATCGCGTGCACCAGGAAGTCGATCTTGCCCCATTTCTCCTTCAGCACCGCGAAGGCGGCGTCGATGGTGGCAGCGTCGGTGACGTCGCAATGGCCGAGCACGAGACCGCCGACCTCCGCGGCGAGCGGCTCGACGCGCTTCTTCAGCGCATCGCCCTGATAGGTGAAGGCGAGCTCGGCACCGGCCGCGCGGCATGCCTTGGCGATGCCCCAGGCGATCGAGCGGTTGTTGGCAACACCGAGGATCACGCCCCGTTTGCCCTGCATCAGACCTGAATTCTGCGCCATTTCTCAACGTCCCATCGAGCGGGTTAAGGTCTGGAGGTACACCAGCCCTCCTTCGCGGTACAGTCCTAATGCACGGCGTTAACGCTGTTTCGAGCGCCGGAATAGCCGTTTCATTCGGGTGTTATGATCGTTGAGGCGCTCGCGCCGGACACTGGGACGTGAAAACCGCAATGAATGCGTTTCGCCAGAGTGTGGAAGCCATGATCCCGGCGTTGCGCCGCTATGCCCGCGCGCTCACGCGCGATGGGGATGCGGCCGACGATCTGGTGCAGGATACGTTGGTGCGCGCGCTGCGCTCCGAGCGCCTGTTCCTCGGAGGCGACGTCAGGAGCTGGCTCTACACGATCCTGACCAACCTCAACAAGAACCGGCGGCGCTCACTGGCGAGGCGGCCGCAATTGATGCCGCTGACCGAAAACAATCCGGACGCCAGCGGGACCGAGGCCGAAGGACGCGATATCGAGAAGGCGCTGGCCACCCTCGTCGAGGAGCAGCGTTCGGTGCTGCTGCTGGTGATGCTGGAGGGCATGAGCTATCGCGAGGTCGCCGACATTCAGGGCGTGCCGATCGGCACCGTGATGTCGCGCCTGGCGCGCGCCCGCGCCCACGTCAAAGCCTCGCTGAACGGCGAGCGCCCGGCGCTCAGGCGGGTGAAATGATGGCAGAGTTGATGCATCGCGTGTTGTCCGCCCACATGCCGATGGAGCGAGCGACATTGAGCCACGAAGAACATTTTGGGCCCCAGAGCCAGAGACAACCGATATGAACGATCGCAAGATCCCGGTGACCGAAGACGAGCTGCACGCCTATGTCGACGGCGAGCTGCCGGCCGAACGTCGCGCCGATGTCGAGGCCTGGCTTGCCGCCAACCCTGGCGAGGCCGAGCGTGTGCAGTCGTGGCGCGCCATGACCGAGATGCTGCACGCCCGCTACGATTCCATCGCCCACGAGCCGGTGCCGGCACGGCTGGAGCTTGAGCGGCTGGAGCGCCGCCCGCGGCAATGGCTCTATGGCGCCGCCGCGGCTGTGCTGGTTGCCTTCGTTGCCGGCGGCACAGCCGGGTGGGTGGCGCATGGCGCCGCCAACGCGCCCTCGACCTTCCAGAGCTTCACGGCCGACGCGCTCGACGCCCACCGCCTCTACGTCGTCGAGGTCCGCCACCCTGTCGAGGTCGGCGGCAACGAGCGTGACCACCTGCAGGCTTGGCTGACACGGCGCTGCGGCTGGACTGTGTTCGCTCCGAACCTGGAGGCGAGCGGGCTGAAGCTCGTCGGCGGCCGGCTCTTGCCGGGCCCGAACGGTCCGGCGTCGTTCCTGATGTATGAAGGCGCCTCCGGCGAGCGGTACACGATCTACGCCGCCAAGACCGAGAACGGCGCGACACAGATGCGCTATGCCAAGACGGATAAGGACGGTGCGCTGTTCTGGGCCGAACGTGGAGTTGGCTACGTCGTCAGCGGCGGTACCGATCGTGACCGGCTGACCAAGGTGGCCCAGGCCGTGTACGACCAAGCCGAGAAGAACGGGAGGTAGACAACCCGAGCAAACGCGTGCCTCGATTCCGTCATTGAAAATTTGGAATCACGACATCGGCGCGTCTCATTATCGCACCGGATGATCACGCGAAAATGCGCAGCGTTCGATCCGCCGATCGACGCGGGCGGCCTCGATTGGGGTTTTTGGTACCGCGCTGGTCCCCCTCTCGAGGCCGCACCTTTTTGTCGGCTGCCCCGCCGGACAGCTGACACGTCTCAAACATCTGCGTCGAAGCGCGACTACGCTTCAGGCGTGGGTTGAGCATCATCCTTTCGGGAAGAGAATGCTCCGATCGTCGAGGCGGGCTCGGATAGCGCCCTGTCGTTCGCGCATAACCTTTTCAAAAAACCGCTGCGCCGTTTTCCGGATCGTGCGTTAGCCGAGTCCGCTCCGTGGATTGTAGCGGTGTTGGTCCCGCCACTTTTCCATCAATGCTTCAAGCTCAGCGTCGTTCCCGTCCGGTAGCATAATCCTGATTGTCACGAAGAGATCCCCGGTTCCACCCGCCTTCGGCAGCCCTTTGCCCTTGAGGCGGAAGGTCCGACCGCTGGAGGTGTTTTTCGGCACCGAGAGCTCCACGGCGTTGCCGAGCGTAGGCACGCGGACCTTGGCGCCGAGCACCGCCTCGTACAGAGTGACCGGCAGATCGATGCGCAAGTCGGCGCCTTCGACCTTAAAGTAGGGGTGGGGCGCGATGTTGATGGTGATCAGGAGATCGCCGGGCGGATGGCCTTGCGCACTTTCGCCCTGCCCCCGCAGCCGGATCTGCTGGCCTTCGGTGACGCCAGCCGGAATCTTGACATTAAGCTCCTTGCCCGTCGGCAGCCGGACGCGCTTCTCGCCGCCCTTGACCGCCTCTTCCAGCGAGACGGACATGGCAACGTTCACGTCGAGATCGAGTCCGATCCCGCCGGTGTCGAAGTCGAACTGGGCCGCCCCAGCCCCAGGGCGCGCGCCACGCATCCCACCCCCGAACATGCTGTTGAGGATATCCTCGAACGCACCGCCGCCAGGGGCGCCACCCGCACCGCCGCTCCGGAATGTATAGCTCTCGAAACCGCCGGGCCCTGCGCGGCCGCGCGGCCCGCCGCCACCCGGAAAGCCCTGGAAGCGCGGCTTGCCCTCGGCGTCGATCTCGCCGCGGTCGAACTGCTTGCGCTTGTCCTCGTCGCCCAGAATCTCGTTGGCCGAATTGATCTCGGCGAAGCGCTCGGCGGCCTTCGGGTCACCCTTGTTGTTGTCGGGATGATGCCTCTTGGCAAGCTTGCGATAGGCGCTCTTGATGGCGGCAGCGCTGGCGCTCCGCGGCACCCCCAAGACCTCATAGGGGTCGCGCATCCGTCACGTCTCCTTCAAGAAATCGAATTGTTCAAAGGGCTCCCTGCCCCACCTGCCAGTCATGTGGGGAGAGAGTGGCATTTTTGCAACTAGGGGCGCGTGCTGACTCTAGATGGTTCGAGCATGATCTTAGCGGAAGACCGGTTCCCACATTCGCGAGGGTGGCCCTTCGCGTCCGGATCATGCTCAGCTCCGCCACGGCTTTAGCGTATGAATCTCCCAACGGCCATGGCTGCTTTGGCAGCCGGCGCCCTGGAGCCAGCTTTCGGTATTGCCGTTGACATAGCTTGCCAGAAAGTCGCGGCACTTGCGGCCGTCTTCGGCGGCATAGGATTGCGCGATCGGGGTGACCGAGCCGCGCGCGCCGGTCTCCGGGTTCTCCCAGTGCTGGCTCGAATCCTTGTCGCCCTTGCTGAGGACGTCCGAGGCAGCGTTGCGGGCGAAGGCGAGATCAGTCTCGGTCGGCGGGGCGTCCTTCGCCGGCCGCGCGATCGATCCAGTCAGGTCGCTGTCGTCGGCCCTGGCATAGGCGCTGCTGTCGTTGCGCGAAAAGCTGCAGCCGCCGGCACCAAGCCCGATCAGAATCAGCGTCATGACGAAGCCGGACGGTCGGATCGTCGATAGGCCAACGCGTCGCCATGCCCTATATAGGGCCGTAGCGGACAACAGCGCGTTTTGGGCCGCGGGACGCAATTCGGACTCCAGACATGACCGACACGACCTCGATGAAACACCAGACACCCTTAACATCCGGTGATTTCACCACCGCCGACGAGCCATTTGCGCTGTTCGAGGCCTGGCTGAACGAGGCGATCAAGAGCGAGCCGAACGATCCGAACGCGATGGCGCTCGCGACCGTGGACGCGGACGGGCTTCCGGACGTGCGCATGGTGCTGATGAAGGGCTTCGATACCGAGGGTTTCGTCTTCTACAGCCACATCGCAAGCCAGAAGGGCCGCGAACTCGCCGCAAATCCTAAGGCAGCATTACTTTTCCACTGGAAGTCACTGCGCCGTCAGGTCCGCATCCGCGGCAACGTGACGCCGGTGACCGACGCCGAGGCCGATGCCTATTTCGCCACCCGCCCCAAGCAGGCGCAGATCGGCGCCTGGGCGAGCAAGCAGTCCGAGCCGCTGGAGAGCCGCTTCGCGTTCGAACAGGCCATCGCAAAAGTCGCGGCCAAATACGTCATCGGCGAGGTGCCGCGGCCGCCGGGCTGGAGCGGCTGGCGCATCGCGCCGATGCGGATCGAGTTTTGGCACGACCGCCCATTCCGCCTACACGACCGCATCGAATTTCGCCGTGACGCGGCCGGTCGACCGTGGTCCAAGACGCGGATGTATCCTTGAGCCTTGTCTCCAGCTTTCCGACCTGAAAGATGTCCATGCCGCATTCATCCAATGTGCCGCGTCGTACGCTGCTCCTGACCGGAGCCAGCCGCGGCATCGGCCACGCCACCGTGATCCGGTTCTCCTCGGCCGGCTGGCGCGTCATCACCTGCTCACGGCATCCTTTCCCGGAAGACTGCCCGTGGGACGCAGGCCCCGAGGACCACATCCAGGTCGACCTCGGCGATCCCCAGGATACCGCGCGCGCGATCACCGAGATCCGGCGCCGGCTCGAGGGCGGCACGCTGCATGCGCTGGTGAACAACGCCGCGATCTCGCCGAAGGGCCCGGACGGCGCGCGGCTCGGTTCGGTCGACACCGACCTCGATACCTGGACGCACGTCTTCAACGTCAACTTTTTCGCGCCGATCAGGATGGCGCGCGGACTCATCGAAGAGCTGAAGGCGGCAAAAGGATCAGTCGTCAACGTCACCTCGATCGCGGGCTCGCGCGTCCATCCCTTCGCCGGCGCCGCCTACGCGACGTCCAAGGCTGCGCTCGCCTCGCTGACGCGCGAGATGGCTTCCGACTTCGGCCGCATCGGCGTGCGCGTCAACGCGATCGCGCCGGGCGAGATCGACACCTCGATCCTGTCACCCGGCACCGAGAAGATCGTCGAGCAGCAGATCCCGATGCACCGGCTCGGCACGCCTGACGAGGTTGCCAAGATCATCTACGTGCTGTGCACGGACACCAGTTCCTACGTCAACGGCGCCGAGATCCACATCAACGGCGGCCAGCACGTGTGATTGCTTTTGCCGATGATTGGGCTGTTAGCTGCTTAGGCAAGCAAGGCGATCCAGACAACGCCGCCGCAAGACCTGGATCGCCCTTCCTTCCGTTCCTCAATCGAGTCGAATCCGACGCGACCTCTCGCGCGGCCGTGGAGCGGCCGCGTTGAATGCTGTCGAGCAGTCGTCGTCGTTCTCGCCGTCGAGCAGCGGAGCACCACAGTGCCGGCACATGCGTGCCGACAATGACGGCGCCTTGCCGCTCGTCACGACCTGTCGATAGTTCGCCAGATCGATAACGTTGCGGGGCGTCGTTATGTGTTTTTCAACCATGGCTGTTCCTCGCGGCTAACACGCTGCTTATCGCAGACAAGTTTCGCGCAAACGTTCAGCCCACCGCTCAAATTTTACCGGAGGAATTGGGGCACAGAGCACAGGTCACCGCACCGCCTCAATCCCGCTCTATTCTGCGACACGATCGACTATGTCTGTGCGACTGGCGTAAGGTCTCGGTAGGGATCTTTGCTTGAGCATGATCTCGGCGCAAACGCGTTCGCGTTTGTCGCGAGGGAAAACCGCCGCACATTTTGCGCTAACGCGGCCCTCCGGGTCGGATCATGCTCCTACAGCCACTTCTTCCACTTGAAGATCCAGTACGGGACGATCGCCGCGATCAACATCATCACCAGCGCCATCGGATAGCCGTGGACCCATTCGAGTTCCGGCATGATCTTGAAATTCATGCCGTAGATCGAGGCGATCAGCGTCGGCGGCATCAGGACGACGGCCATGACCGAGAACAGCTTGATGATGTTGTTCTGCTCGAGATTGACGACGCCGAGCATGGCGTCGAGCACGAAAGTGATCTTGTTGGAGAGATAGGATGCGTGATCGGTCAGCGAGGCCACGTCGCGCTGCATGGTCTTGAGCTGCTCGCGCATATCCTTCGACCATTTCACGCCTTCGACCACTGCGGACAAGAAGGTCACGACGCGGCCGATCGACACCAGGCTCTCGCGAACCTTCGAGGTCAGATCGCCCTTGCGGCCGATCGAGATCAGGATCTGTGAAAATCGCTTGGCCTGTCCGTGGCGCTCGCTCTCGGGCTCGAAGATGTCGTGCGAGACCTGGTCGATCTCGGCGCCGCAGCGCTCCAGAATGTCGGCGCAGCGGTCGATCACCGCGTCCAGGAGTTCCATCAGCACCATCTCGCCGGTGATCGCCGGCGTGCAGGAGCGGGCGAGCTTGGCCTCGACCAGGGCGAACGGCTTTGGCAAGTCATACCGCACCGTCACCAGGCGGTGGTCGCCGAGGATGAAGGTCACTGCCGTGGTCCGGGGCATATCGGTATCGGAGTGGCACATCAGCGTCGCGGTCATGTAGCGCGCGCCGTTCTCGATATAGAGCCGGCTGGAGATCTCGATCTCCTGCATGTCTTCGCGGGTCGGGATCGCGATTCCCGCCAGCCGCTCCACCGCCTTGTCCTCGGCCGCACTCGGGTTGACGAGGTCGATCCAGACCGCGCTCTCAGGCAGCGCAGTGAGATCCTCGATGACGGCCTTCTTGAGGGAGGCCTCGGAGGGAATAAACACCGAAAACATGACAACTCCAGAGAACCTGCGACGGAATGACAGCCACGCCCTTAGCGCGATTCTGACAAGTTCACGATGACAGTCGGATTAACGGAGCGTTGGTATGTGGGGCGGGGCCGCGGCTCAACTGTGGCACGGAATCGACAGTCCCGGGCGCCTTTGCCGCAAAACTCACACAGCACCGTAAAACTTGCGGCAGAAAAGCCACAGCTTGGCTCTTGCAGCGCGGGATAAGGGCTTCTGTGCTGGAATTGTGGCAGATTTCAACCATAATGGGATTAGCGGAATCGAGGAATTTGGGCGCCAAGCTCGGGCCTTCCGCACGGTATTGTTTTGATTGGAACCAAACCATGTCGTCGCTGAAAGTTAAATTTGGGATTTTGGCCGCTGGCCTGATGCTGTCGGGCTGCATGCAGGCTACGCATTTCGAGGCGACGGACACCAAGGCCTTCAAGCCGAAGGACAAGGAACTCCTGGCCAAGGTCAAATACGAGAACACTCCGGTCGCAGAGCCGTTCCGCCGCGCCATCGTCGAGTATCACCGTAAGGAATCGCCGGGCTCGATCGTGGTCGATTCCGACAATCACTACCTCTACTACGTGCTGGAGGGCGGCAAGGCGATCCGCTACGGCATCACCGTCGGTGAAGAAGCCATGGCTTGGTCGGGCATCGCCAAGGTCGGCAGCATGACCGAGTGGCCGGCCTGGCATCCGACCCCCGGCGAGATTTCGCGCCTGGGCGTGCCGACCTATGTCGCGCCGGGACCGGACAATCCGATGGGCTCCCGCGCCATGTATCTCTATTCGGGCGGCAAGGACACGCTGTTCCGCATCCACGGCACCAACCAGCCGGAATATATCGGCGCCTCGATCTCGTCGGGCTGCATCCGCCTGACCAATGAGGACGCGATCGATCTCTACAACCGCGTCAAGGTCGGCACCATCGTCGTGGTCCTCGAGCCGAAGCATGGCGACTCGCCGTATAATTCGCGGCTGGCGCTCGGCAGCAGCCAAACTGGCCAGGCTGGCAGCTACTGATCGGCTTCGATCTCTGACATTCAAAAGCGCCGGTTTCACCGGCGTTTTTTGTTGCCGGCTTGTGCGACCGGGCTTTGCTGCCAGTAGCGGTCGGTTTGTCCGCGGGCGGTTTCTCCGCCCCGTCGCCCGCGTCCTCGTTCGCTTCGGGCTTGGCCGCGACCTCGCGCGGCGGCGCCTCCTCGGGACGTTCCGCCGGCAGCAGCGGGGCGACCTGCGGCAAGGGATCCCAGACGTTCCACTGGCAGATCCGATAGTCATTGCGCCGCTGCGCCAAATCGAGATGGATGTGGTCCTCGTGGTACCAGTCCGAGCCCGGACCGAGCACGGTAGAAAAGCGCGCGCATACGGACTGCAGCACGCGCTCGCGCACCTCGCGCGACATGGTCCGGTCGGTGAGGCCGATCGACTGCCCGTTGGCGAGCTTGATCGCGCGGACGTCGAGCGCATTGGCCTTGCCGTGCTCGGACAGCATCGCGCCGACGACGCGGTTACGGCCGCGGCACTCGAAGCTGTCGAAATTGTCGAGGTCGCTGATGGCAGAGCCGAGGCTCGCGGCCAGTGGCGCCATGTCCTTGCGCACCCAATCGGCGACCGCCGATGCCATGGTGCAACGGAGGATCGCCGCCGGTTTGACCGCCACCTTGCGCTTGTCCGGCAGCACGATGGCCTCCAACCGCACCAGATCCTCGCCGCGGCAGGCGCCGGGGCCGCGGATATCCGGAATGGAGGGCGCGATCGCGATCTCCTCGGTCAGCGCTAGCCGGCAGGCCGAGACCTGCTTCTCGGGCGACGGCGCAGCTTCGGCGGGCTTGTCAGCGCTTGGCTTGTCGGCAGAGGCCTTGTCTTCCGCGTCCGACGCCCCCTCGTCCGCTGCCTTGGGGGCCTCCTCAGGGCGGGGTCGCGGCAATGGAATCTTGGCGGGACGAACGGCTGCGCGCGGCCGTGGTGTACCAAGGCCGAAGATATCCAGCGGCGCAGGAGATTTCCGCGCCTCCGCCCCCTCGGCGAGCACAAGCGACAGCCCGATCGCAGCGGTAAGCATTGCTGCGCCGGCGGACATATAGCCGCGACAAGACCATTTGCGGCGAAAGTCCGGCAGGCTAAAACTCATGACAATTCTTTGGCCCAACGCTGAGAGCGATAACGCGCCCAGCGACTTCTCGGAGGAACGTCAGAATGCTCGGTTTGATGCAAGATTGGCCCCTGCTCTGCCACCGGATCATCGAACACGCTGCCAGGATTCATGGCAAGCAAGAGGTGGTGACGCGCTCGGTCGAAGGACCGATCCATCGCACCAACTACGCCCAAATCCATCAGCGCGCGCTCAAGGTCTCGCAGATGCTGGAGCGCGACGGCATCAAGCTCGGTGCCCGCGTCGCCACGATCGCCTGGAACACCTGGCGCCATCTCGAGGTGTGGTACGGCATCATGGGAATCGGCGCCATCTGCCATACCGTCAATCCTCGCCTTTTCCCCGAGCAGATCGCCTGGATCATCAACCATGCGCAGGACCGCATCGTGGTGACCGACATCACCTTCGTTCCGATCCTGGAGAAGATCGCCGACAAACTTCCGAGCGTGGAACGCTACGTCGTACTCACCGACAAAGCGCATATGCCGGAAACCACGCTGAAGAATGTGGTCGCCTACGAGGACTGGATTGCGCAGGCCGACGGCAAATTCAAATGGAAGGACTTTGACGAGAACACGGCAGCCGCGATGTGCTACACGTCGGGCACGACGGGCGACCCAAAGGGTGTGCTGTATTCGCATCGCTCCAACGTGTTGCACGCGCTGATGGCCAACAATGTCGACGCGCTCGGCACCAGCGCCTCCGAGACGATGCTGCCGGTCGTGCCGCTGTTCCACGCCAACAGCTGGGGCATCGCCTTCTCCGCGCCCTCGCAGGGCACCAAGCTGGTGATGCCCGGCGCCAAGCTCGACGGTGCCTCCGTCTACGAGTTGCTCTCGACCGAGAAGGTGACGCACACGGCCGGCGTGCCTACTGTGTGGCTGATGCTGCTCCAGCACATGAGCGCCAACAACCTGAAGCTGCCGGACCTGAAGATGGTGATCTGCGGCGGCTCGGCGATGCCGCGCTCGATGATCAAGGCCTTCCTCGACATGGGCTCGAACGTCCGCCACGCCTGGGGCATGACCGAGATGAGCCCGATCGGCAGCGTCGCGGCGCTGAAGCCGCCGTTCCAGAACGCGACCGGCGAGGCGCGGCTCGACGTGCTCCAGATGCAGGGCTACGCGCCATTTGGGGTGCAGATGAAGATCACCGACGATGCCGGCAAGGAACTGCCCTGGGACGGCAAGACCTTCGGCCGCCTCAAGGTCGCCGGCCCGGCCGTTGCCAAGGCCTATTACCGGGTCGACGCCAACATCCTCGACGAGGACGGCTTCTTCGACACCGGCGACGTCTCGACCATCGACGAGGACGGCTACATGCGCATTACCGACCGCTCTAAGGACGTGATCAAGTCCGGCGGCGAGTGGATCTCCTCGATCGAGCTCGAAAACCTCGCGGTCGGCCATCCGGCCGTGGCCGAAGCCGCAGTGATCGGCGTGTTCCACCCGAAATGGGACGAGCGGCCGCTCCTGATCGTGCAGCTCAAGCAGGGCCAGCAGGCCACGCGCGAGGACATCCTGAAGTTCATGGACGGCAAGATCGCCAAATGGTGGATGCCCGACGACGTCGCCTTCGTCGACGGCATCCCGCATACCGCGACGGGCAAGATCCTCAAGACGGCGTTGCGCGACCAGTTCAAGGATTACCGCTTCCCGAACGCGGCGGCGTAGGACATTACGCGCGTCATTCCGGGCGGCTCAAAGAGCCGATCCGGAATCTGGAGATTCCGGGTTCGATGCTCCGCATCGCCCCGGAATGGCGGGCCGTAACAGTCCGGTCTCCCTTGAATTTGCCCCCGGGCCATGGTCTCAACGGCGCATCGTCGCGCCAGATCTGGCCGGCACCGCCTTCAGAACCCCGGCAGAGCTCACCCGATGGCCCGCAGGTTTTCCGCTCCCTATCAGTCGGAGCCCGTGTCCAGCCTCGCAAGCTGGGCGCGTAATCTGGCCGTGTTCGCGGTGGTGGCGGTGGTGGTCTCGATCATCATCGTCCGCTTCGACTTCCTGGAGATGAAGCCCGCGCTGATGGCCTTCTTCGGCGGGCTCGCGATCGCCGTCCTCTCGATCCTGTTCGGGCTCGCCGGCTTTGCCGCGATCTGGCAGAACGGCTCGCGCGGCATGGGGCGCATCCTGCTCGCTTTCCTGATCGACGGCGCGATCCTCGCCTATCCGGCCTATCTTGGCCTGCAATACCGCAAGCTGCCGGCGATCCACGACATCACCACCAACCCAATCGACCCGCCGCGCTTCGACGCGCTGGCGCCCGTACGCACCGGCGATGGCACCAACACCGCGGTCTATGCCGGCCTCTATTCGGCTGAGCAGCAACGCCAGTTTTATCCCGACATCGAGCCGATCGAGCTGGAGATCCCGGTGGACCGCGCCTATGCGATCGCGCGTCAGCTCGTCAATAAGCGCAAATGGCTCGTCATCGACGAGCGCGCGCCGCAGCCGCCGCGCCGTATCGGCCGCATCGAGGCAGTCGCGCGCACGCCGATCATGGGGTTCCGCGAGGACGTCTCGATACGGATCGTGCCTGATGGCGATGATTCGCGTGTCGATATCCGCTCTGCCTCGCGTTATTTCGAGAGCGACCTCGGCAGTAACGCTGCCCGCGTCAAGAAATTCATTGATGATCTCAACACCGCCGCCGATGCCGATGCGCTCAAGCCGGTGAAGAAGGCCCCGGTCGCGCCGCCAAAGACGCCGGCGAAGACGGTGAAGAAGTGAAATTGGCGAATGGGGAATAGCGAATAGCGAATGGAGCCGTCCATTCGCCATTCCCCATTCGCTATTCGCCCTCAGGCCATCCGGTACGTGCCGCCGATCACGGGATCGCCGTCCGTCGCAACCACGCCCCGCGCGACCAGGTCCTCCAGGTGCGCCAGCACGGAGTAGCCGGCGGCGGTCGTCAGCCTGGGGTCGATCCCGATATAGATCGCACGCACCATGGTCGGGATGTCAGTCTCGCCCTTGGCGAGGCGATGCAGGATCGAGGCCTCGCGCGCCTTGCGATGACGGATCAGGAAGCGCACGAAGCGCGGGCCGTCCGGAATCTCCGGGCCGTGGCCGGAGAAGTAGAGATCCTCCTCGCGGGACGCGAGACGGTCCAGCGAGTCCATATAGTCGATCATCGAGCCGTCGGGCGGCGCCACGATCGATGTCGACCATCCCATGACGTGATCGCCGACGAAGTTGAATTTCCGCTCGGGCCAGGCAAAGGCGAGATGGTTTGCGGTGTGGCCGGGCGTCGCCACCGCCTCGAGCCGCCAACCGGCGCCTTCGATGACGTCGCCATGGGCGATCCTGACATCGGGCGTGAAATCGCGATCGGCGCCGGATTCCGGATTGTGCTTCTCACTCTCGAAGCGTGGGCGCGAGGCACGGTGCGGGCCTTCGGCATAAACGGGCGCGCTTGTTACCTGCTTGATCCGCGCGGTGTTCGGCGAGTGATCGCGGTGGGTGTGGGTGACGAAGATGTGGCTCACCGTCTCGCCGCGCACGGCCTCCAGCAGCGCCGCCGCATGCGCCTCGTCGTCCGGGCCGGGGTCGATGATGGCGACGTTGCCCTTGCCCACGATGTAGCTGACCGTGCCGGTGAAGGTGAACGGGCTCGGATTGTTGCAGAGCAAGCGCCGCACGCCGGGGCGGACCTCCTCGACGATTCCGGGCGTTAGCGGAAAGTTGCGGTTGAACGGGACGTCGTCATTGTCGGACATGGGACTTCCTGTGCACTGCCGACCCTCGCCGTCATACCCCGCGAAGGGGGTATCCAGTACGCCGCGGCGTCTGTGGCGAAAGGCGCGATCTCTGGAATACTGGATCGCCCGCCCCAGTGCGCAACTGCGCACAAGGCGGGCGATGACAGCTGAGCAAGATAATGGCCACCGAAGACGTGGTTAGAAAAAAGCCTGAATGCCCGTGATCGCGCGGCCCAGGATCAGGGCGTGGACGTCGTGGGTGCCCTCGTAGGTGTTGACCGTCTCGAGATTCTGGACGTGGCGCATCACGTGGTACTCGATCGAGATGCCGTTGCCGCCGTGCATGTCGCGGGCGGTGCGGGCGATGTCGAGCGCCTTGCCGCAATTGTTGCGCTTCATGAGCGAGATCATCTCGGGCGCGAACTTGCCCTCGTCCATCAGGCGGCCGACGCGAAGCGAGCCCTGAAGGCCGAGCGCGATCTCGGTCTCCATGTCGGCGAGCTTCTTCTGCACCAGCTGGGTCGCGGCAAGCGGCTTGCCGAACTGCTTGCGGTCGAGCGTGTACTGGCGGGCGCGGTGCATGCAGTCTTCAGCGGCCCCTAGCGCACCCCAGGAGATACCGTAACGGGCGCGGTTGAGACAGCCGAACGGGCCCTTCAGGCCGGAGACGTTGGGCAGCAGGGCGTCCTCGGGAACCACGACGCCGTCCATCACGATCTCGCCGGTAATTGAGGCGCGAAGCGACAGCTTGCCCCCGATCTTCGGCGCGGAGAGACCCTTCATGCCCTTCTCCAGCACGAAGCCGCGGATCTGGTTGTCGTGCGCCGCCGACTTGGCCCACACCACGAACACATCGGCGATCGGCGCGTTCGAGATCCACATCTTGCTGCCAGTGAGGCGATAGCCGTCCGAAACCTTCTCGGCACGGGTCTTCATGCCGGCGGGGTCGGAGCCGGCGTCGGGCTCGGTCAGGCCGAAGCAGCCGACCCACTCGCCGCTGGCGAGCTTCGGCAGGTATTTCTTGCGCTGGTTCTCGTCGCCATAGGCGTAGATCGGATACATCACCAGCGAGGACTGCACCGAGTTCATCGAGCGATAGCCGGAATCGACCCGCTCGATCTCGCGCGCGACGAGGCCATAGGCGACGTAGCTCGCATTGGCGCAGCCATATTCCTCCGGCAAGGTGATGCCGATCAGGCCGAGTTCACCCATTTCGTTGAAGATCTCGCGGTCCGTCTTCTCTTCGAGATAGGCCTGGGAGACGCGTGGCAGCAGCTTGTCCTGGGCATAGGCGCGAGCGGTGTCGCGCACCATGCGCTCGTCTTCGGTGAGTTGCTCGTCGAGCAGGAACGGATCGTCCCACTGGAATGAAGCCGCAGCCGGCTTGTCCTTGGCCTGAGGGCGCACGCTCATGAAACGTCCTTTCGCGTCTGGTTCCGTCATAAATTGCCGGACAAATTAGAGCGCCGCGGCAACAAGTGCAATTGCATCCTGGTTTCGATCGATGCGAGGCGAAGCATCGAACCCGGAATCTCCTCGCTTCTACGACATCGAGATTCGGCGTCTGGCGCTTTCAGCGCAATCCCGGAATGACACTGCGTGTCAGCTTTCGAGCTGCTCGTTGGCGACGATCTCGATGCCGAAGCCCGACAGGCCTTTGTAGTCGTGCACCGAGGACGTGAGGTGCCGGATCGAAGTGACGCCGAGATCGCGCAGGATCTGCGCGCCGACGCCGACCTCACGCCATTGGCGGTTGCGGTCAGCTTCCGTGGACGACTCGTCCGGCAGCGGCGCCACGGGCACACCGGCTGCGCCGTCGCGCAGGTAGACCAGCACGCCACGGCCGGATTTCTTGAAATGCTCGAGCACCGCCGCCATGCGCTTATGGCCCGTGAAAGTGTCCTTGACGATGTTCGGCTTGTGGAAGCGCGTCAGCACGTTCTTGCCGTCGCCAACGCCATTGTAGACGAAGGCGACGTGGGCGATGGAATCGAACGGCGAGCGGTAGGCATAGCCCTGCAAGGGTCCGATCGGGCTCTCGGTGATGAAGGTCGAGACCCGCTCGATCAGCTTCTCGCGCGCCTGGCGGTAGGCGATCATATCCGCGATGGTGACGTGCTTGAGCTTGTGCTCGGCGGCGAAGCGGGCGACTTGCTCACCCTTCATCACGCTGCCGTCGTCGTTCATGAGCTCGCTGATGACACCCACCGGCGGCAGGCCGGAGAGCTTGCAGAGGTCAACCGCGGCTTCAGTGTGGCCGGAGCGCAGCAGCACGCCGCCGTCCTTGGCAATCAGCGGGAAGATGTGGCCAGGCCGGGCGAAGTCGTTAGCGCCGACATTGGGATTGGCCAGCGCGCGACAGCACGAGGCACGTTCCTCGGCCGAGATGCCGGTGCCGCCATCGGGCTTGTAGTCGATTGAGACCGTGAACGCGGTGGTGTGCGCCGAATCGTTGTGGGCGACCATCGGATCGAGCCGCAGACGGCGCGCGTCCTCGGTGGTCACGGGCGCGCAGACGATGCCGGAGGTATGGCGGATGATGAACGCCATCTTCTCGGCGGTGCAGAGCGAGGCGGCGACGATCAGATCGCCCTCGCCCTCGCGATCCTCATCATCGGTGACGACGACGAGCTCGCCTCGGGCAAAGGCCTGCAAGACTTCCTGGACGCTATCGGGCATTTCCCAATCTCTATCGGTTATAGCCGGGAGGCTTAGCCGGACTTGGGCCGGGGCGCTAGTCTCCCCAGCGCAACCACATATGCCAGGCGGCAGGCCTGCCAGGGTCATTCAGGCTTGCAGCGAAGATATCAAGGATATAGGCGGCGCGCGCCGGAGAGGAAGGCCGGCCGGTCAGGGTAGCACTTCGCGCCGCTCGCCGAGCCGTTGATCGAGCTCGGCGCGCTTGTCGGCCAGAAGGCCAGCCTGGGCGGCTTCGATCACCGTGAACAGCTCGTGGGCGTCGCTGAGCCGGGTCACCGTGACATAGCTGGCGCCGGCCTCGTAGAGTTCGCCGACGTCGGCCAGGAGGTCGGCCGTGGCCACGATCAGGGCGGTGGGGTTGAGCGCGCGGACGTGGCGGACCAGCTTCTCGTTGGTGGCGCCTTTCAGCAGCGAATCCGGCACACTGAGGATGATGATCTCGGACTTGGCGATGCCGGCATGGAGTAGCGTGTCGACATTGCTGATGTCGCCATAGATCACGTGCAGTCCCCGCGAGAGCAGGGTCTGGTACACATTCGGGTTGAAATCGACCACCGTGATCTGCTCCAGCAGCACCGGAGCCTGCCGCTCGATCTCGGCTAGCAACGCGCTCGCCGCACGGAAAAAGCCGAGGATGACGATGCGGCGGGCCTCGCCGTGGCCGCCCTCATGGGCCTCCTCGGCATGGCCACTGCCATGATCGAGGTCGCGCAGGCCAATCCGCTTCAGGGGCCCAATCATCCAGCGGGTGATCTCGTCACTGCGCGTCATCACGAAGGTCGAGAGCACGGCCAGAACCACGAAGGCAAAGGAGGCCGCGTTCGCCGTCTCGGCTGCGATGTGATGGTCGGCGATGCCGGTCTGGATCACCACCAGCGAGAACTCGGAGATCTGGGCGAGGTTGAGGGCCGGCAACAGGCTGGCGCGCAGCCCCTGTTTCATCAGATAAAGCGGAGTAAAGGTGGTCACGAGCCGGCTCACCACGGTAAACGCCGCGATCATCAAAGCGAGCCCGATCACGGAGAGGCCGGGCACGGGGATGGTCATGCCGAGTGCGACGAAGAACAGGGTGATGAAGAAGTCGCGGAGCGTGGTGACCTTGGCCGTGACATCGAGCGCATAGGGAAAGGTCGAAAGCGAGACGCCGGCGATCAGGGCGCCCATCTCGCGCGACAGCGACAGCCGCTCCGCCATCTCGGCGACGAGAAAGCACCAGGCCAGCGCGCCGAGCAGGATCAGCTCGGGCCGCCGGGCGATCTGGTGAAACAGGCGCGGCAGCACGTAGCGGCTGACCAACAGCGCGGCGGCGACCAGCACTGCGACGCGGCCGATCGAGAGCAGGATGACGCTGACTTGCAGATTAGCCAGGCTCGGCTGCACCGCCAGGAACAGGATGGCGAAGATATCCTGGAGCACCAGCACGCCGAGGGTGATACGCCCTGGCAGCGTGTCGAGCTCGCGCTTCTCGTAGAGCACCTTGACGATGATGACGGTGCTCGACAACGCGCAGGCGACACAGAGATAGACAGCATCGAAATGCCCGCTGCCGAGGGACAAGCCAATGCCGACGAAGAACAGGACCCCGAGCAGGCAGCCCCCGAGCAGCTGGCCGGCTGCCGCGAACAGGATCACCTTTCCCGCCCGCACGATCTTCTTCAGGTCGATCTCCAGCCCGATCATGAACAGCATGAAAATCAGGCCGAGCTCGGAGATGACGCTGATCGATTCCTGCGATTTGACCCAGCCGGCGCCGAATGGACCTATGCAGAAACCGGCGATAAGGTAGGCCAGGATCAGGGGCTGCCGGGAGAAATGGGCGAGCAGGCCCAGCATCCAGGCAAACAGAATACAGAGAGTGATGTCGCGAATGAGCTCGTGCATGCCAAATTGGTCCGTTTTGCCGCACCCTAGAGATGGGTCGCGGTGCGGCAAGCGAGCAATTCGTCACATGCGCGAAGGGCTCTTCGCAGCAATGCTGCTATGCCCCCTCGCCTATGCCGTGCCCACCGCCGCGCAATCGAAAATCAGTATCGAACAAAGCTTTGCCGATTCGCTCACCGCGCTGCCGAAGGACGAACTCGCCGTATCCGGCGGGTTCTACGTGCCCGCCTATTCCAGCGTCGCGATGAGCCAGGGCAAGCTGCGTGTCGACTTCTCGGTGACGCTGAGCGTGCACAACGCCTCCGAGACCCAGCCGCTGGTGGTCAAACGCATCGCCTATTTCGACACCGCAGGCAAGCAGGTCGAGAGCTATCTGAAGGCGCCGGTCGCCTTGAGACCGCTCGCCACCGTCTCGATCTTCATTCCGACCGACGACGTACGGGGCGGGACTGGAGCCAATTTTCTCGTCGACTGGGCCGCGCCAAGCGAGATCGCCGAGCCCGTGGTCGAAGCCTTGATGGTTGGCGGCGTCGCCAATGCGCATTACGCTTTCATCAGCCAGGGACGTCCGACCCGGACGGCCGGCAAGAAGTAAGAGAGGCCGGTGCACGCCGACCGCCCCAACAAGAACAAGACGAGGAACGCCCATGACGTCCAGCTTCGATTTCGCACCCCTGTTTCCCGCGGGGCTGCCGGCCCCCTCCGCGCGCTGGACGGGCCTTGCCAAATACAGCTTCGTCGGCGGCAACAACGACTCCGAACAGGTGCCGCTCGAGGGCCTGATCGAGGCGACAAACCTGGCACTACAGCGCGAGGGCCGCTCGCTCGCCACCTATGGGCTGGCGCATGGACCTCAGGGGTATTTGCCCTTGCGCGAATTCCTGGTGACCAAGCTCAAGCGCGATGCCGGCATCACCTGCACGGTCGACGACCTCCTGATCGTCTCCGGCTCGCTTCAGGCGCTCGATCTCGTCAACGCCACGCTGCTAGCGCGCGGCGACACCGTCATTTTCGAGCAGGAGAGCTATCAGGGCTCGCTGACCCGCCTGGCGCGGCTCGGCGTCAACGTGGTGGGCATCCCCCTCGACAAGGACGGCATGCGCATGGACGTGCTGGCCTCCACTCTCGCCGATCTGAAGAGCCGCGGCATCCGGCCGAAATACATCTACACGATTCCGACCGTGCAGAACCCGACCGGCAGCATCATGCCAGAGAGCCGACGCGCCGAGCTGCTGCGCCTGTCATCCGAATACGGCGTGCCGATCTTCGAAGACGATTGCTATGCGGACCTCGTCTGGTCCGGGCAGCGGCCGCCGGCGATCCATGCGATGAGCCGAAACGGCGGCGTGATCCATATCGGCTCGTTCTCGAAATCGATCGCGCCGGCGCTGCGCGTCGGCTTCGTCGTAGCACCCTGGGATGTGATGTCGCGGATGCTGGCGCTGAAGACGGATGCCGGCTCGGGCGCGCTGGAGCAGATGGTGCTCGCGACCTATTGCAAGCCGCACTTCGCGAGCCATGTGCCGGCACTGACGAAAGCGTTGCGCACCAAGCTCGATACGTTGATGGAGGCCCTCAACGAGCAGTTCGGGACGGCGGCCGAGTTCGATGAGCCCAAGGGCGGCATCTTCCTCTGGGTGAAACTGCCCGACCAGGTCGATACGCTCAAACTGTATCAAGCCGCGCTTGCCGCCGGTGTCTCGATCAATCCGGGGCCGGAATGGTCGACCAACAAGAACCATTCCAGCTCACGACTGAGGCTCTGCTTTGCGAGCCCTACGCATCAGCAGATCCGTGAGGGCGTCGCCGTACTGGCCGAGGTTTGCCGCAAGGAATTTGGCGTGCCGGCCCGCAGTGCCAATATCGAGAAGAGGGCCTGATACCAAGCCAGCTGGGGCTGGCTGCCGCGGATGCGGAGGCTAGCCGCAGCAAGAGGACCACCGAGATGTTGCTCTTACCGGCCTCGATCTGGACGACGTAACGCTCAAAAATCCCTTCGCCCGCAAAATTGACGACTTGATTCAGCAGTGGTCTATCCACGTTCGCCTCCGGAAAGTGCATCCTACCCGGAAGCGGCCGGCCTCATTGACGCGGATCCGATTCGCGCGCGATCGGCAGCCAGCGTGGGCGGCCGTGAGCGGGATGCTGTACTTTGAAATTCTTCGAGGCGGGGCTTGCCAGGACATGACGCGTTGCTTGAGCCGCTGGATCGCGGCTGCGCTGCCGTGGGTCGCACTCGTGTCCGCGGCGCATGCCGAGACGCTTGCGGTAAGGGTCGAACAATGGGGCCTGCTCGGCTCTTGGGCGGTCGACTGCGCGGCTCGGCCCGACCGCGACAAGGGCGCACGGTTGACTTACGAGATCACGAAGGACGGCCGGGTGATGTACCGGCGCAATTTCGGCGACGCCAGGGACGAGAACGAGGTGGTCTCCGCCACGGTCGATGCCGAAGGCCTGCTCAATGTGATGGTGTTCTTCCCCTCGCTCCATCAGACGCGCGAATTCGGACTCCTCTTGCAGGAGGATGGCAGCCTGCGCGCGATCTACAATCGCAGCGAGCGCGGCGAGTACACGATCAGAGACGGCAAATACGTCGCGACCGGCGCGCCAACACCGGCGCAGCAACGCTGTGATTAACAGCCGTTCAGAATTCTCCCGCCGTTCCTCCGGAACGTTCGCGTGCATGTACGGTTTAGATGTGCATTCGATTGGAGGAGGACATCATGAAGAAGCGTGGTTATGTGGTTGCAGCTCTCGGCGCGCTCGTGATCGCAGGGCCGACTCTGGCGAGCGCCGAGACGGTGGTGATCAAGCGCGGTCATCATCATCACGGCCCGTACGCTGCCCGCGCCGAATACGGCATGCATCGTGACCACGGCTGGCATCGCGGCTGGCACCATCGCGGCGACAAGGTCGTCGTAATCAAGCGCAGTCATCGCCACCATCACTGGGACTAAAGCGCAACGCAGCATGGAGATGGCCCCTCGCGGGGCCATTTTCTGCGCGTTCGAAAGCACTCGGGGCTAATCCCACGCCGGCGCAAAGCCGGGATTGACGCAGCGCCTGTCCTTCGGCAGTGCGGCGATCTTGTTGCGGTCGGCATCGTCGAGCGTGATCTTCAGGGCATCGAGATTGGCCTGCTGGCTCTCGCGCCGCGACGCCTTCGGGATCGCCACGACGCCGTCTTGATCGAGCAACCATTTCAGCGCCACTTGAGCCGCGGTCGCGTTGTGCTTAACGCCGATCTCGCTCAGCACCGGATCTGTTGCGAAGCGCCCCTGCGCCAGCGGACAATAGGCGACCAGCGGAATCCTCCTGGCACTGAGATAGGCCAACACCTTCGATTGATCGAGCATGGCGTGATATTCGACCTGGTTGCAGGCGATTGGCGCCTTGATGTCCTCGACGGCAATCTTGAGCAGCGCGGTGGTAAAGTTCGCAACGCCGATCGCCCGCGTCCGCCCCTCCTCCTTGAGCTTCATCAGGGTCTCGAACACCGCGCCCCAATTGGCGATTTTCGACGGCCAGTGCACGAGATAGAGGTCGACATGGTCGAGCCTGAGCTTCTTTAGGCTGGCATCGAAAGCGCGACGGATCGCCTCCGGCGCCAGATTCTCGTGCCAGACCTTTGTGGTGATGTGCAGTTCGCCGCGCGGCAGGCGGGAAGCGGCGATGGCCGAGCCGATCGACTCCTCATTGGCGTACATCTCGGCGGTGTCGATGTGGCGATAGCCAATCGACAGGGCGCTCTCGACCGCGGCCCGGCAGGCATCGCCCTGCATGCGGAAGGTGCCGAGGCCGAGCTTGGGCATGCTAATGCCCTGTGTCTGCAGATGGTGCATGAAACAGGCTCCTGACGTAGTTCATCGCGCCAGACGCGCGGTGACAGACTCTTCGGTGATGGAAAGGAAGTGGCAGGAGCAGCGACCATAGCGCGGGAGACGCCGGGCGGCCAATCAAGATCGAGTTAATGGCCTACGAATGCTGAGCCACGACGGCCGGTCGTGCCTGCTGCTGCGGCTGGATATCGACTGACCAGAGATCGCGGTTATCGACGTCCTTCAAGGTCACTCTCATCACACCGCTGCGGCCGTCGATGTCGACCCGGCCGAAGAACTGCAAGCCGAAGCACGGCGCCAGATTCTCGCCCTGCGCAGCGCTACAGCCGTGCTGGTACATTGCGACCGGACCAAACGTGTCATCGAGTTCGCCCGGGCTCCAGGTGCCGGCATGCAGCGGGCCGGAGACGAACTCCCAGAACGGATCGAAGTCCTGGAATTGCGCCTTGTTGGGATCGTAATAGTGCGCGGCGGTGTAGTGCATGTCGGCAGTGAGCCAGACGATGTTGCGGATTCCGGCGCGCTTGATGAACGCCAGCAGATCGGCGATCTCGTGCTCACGCCGGTCGGGCGGCCCATTGCCGAGCGCAACGGCGTCCAGGCTGATCAGGCCGATCGGCAAATCGGCCGCAATCACCTTCCAGGTCGCGCGTGAGGCAGCGAGCTCGCGCTTCAACCAGGCGAGCTGCTCGGTGCCGACGATCCAGCCGCGATGGTCGCATCCCTTGTTCCAGGTGCCATCGCGATAGCTACGCATGTCGATCATGAAAACGTCGAGCAGCGGGCCGTAAGCGATCTTGCGATAGACCCGACCCTGCCGCGCGCCAACGTCGCGGATCGGCACGAAATCGAAGAAGGCGCGGCGGGCGCGCGCGACCAAGAGCGGCGTGCCGTCGTCCTCGTAACCGGCGGCGTCGTAGCTGCCGGTCGGCGACCAGTCGTTGGTGACCTCGTGATCATCCCACTGCGCCAACATCGGCACCTCGGCATGGAAGGCGCGAAAGTGTTCGTCGAGGTGGTTGTATTTGTAATTGCCGCGGAACTGCGCCAGCGTGTGCGCGACCTCGGATTTTTCCTCAGTGACGATGTTGCGCCAAATTCCGCCGTTCGGCAGGTTTTGTTCGGCAGGAATCGTGCAGTCTGCATAGATGTGGTCGCCGGAATGGATGAAGAAATCCGGGCGGTTGTCGAGCATGGTGCGATAGCTGCGATATCCGCCGCGCGAGACGTCGATGCCCCAGCCCTGCCCCGCGGTGTCGCCGGACCACAGGAACGAGATCGACTGGCCCGCAGCCGGCGCGGTGCGGAAATGGCCGACGCGGCTTTCGCCGGCAATCCCGGTCGCGGCGTCGTCTAAGCGGACGCGGTAGAAGATGTCCTGCCCGGGAGGCAGATCGTTCAGCAGTAGTTTTGAGGTGAAATCGGCCTCGGGCAGCGCATCGCCGGAGGCCGACGCGACGATCGCCTTGAAGCTCTCGAGGGTCGAGCACTCCACCCGCATCCGCGCCGCTCGGTCGGCACGCGCCCAGATCACGGCGGAGGCTCCAGAGACATCGCCGGACTGGATGCCGCTCGTGATCTGCGGACGGTCGGCAGCGCGACTGAGATGCGGCTTTGCGAGCGTCCCAAGCGAGGCGACGGCGAGACTGGAGGTTGAATGGACCAAAAATTGCCGCCGGGTCCATGCCCGCGCGGCGCGGAGCGTTGCCATTCAGGAAACCTTCGTCGAATCGCAACGGAAGGTGCCTGCGCTCCTTGACTCTATCCTTACGGTTTCTTGACTTCGCGCCTACGATTTTACGACGCGCGGATGACGGTTTCGACTGGCAAGCGTAACCACGGTGCAGGTGCGCTTCCTCGCCCGCTTGCGGCGGCGAGGTGAAGAGGCAGCAGCGCTGCGACTAACGCTTCCAATTGCAGATGCCGCCGGAGCGGCATGGCCAAGTCTGGATACGCGTGTCCAGCGCCTGTGCGTCGAGCGGATTGCCGTGGCGATGCGAGAGTTTGGTGCGGGCCGTACCGCGCGGCTGAACGCTCCGGCCATGGCCGACCTTGGGCTCGGCCACTTGCACGCGTTCGGCGGCAACCTTCTTCGGCACGTGGATCGGCTCGGCGCGCGCCTGCGCCTCGTTGCCGCCGCGTGCCTCCAAAGCGACCGGCGCGAACTGCGTCTCAGGACCAAGCCGCTTCGGCGACAGCACGGCCTTGGACAGATCGAGACCCAGATATTCGTCAGGCTTGTAGTCGTCAGCACTCGCGAGGCCCGCCGCTGCGAGCACGAGCGCCATCGCAATTGCAAAGGGAACGCTTTTCAGGACCACGAGCACCTCCTGAAATTGATGAAGGGGTAATTTACCCCTATTTAGGAGGCGCCACGCGCAATTCCAGCGGCCAATTGCCGCCGTGGTTAAGAAGTTTGGCGGAGTCAGGCGACTTTTCGCGTCGTCTCCGTCCCATCCAGGAACCCGATCAGGCGGCTGCGGATGATGGTTTCCGCCTCACTCATGATGCGGTCGACGAGCTCCTTGCAGGAGGGAATGTCGTGGATGAGGCCTGCGACCATGCCGCAGCTCCAGGCGCCCGCGTCCATCTGACCGTCCAGCATGATCCTGGGATAGACACCCGCGACCTGGTCGTGAATGTCGTCGATGGTGAGCTTGGTGCCCTTCTCGCGCTCGATCTCGAGCAGGCGGTCGACATTGGCGTTCTTCAGGACGCGCTCGGTATTGCGCAGCGCCCGCATGATCAGGCGGGTGTCGAGTTCGGTGGCGGCGACCAGCGCGTTCTTGACGTTCTGATGCACCGGCGCTTCCTTGGTGGCGATGAAGCGAGTGCCCATGTTCATGCCGGCTGCGCCGAGTGACAACGCCGCGACCAGGCTGCGCCCGTCGGCCATGCCCCCGGAGGCGACGAAGGGAATCTTCAACTCTTCCGCCGCGCGCGGCAGCAGGATCATGTTGGGAACGTCGTCCTCGCCGGGATGGCCGCCGCATTCAAAGCCGTCGACGCTGACGGCGTCGCAGCCGATCCGCTCCGCCTTCAGGGAGTGGCGCACCGAGGTGCATTTGTGGATGACCTTGATGCCGGCCGCCTTCAGCGCCGGCATGTATGCTTCCGGGCTGCGGCCCGCTGTCTCCACCGCTTTGATGCCACCTTCGACGATGGCCGCGATGTATTCCGGATAAGGCGGCGCCGAGAAGGTCGGCAGGAAGGTGAGATTCACGCCGAACGGCTTGTCCGTCATGTCGCGGCAGCGCGCGATCTCCTTGGCCAGCAGCTCGGGCGTCTTCTGCGTAAGCCCGGTGATGATGCCGAGCCCGCCGGCATTGGAGACGGCGGCGGCCAGCTCGGCAAAGCCGACGAAATGCATGCCGCCCTGGATGATCGGGTGCTCGATGCCGAACAGTTCGGTGATCGCGGTCTTCACGTCAGTTTCCTCCCAGGGCTTTGCTTGATGTCAGGTTCAGTCTAGCCGCAGTCTCGTGCCGCGGTCACCCCTTCTCTCTGAACGGGAGAGCCCGTCAGTGCCCCCGCGCCGGCGCGCTCAAATCGATCCTGCGGAGCACGGCTGCGGTGGGGATCATCAGCAGGGCGATAATCGCAAGCGTCCAGAACACGTCGATATAGGCGAGGAGGTCGACCTGCTGCTGCAAGGTCTTGCCAACCCATGCGACCGCCTGCGACGCGGCATCGCTTGCATTGGAGCCCTGCGCTTGGAAGTAACGTGTCATGGCGTCGATGGTCTGCTGGTAGCCGAGATCGGACGGCGCTGCGTGCTCGATCAGGCGGCTCTGGTGGAATTGCTGGCGCTGCGCCAGAATGGTCTGCGCCAGCGCGACACCCATGGAGCCGCCGATATTGCGGGCGACATTGATCAGCGCCGAGGCCTGGTTGGTCCTGTCCGGCGGGATGCCGTCATAGGACGCGGTCGTCACCGGCAGGAACAGGAAGGGGAGACCGAGCGCAAGGAAGATGCGCGACAGCGCAGCGTAGCCGTAGGTGATGTCGCCGGTCAGCCCGGTGAGATGCCACATCGAGAACGCGACGATGGCGGCACCACACATGATGAGATATTTCGGCTGCACGATGCCGACGAGGCGGCCAACCACCGGCATCAGCACCAGCGTCGCGACGCCGCCGGGCGACAACGCGAGACCGGCCAGCATCGCGGTGTAGTTCAGCTCGGTCTGGAGCAGTTGCGGCAGGAGCTGCGTCGTCGAGATCAGCACCGCGCCGGTGCCGAGCATGACGAGGAAGCAGGCGGCGAACTGACGGCGGCCAAGCAGGCGAAGGTCGACGATGGGCTGCTCCCGCGTCAGCTCCCAGGGAATGAGCGAGAGCAGCGAGACGGCCGCGAGCACCGCGAAGACGACGATCATGTTCGATCCGAACCAGTCATTGCGCTGGCCTTCGTCGAGCACGAATTCGAGCGAGCCGAGCCCGATCGCAACGAGGGCGAAACCGACATAGTCGACGCGCAGACCCTTGCTGAGCAGCTTCTCCCTCTCCTCCTCTGCGCCCGACGGCTCTTTGACCAGCGTGCCGACCAGGAACAACGACAGCAATCCCATGGGAACGTTGATCAGGAACACCCAGTGCCAAGTATACGTATCGGTAATCCAGCCGCCGAGCGTCGGCCCGATCACTGGCGCGACCACGACGGCGACGCCGTAGATGGCAAAGGCCTGGCCACGCTTATGCGGTGGGAAGGAATCGGCGAGGATCGCCTGCTCGCTGGTCGCCATGCCGCCGCCACCAAGGCCTTGCAAGATCCGGAACAGTACCAGCGATTGCAAATTCCAGGCGAAGCCGCACAGGAGCGACGCGATCGAGAACGTCGCGACGCACATCATGTAGAAGCGCTTGCGGCCGATCACGGTCGACAGCCAGCCCGAGATCGACAGCACGACGGCGTTGGCGACGAGATAGCTGGTGATGACGTAGGTGCTCTCGTCGATGCCGACCGCGAGCCCGCCGGCAATGTGGCGCAAGGCGACGTTGGCGATGGTGGTGTCGAGCACCTCCATGAAGGTCGCGATCGAGACCACGAAGGCGATCAGATAGGGATTGTGCCCGCCCGCCGCCGACCGCTCCGGCGACCAACCCCCGGCGGACGCGCCGCCTTGCGTGACGTCCGTCATCGCACCCTGGTCCAGGGCACGACCGACATGCCCGGTCCGACCGGCAGATCGGGCGGCCAGTTGTCGACCACGATCTTCACCGGCACACGCTGCACCACCTTGACGTAGTTGCCGGTGGCATTCTCCGCCGGCAGCAGGCTGAACGCGGTGCCTGAGCCCGGCTGCACCGAATCGACGTGGCCGGTCAGCTTGCGGCCGGGATAGGCATCGATGCGCATCTCTACCGGCTGGCCTGGCCGCATGTCGTTGAGCTGTGTTTCTTTATAGTTGGCGACGATCCAGACCTCGTCGGGCACGAACATCATCAGGCTCTGGCCGGCGGTGACGAATGTGCCCTTGGCGGCGGAGAGCTTGACGACGCGACCGGACTGCGCCGCAACGACGCTGGTATATTGCAGGTTCAGCTTGGCCTGATCGAGCTGCGCCTGCGATTGCCCGAGCTGCGCCTTGGCGCCTTCGAGCTGCGCTTGTAGCGATTTGATGCTCAGTTGCGCGGCCGTCACCGCGGTCTTGGCGCGCTCGGTGTTGGCCTGCTGCGCCTGAAGGTCGGAACGGGTCTGTTGCTGGCGCTGCACGGTTCCGGCTCCCTTTTCGACCAGATCCTGGGCGCGCGCGAATTCTTCCTGCGAGAACTGGAGTTGGGCCTCAGCCTGTTCGAGCTGCGCCTGGGCCTGCTTGATCTGCTCCTGCTGGGAGTCGATTTGCGCCCCGACATTGGCGATGTTCGCTTTGGCCGCCGCGACCTGCGCATCGGCTTGATCGATGGCGATGCGATAGTCGCGCTCGTCGAGCTTGGCGAGAAGGTCGCCGGCATTGACGTGCTGGTTGTCCGTGACCGGGATGTCGGTCACGTAACCACCGACCTTCGAAGCCACCGAAAAACTGCGCGCGGCGACGAAAGCGTCGTCGGTGGATTCGTAATGGCGGACCTCAAGCCAATAGAGCAGACCGCCGACGAGCGCCGCGATCAGCACGATGGCGCCGACAGTTGCCAACAGCCAATGCTGGCGAAGCCTCGCGCGCAACGGCGGCGCCGGTTCGCCCGACTGCTCCTTGACGTCGCGGGATTGATCAGGATTCGTTCTCGGAGCTTCCTTCGTCCACTGCGGCTGCTCCGCGGACGGCCCACGCTCCCGGGTTTGAGCATCCACGCTGACCACCTTTTATCGGGACTACCGGTCGCAAGCCAATTGAGCCAAGCTTGCGCGCCGGCAGCCCAACCGCAGCGCCGAAGCATGGTTCCGACTTGCTGGAGCACCGCTGTCATTCGTGAATGCGGTGCTCAGAAAGCGCGGCACCGCCGCGCTGCGCTTCTCGATCGCTCTTACGGAAAGTGGACGTTAGTGCGTCTTGGTCTCGTGCCATTTCTCGAGGTCGGGCTTTACTTTGTCCGATCCCTGCTCTTTTTCCGGATTGCCCTTCCAAGGCTTGTCCGTCTGCCTGTGCGAACCCCAGTCGCTCTCAGTCCGGGGATCATCGGTAGGCCGTTCCTTACTCATCGTATCGTCCTTTGCTACGCGAAGGGAACGCCGTAATAGGCATTGATACCGCGTACGGCAGCATCATCACCCCAGTTCCACTCAGCCTTCTCACCATATTTCGGAGCGCCTTCCAGATCCTTCGCGGTAATCGCGGTAACATAGCCGCCGAGCTCGGTGTCGTATTTCAGGGACTGCCAGGGCAACGGGTAATGATCATTGCCGAGGCCGAGAAATCCGCCGAAGCCAAGCACTGCGTAAGAGACCTTGCCGCTGATCTTGTCGATCATGACGCGTTCGATTGAACCGATCCGGTTTCGATCGGCCCCATAGACCGATGTTCCTTCGACCTTGTCACTTCCGATCAGCCGGCCCATCTCGTTTTGGTCCAGTTCACCCTGATCCAGCATCGTCATTCTCCACTCAGCCATTTGTGAATCAACGGCGCGAGGTCAGCGATCGTTCCGACGCGGTTCCGCAAGAGCCAAGGAACATCGCCGGAAACAACAGGTTCTCTGAGTCTAACCAGGTCCGAACCGAGAGAGCCGCCCGTAATGTCTCAGACCGTCTCAGACTTCATCGTTCAGCGCCTGCATCAATGGGGCGTGCGTCACATCTTCGGTTACCCCGGAGACGGCATTAACGGCGTGTTCGGCGCCATGAACCGGGCTGAAGGCCAGATCGGCTTCGTGCAGGCGCGGCACGAGGAGATGGCGGCATTCATGGCGACCGCCTACGCGAAATTCGCGGGCCAGCTCGGCGTCTGTATCGCGACCTCGGGGCCCGGCGCTTCGCACCTCGTCACCGGTCTCTACGATGCACTGCTGGATCACCAGCCGGTGCTCGCCATCGTCGGCCAGCAGGCGCGCAATGCGCTGGGTGGGAGCTACCAGCAGGAACTTGACCTGGTGTCGATGTTCAAGGACGTCGCCGGCGCCTATGTCGCACAAGCCTCTTCGCCCGCGCAGGTCCGGCACTTGATCGATCGCGCCGTGCGGATCGCCCTGGCGAGACGAGTCCCGACAGCGATCATCCTGCCCAACGACATCCAGGAAGAGCCTTACGAGGACCCGCCCCGTGCGCACGGCACGTTGCATTCTGGCATCGGCTACAGCGCGCCCAGCATCACGCCGCGTGACGCCGATCTCGACCGCGCGGCGGACATCCTCAATGCCGGCAATAAGGTTGCGATGCTCGTCGGGGCCGGCGCGCTTGGCGCCACCGACGAAGTCATCGCGGTCGCCGACCGGCTGTCGGCCGGCTGCGCCAAGGCGCTGCTCGGCAAGGCCGCACTCCCGGACGACCTGCCATGGGTCACCGGCTCGATCGGCCTGCTCGGCACCGAGCCCAGCTACAACATGATGATGGAATGCGATACGCTGCTGATGATAGGCTCCGCCTTTCCTTACGCCGAATTCCTGCCCAAGGAAGGTGCGGCGCGCGGCGTGCAGATCGATATCGATGCCAGCATGATGTCGATCCGTTTTCCGATGGAGGTCGGCCTCGTCGGCGACGCCGCCGAAACATTGCGCGCGCTGCTGCCGCGGCTCGCGCCAAAGAGCGACGGCGCCTGGCGCAAGGCCATCGAGCAGGACGTCGCGACCTGGTGGAAAACGCTGGACGACCGCGCGCATCAGCCCGCCGCGCCCGTCAATCCCCAGCTCGTCGCCTGGGAATTGTCTCCGCGCCTGCCCGACCGCGCCATCATCACCAGCGATTCCGGCTCCTGTGCCAACTGGTTTGCGCGCGATCTGAAGATGCGCCGCGGCATGACGGCCTCGCTTTCTGGCGGCCTCGCCTCGATGGGCGCTGCGGTGCCTTACGCGCTCGCCGCCAAATATGCCAATCCGGACCGGCCGGTGATCGCATTGGTCGGCGACGGCGCCATGCAAATGAACAACATGGCCGAGTTGATCACGGCCGCGAAATACTGGCGCTCTTGGCGAGATCCGCACTTCATCGTCTGCGTCTTCAACAACGAAGACCTCAACCAAGTCACTTGGGAGCAGCGCATCATCAACGGCGATCCCAAGTTCGAAGCCTCGCAGCGCATTCCTGACGTCTCCTATTCACGCTTCGCTGAGCTGATCGGCCTGCGCGGCATCTTCGTCGACAGTCCCCAGCTGCTCGGCTCGGCCTGGGAGCAGGCGCTGGCGAGCGATATGCCTGTCGTTCTGGAAGTGAAAACCGATCCCGAGGTGCCGCCGCTGCCGCCGCACATCACCTTGCAGCAGGCGAAGAATTTTTCGCTCGCCCTGATGAAGGGCGATCCGAACGAAAGCGGGATGATCAAGGGAGCTGCGCGGCAGGTGTTGGAATCGATTCTGCCCGGCAAGCAATGAGGTGAACCATGAGTGACTTCCGCGATGTTCAGCACGGCGTCAATGACCCGGTCGACGGCGTCGACGTGAAGTGGCATTTCAACGACAACCGGACACCGCATGAGCGGGCGCAGCGGCATGCCGACGTGCGCGCCGACGCCACCGCCGCGCCGGCCGAGCCGTTTCTGCCCGAGCGGCTTCGGCGCAAGCCGACCGAGCCCATCAATCCGCGCACTGGGCGTAATCCCACGGACTAGTCGTTAGGAACCTCGGCCCTCGCGGCGTGTTGATCGGCGCAACACGGCGCGGCAGGTGGCCGCGCGACCAATTGGAGAGACGGACCATGAAACGAACCATCGTCGCCATTGCTTGCGTGCTTCTCGCAGGTCCCGCATTGGCCCAATCGCTGGGCGAGAAGACCGGCGTCAATTCGGCACTCGGCGTCGCGCCGGCAACCGCCGACTTCGTCAAGGAGGTCGCCATCAGCGACATGTTCGAGATCGAGTCGGGCAAGCTCGCCGAGCAGAAGGGCAATGCGCAGGAGAAATCGTTCGCCCAGCAGATGGTGACCGATCACACCAAGACCAGCAGCGAACTGAAGGGACTGGTCGGCAACGGCAAGGTCCAGGCGACGCTGCCGACGGCGCTCGACAGTTCGCACCAAAGCAAGCTCGACAAGCTCAAGAGCGCGACCGGCAAGGACTTCAGTTCCGACTACAATTCCTACCAGGTCAGCGCCCATGAGGACGCCGTCTCCCTGTTCGAGCGGTATGCGAAGGGCGGCGATAATGCCGCGTTGAAGGATTGGGCCGGCAAGACGCTGCCGGCGCTCAAGCACCATCTCGACATGGCCAAGGAGCTCGGTAAGGCGCCGAGCGTCGGTCAGTCCAAGTAGGCAGCGGCCGAGGACGGCGGCTCCGCCGGCGTCCTCCTCGTCTGAGCCTCGACGCCATTCTCCGCACGTTGGATCGCAGAATCGCGGAGCGCAGCAAGACAACACCTCGATATCCTGCCGGCACAATGCCACGCCGCGAGCGCAACGCTCGCGGCGGCTTCGCTGGCATCCCCAACGGCGCAAGGAGATGCCCCACAGCCGAGCACGACTCGATCCATCCCGTCAGCCGGTATCCGAAGCCGCCGTTCAAGAAGCACTCGCAGCCCTGGCCGGGCCCTGCCGGCGAGATGGAGCCGCGGCCGGATCATGGCGAGACCAGCTCCTAAGGCTCCGGCCGGCTCAGCCCGCCACAGGTCGCGCCCGGAGCGATCTGAATGCCGCTCCAGGTTGCCGGCGGCGCCACCATGGAGAAGCTGGAAAAGTTCGGCGGCATGACATCGCCCGGTCGTCCCGGTAGCCTGTCGAGCTAGCCTCGATCTACGTGCAGCTTGCCGCGGCAGACGCAGCTATGCGACAGGCCATGTCTACGGCGCCGCGAAGGGCTCTGGACAACCCTGGCAACGACGCCCGCTGGAACCTTCATTGTCATACAGAATTTACAAAACAGTCATGAAGGATAGCTCGCCAGACCGATGGCCCTCGTAGAAGTAAAACCCACTCGGATCGATCAGGCGCTCGCACACGAGATTGCGGACCACACCAATTCGGGGATCGAGCAAACCGCGCAGACTTTGACGTGGGCTGCGGACGAGCACGTGATGCTTGCGCTCGCCGCGGCTGGATGGCTCTACGCGCAGCTTCGACGGCCCGAGGCGCGACCTGCTGCAAATCACGTATTGGCAGTTTCCGTGGCCACTGCAGTGCTCCCGCACCTGCTAAAGTCCGTGTTCGATCAGACAAGACCCGATCGCCTGACGCTGCGCGGCCATTTGCACGGTATCCCTATCTCCGGAAAACCACGTGATGCGTTTCCGTCCGGCCATGCTCTGCACATGGGCGCGCTCGCCTCGGCGGCTGGGCTGCTGGCCCCTGCTCCCCGCCGGCTGGTGCGCTCCCTTGCCGTGGCGCTGTCGTTGACGCGCGTCGCGGTGCTTGCACATTGGGCCAGCGACGTGGTGGCGGGGTTCACCCTCGGGATCGTCGTCGAGCGACTGTTCAGGCCATTTACGTTCGGAAAATCGCAGCGGCAGCGGCATCAAGCCTCGCGAGTAGGATCATGACGGAATATCTCCTGCGCTTCGTCGCGGGCGGCATCATCGTCTCCGCCTTCGCGATCTTCGGAGACATGCTCAAGCCGAAGAGCTTTGCCGGGCTTCTCGGCGCGGCGCCGTCGGTCGCACTCGCCACGCTTGGCATCGCGGTCGTTCAGCACGGCGCTCAATATGCCGCGGCCGAGAGCTGGACCATGATCTACGGCGCTGTTGCCCTCGGCTGCTACAGCCTCGTCGTCTGTCACCTGCTGATGAGATTTCGTCTCGCGGCGCTGCCGGCTACCATCCTCGCATTTGTGGTTTGGCTCGTGGTCGCCTTCGGTCTGCTCGCAGGTTTCGGAGGCGCCGCCTGATGCTGGTCAAGCTGTCATCCTCCACGCTGAAGCAGACGCATTGGTACGAATACGTGGTGCGCTTCGTGCTGGGCGGCCTCGCGACGGTAGCGGCAGGCCTCATCGGCAGCCATTTTGGCCTCGCGATCGGCGGACTATTTCTCGCGCTTCCCGCCATCTTCTGTGCCAGCGCGACGCTGATCGAACGTCATGAGCGCCGCGCCAAGGAAAAAGCCGGATTCAGCGGGCGAAGACGCGGGCAGCAGGCCGCAGCGTTGGACGCTGCGGGCGCGGGCCTCGGAAGTATCGGCCTCGCCGCGTTCGCAGCGGCTTTCTACGCCGTGGTGTCGGCAAGCATCACCGGGGCATTCGCCGCCGCCATCCTGGCCTGGGCCATGGTGGCGGTGTCGGCATGGTGGTTGAGGCGGAAGCTGCGCACCACCTCAAGCCGCCCGCAGCCCGAGCGCGGGGCACGATCAGCGAGAGGCTGGAGTTTCCTGCCGTAGCAGCAGGCAACCGAGCACTCACGTCCTTAATGACCTCTGGGGCTCGGACGACCGGCTTCTGTGCTTTCTACAGAAAGCTTCGTCAGGCGCTGATCCAGCGCGCAGCTGACTTCCATCAAATTATTGTTTTACTGATTTATATTGCCGAATGAATGATTTTTTCTGACTCTTGTGGAACTCCCACTTCGTTCGTCCATTGAGTAATCTACTCAACTTGCTCAATTTGCATGATCGACCATGAACGACCTTCGCGCCGAACGCCTTCAGGTCATGCTCTCCCCGGAAGAGTTGGCCGCTGTTGACGATTTCCGGTTCAAACATCGCATGCCGACGCGAGCGGCAGCCGTCCGCGAACTCCTCAAGTTCGGGCTGGCCGCAGCGGATGTCGATGCGGCAGCCGGCGTGAAGTCGAGCAATTTCGGCGTATTCGGCCGCGGACCCGGCGGACATGTTCAGGGCGAGCCGGACGGCGAGACTAACCCATAGGACGGTCCAAAAACAAACGACCCCGGCACGGGGGTGCCAGGGCCGTCCTTGGAGATTGCTTCCGGCGCACCGGGGGCATGACAACCGGAAGCAATCCGTCGACTCTTCCCGTGGAGATTCGTTCCTCCCGAGAACTAGCCTGTTGCATCTCCTGAATCGTCAGGAATCGCGCCGGCGCCCGGTGTTTTGCCATCGTCGTTCAGCTTGGGATCGCGTGTCGCTTCCCGCGACGGTGAGCCTTTGGGATCGCTCTTGTGCACGGATTGCGCACGCTGCTTGTCACGCGGCTGCTCCTCCGCCCGCTTGTCCTTGACGATTCCGTGGTCGGAATGGGCCATGATCTGCTCTCGCCTCTCTTGATGTTTCGCAGCGGTTACGCGCGGGCACGTCGATTGTTCCGGGCGGGAGCCCCCGACGCTAACTGCGTGCCGCGTGGATCGCAGCCGATGCGTTTTCCAGATGCACCTGCCGCACCGTCGTGACCGTCGCGAAGGCGACCGAAACGCCAAAAGCGAGAATCAGTGAAAGAAGAACCAGACGTGGAGCCATTGCGAAAACCTCCTTCTGGAATCGAAAAGCAACGCGATCGGCTGCTCACGGATGATCCTGGATTGGTCTCCTGCATTCCGTGCGCGGTCTCACACGCGGCTTCACCGGGACGAGAGCGTCTACCTATCCAGCTTTTGAGGGATATGGACCGCCACGGGCGGGATTTCTCCATCGAGCCAATCCTGCTCCCTCGCAAGCGCAATCCAGGCGTCCGCCATGCGCGAATAGCGCTTGTGAGCGGGTTGCCCTTCCGCGCGCTCGGCGAGCTGAAGACAATTGTCGGCGTTGTCCCTGAAAATGTCAGACTGTTTCATACCGAAGACGTGGGGGCGGAACTCTCGGGTCGCAATGCCCTTACCGGATCGTAACGTCCGGGGAACTTCGCATGTCATCCGTCATTGATAATCGATGCGAGTTCTCGCCGCGATAGTCCTGGTGTTCATCAGCACCGCAGCGCCTGCCGATAGCACTGGCGAGCGACAGCTTGGTGACCGCACGCCGAGCGCAACCGACGTCATCAGCGGCCTCTACGCCTTCAGCCGATTCCAGCAGGGTCTGCTTGAGAGCACCGACCTGAAGGGCAACACGGAGGTCAAGAACCTTGCCGCGCTACGCGCCGAAGAAGCGGCCAAGCGCGACAAGGCGCTGAAACAGATCCAGGAGACTATTGGTGCGGAGCCGCGCGTCAGCAAAGCCGCCTCGGCAAGCGCGAGTCTCGTCGAACCCGAAACTTCGGACGGACCAACTTACGTCAGAAGCTTTTATGCCTCGCAGATTCCCGAATATGAAGCGGCCATCAACCTGCTCGAATGCTATCTGAAGGCGCCCGACAACATTGCGCTTGCAGCGTTGGCGCGCGAGCAGCTCCCGACGCTGCGTGCGCAGGTCAAGGCGGCCGAGCGCACCATGGCGGACAAGTAGCCGTCTTTATTTGTCGTTCAGATGATGTTGCTGACTCTCCGGCCGCACGTTGCGGTTGCTCTCCGGCATCCTGTCCCGGCCCGCATCGCCGTTGTCATCCCTGCCGCCCGACGTGGAGGTGCCGCTCCCGCTCGGGTTGGATCGGGTCGCCGTCCCCGTGGTCGACGTATCCGCCTGAGGCGTGGCCGAGCTTGCGGCGGGATCGCCGGTCACGGCCCCTCGGCCGCTGGGCGCCCCGCCCTGGGCGAAGGCCGATCCGGCAAGCAACATGACGACGACCGCGGCCAATCCAGCTTTCATCTGCGCTCTCCCTGTCTTTGCGGGCTAACCGCAGGGCTGCCGCTCCGTTCCGAAAGGCGTGGTGCGCGGGGGCGCTCATCCAGGGTGTCCGCCGAGGGCCGAATTCTCGACTTTCCGTGGAACCGATCCGATTGTTCGCAGTTAATGCTGTTGGGCTGAGCAAAGCAGGTTCCATTTTCGGTGCGCCGCAACCTTGGCGCTTGATTTCGAATTTGGCTGACGCTCTATTTTGACCAAACGCCTCTTGCCATAGATTCGGCCGGCGCCTGCGGGGGAATCAGTATGAGCGACCTCGATCCCGGAACTGCATCACGCTCCGGTCGTCGCGTCCCAAAGCCAAAGACCAACGGTACGTCGGATCCGGATTCCCGGGCGGAATTGCTGCTCGCTTTGCAGGCGATGCGCAGTGGCGATTTCTCCGTGCGGATGAGCGGCGATTATCTCGGCATCGACGGCAAGATCGCCGACACTTTTAACGAAATCATCGCCGCCAATCAGCGCATGGCGCAGCAGCTCGAGCTGGTCGGCCAGGTGGTCGGCCGCGAGGGCAAGACCCGCCAGCGCGTGAAATTCGGCCTCGCATCTGGCTCTTGGGCCGACATGGAAGGGTCCGTCAACACGCTGATCGACGACCTGTTGTGGCCCACCCGTGAGGTGACGCGTGCAGTCGCGGCGGTGGCGCAAGGTGACCTGCTCCAGACCGTCAAGCTCGACGTCGACGGCCGCCCCCTGCGCGGCGAGTTCTTGCAGTCGGCGACCATCGTCAACACCATGATCAAGCAGCTCGGCGTGTTCACCTCCGAGGTGACGCGCGTGGCGCGCGAGGTCGGCACCGAAGGCAAGCTCGGCGGCCAGGCCCAGGTGCCTGAGGTGACCGGCGTCTGGAAGGACCTCACCGAGAGCGTCAACTCGATGGCGAACAACCTGACTAACCAGGTTCGCAACATCGCCGAGGTGACGATCGCGGTCGCCAATGGCGACCTGTCGAAGAAGATCACCGTCGACGTCCGCGGCGAGATCCTCCAGCTCAAGGAAGCCATCAACACGATGGTGGATCAGCTCCGCTCCTTCGCCTCCGAAGTGACGCGCGTGGCGCGCGAGGTCGGCACCGACGGCAAGCTCGGCGGCCAGGCGATCGTGCCCGGCGTCGCCGGCACCTGGAAGGACCTCACCGATAGCGTCAACGCGATGTGCGGTAATCTGACCGCACAGGTGCGCAACATCGCCAATGTGACGACTGCCGTGGCGCGCGGCGACCTGTCGCGCAAGATTACCGTGGATGTGCGCGGCGAGATCCTGGAGCTAAAGGACACCATCAACACCATGGTGGACCAGCTCAATTCGTTTGCCTCCGAAGTGACGCGCGTCGCACGCGAGGTCGGCACCGAAGGCAAGCTCGGCGGCCAGGCCCAGGTGCCAGGCGTCGCCGGCACCTGGAAGGACCTCACCGACAACGTCAACTTCATGGCGTCGAACCTGACCGCGCAGGTCCGCAACATCGCCGATGTCGCCACCGCGATCGCCAGCGGCGACCTGTCGAAGAAGATCACCGTCAACGTCTCGGGCGAGATCCTTCAGCTGAAGGAGACGCTCAACACCATGGTGGATCAGCTCAACGCCTTCGCCGGCGAAGTGACGCGCGTCGCCCGCGAGGTCGGCACCGAGGGGCGGCTCGGCGGTCAGGCCAACGTGCTCGGCGTCGCCGGCACCTGGAAGGACCTGACCGAGAGCGTCAACTCGATGGCCTCGAACCTGACCGCGCAGGTCCGCAACATCGCGGAGGTGACGACGGCGGTCGCCGGCGGCGACCTGTCGAAGAAGATCACCGTGGACGTGCGCGGCGAGATCCTGGAGCTGAAGGACACCATCAACACCATGGTGGACCAGCTCAACGCCTTCGCCGGTGAGGTGACGCGCGTGGCGCGCGAGGTTGGAACCGAAGGCAAGCTCGGCGGCCAGGCCGTCGTGCGCGGCGTCGGCGGCACCTGGAAAGACCTCACCGATAGCGTCAATTCGATGGCCTCGAACCTGACCGGACAGGTCCGCAACATCGCCGAAGTCGCGACCGCGGTGGCGAAGGGGGATTTGTCGAAGAAGATCACCGTGAACGTATCGGGCGAAATCCTTCAGCTGAAGGAAACGCTCAACACCATGGTCGACCAGCTCAACGCCTTCGCCGGCGAAGTGACGCGCGTCGCCCGCGAGGTCGGCACCGACGGCAAGCTCGGCGGCCAGGCCGGCGTGCCCGGCGTCGCCGGCACCTGGAAGGATCTGACCGATTCCGTGAACTCGATGGCGGGCAATTTGACCGCCCAGGTGCGCAACATCGCCGAAGTCGCGACCGCGATCGCCGGCGGCGACCTCTCGCGCAAGATCACCGTCGACGTGCGTGGCGAGATCCTACAGCTCAAGGACACCCTGAACACGATGGTCGACCAGCTCAACCGCTTCGCGGGCGAGGTGACGCGCGTGGCGCGCGAGGTCGGCACCGAAGGCCGCCTAGGTGGTCAGGCCAACGTGCCCGGCGTCGCCGGCACCTGGAAGGACCTCACCGACAGCGTGAACTCGATGGCGGGCAACCTCACGGCCCAGGTCCGCAACATCGCCGAAGTCACCACCGCCGTGGCGCGAGGCGACCTGTCGCGCAAGATCACGGTGGACGTGAAGGGCGAGATCCTCGAGCTGAAGAATACCATCAATACCATGGTGGACCAGCTCAATGGCTTTGCGGGCGAAGTCACGCGCGTGGCTCGCGAGGTCGGCACCGAAGGCAAGCTCGGCGGTCAGGCCGAGGTGCCCGGCGTCGCCGGCACCTGGAAGGACCTGACCGACAACGTCAACTTCATGGCCTCCAACCTGACGGCCCAGGTCCGCAACATCGCCGAGGTCGCGACCGCGATCGCCGGCGGCGACCTCTCGAAGAAGATCACGGTGGATGTGCGCGGCGAAATCCTTCTCTTGAAGGACACGCTGAATACCATGGTCGAGCAGCTCCGCTCCTTCGCCGCCGAAGTCACGCGCGTGGCGCGCGAGGTCGGCACCGAGGGCCGGCTCGGCGGTCAGGCCGTCGTGCCCGGCGTCGGGGGCACCTGGAAGGACCTCACCGACAACGTCAACCTGCTCGCCGCGAACCTCACCACGCAAGTCCGCAACATCGCCGAAGTCACCACGGCGGTCGCGCGCGGCGACCTCTCGCGCAAGATCACGGTCGACGTGAAGGGCGAAATCCTCGAGCTGAAGAACACCATCAACACCATGGTGGACCAGCTCAACGCCTTCGCCGGCGAAGTCACGCGCGTGGCGCGCGAGGTCGGCACCGAAGGCAAGCTCGGCGGCCAGGCGCAGGTGCCCGGCGTCGCCGGCACCTGGAAGGATCTCACCGACACCGTAAACTTCATGGCGGCAAACCTGACCGAGCAGGTCCGCGGCATCGTCAAGGTCGTCACGGCCGTCGCGAACGGCGATCTGAAGCAGAACCTCACCGTGAAATCGAAGGGCGAGGTCGCGGCGCTCGCCGACACCATCAACAACATGACCGAGACGCTCGCAACCTTCGCCGATCAGGTGACGTCGGTGGCGCGCGAGGTCGGCGTCGAGGGGCGCCTCGGCGGCCAGGCCAACGTGCCCGGCGCCGCCGGCACTTGGAAGGACCTGACCGGCAACGTCAACCTGCTCGCGGCCAACCTGACCTCACAGGTGCGCGCGATCGCGGAAGTCGCGACTGCCGTGACCAAAGGCGACCTGACGCGCTCGATCCAGGTCGACGCCCGCGGCGAAGTCGCTGAGCTGAAAGACAACATCAACACGATGATCACGAATCTCCGTCTGACGACGGACGTGAACACCGAGCAGGACTGGCTGAAGACCAACCTCGCGAAATTCACCAACATGCTCCAGGGCCAGCGTGACCTCACCACCGTCGGCCGGCTGCTGCTCACCGAATTGTCGCCACTGGTGAACGCCCATACCGGCGTGATCTACCAGGTCGAGAACGAGAACGATCCGCAGCTCCTGCTGCTCGCTTCTTACGCCAGCGACGGCGTCTATCCCTATCAGCGCGTGCTTCAGTTCGGCGAAGGCCTGATCGGCCAGTGCGCCCTCGACAAGCGGCCGCGCGTGATCGCCGACATTCCGCCCGACGTGGTGCCGATCAACTCGGCGCTGCTTCGTGTCGCGCCGAAGAACCTGGTGGTGCTGCCGGTGCTGTTCGAGAGCCAGGTCAAGGCCGTGATCGAACTTGCTTCGCTGACATCGTTCACGACATCGCAGATGACGTTCCTGGAGCAGCTCACCGACTCCATCGGCATCGTGCTCAACTCGATCGAGGCGACGATGCAGACCGAAGGCCTGCTCAAGCAGTCGCAGCAGCTCGCCGGCGAGCTGCAGACGCAGCAGCGCGAATTGCAGCAGACCAACGACCAGCTCGAACAGAAGGCGCAGCAGCTCGCCGAGCGCAACGTCGAGGTCGAGCGCAAGAACCAGGAGATCGAGCAGGCCCGCCGCGCGCTGGAGGAAAAGGCGACCGAGCTCGCACTGACTTCGAAGTACAAGTCCGAATTCCTCGCCAATATGAGCCACGAGCTGCGCACGCCGCTGAACTCGATCCTGATCCTCGGACAGCAGCTCACCGACAATCCGGACGGCAACCTCTCGGCCAAGCAGGTCGAATTCGCCCGCACCATCCACGGCGCCGGCACCGACCTGCTCAATCTCATCAGCGACATTCTCGATCTGTCCAAGATCGAGTCCGGCACGGTGACGGTCGACGCTGAGGAAATCCTGACCGCGAATCTGCTCGAGACCGTGGGCCGGCCGTTCCGGCACGAGGCGGAAAACCGCAATCTGTCGTTCAAGATCGACATCGATCCGAACCTGCCCCGCAGCATCGTCACCGATTCCAAGCGCCTGCAACAGGTGCTGAAGAACCTGCTGTCCAATGCCTTCAAGTTCACCGCCGAAGGCGAGGTGCGCCTGAAGGTCGCCAGCGCGGTCGGCGGCTGGGGGACGGATCATCCGGTACTGAACTCGGCACCAGCCGTGATCGCCTTCGAGGTGTCCGATACCGGGATCGGCATTCCCCTGGAGAAGCAGAAGCTGATCTTCGAAGCGTTCCAACAAGCTGACGCCGGCACCAGCCGCAAATATGGCGGTACGGGCCTCGGGCTTGCGATCAGCCGCGAGCTTGCAAGCCTGCTCGGCGGCGAAATCCACCTGCGCAGCTCGCCGGGCAAGGGCTCGTCCTTCACGATTTATCTGCCGCTGAAATATTCCGGCCCGACGCTCGCACCGCGTGCTGCGCCCGCGCCACAGCAACACGCCCAGCCGCCAGCGCTACAGCCGGCCGCACCTGACCAGCAGCGCGTCATCGAGCAGCTTCCCGACGACCGACTCAACATCGAGCCGGGCGACACCATCCTCCTGATTGTGGAGGACGATCCGCACTATGCGCGCGTGCTGGTCGATCTCGCCCGCGACAAGGGCTTCAAGGTCCTGGTTGCGGCCCGCGGCGCCGAAGCGCTGGAGCTCGCCAAACAGTACCAGCCGACGGCGGTCTCCCTGGACGTGTTCCTGCCCGACATGCTGGGCTGGACGGTGCTGAGCCAGCTCAAGCACAATCCGCTCACCCGCCACATTCCCGTCCAGATCATCACGCTCGACGAGGACCGCCAGCACGCGCTGGCGCGGGGGGCCTTCTCCTTCGTCAACAAGCCGACGACGACGGAAGGCGTCTCCGCCGCGCTGACGCAGATCAAGGAATATGCGCGGCCGCGGCGCAAACGACTCCTGATAGTCGAGGACAACGAGGCCGAACAACTCTCGATCCGCGAGCTGCTGCACCACGACGACATCGAGATCGTGGTTACCGACACCGGCGCCGGCGCTCTCTCGACGCTGCGCGAGCAGCCTTGCGATTGCGTGGTGCTCGACCTGCGGCTGCCCGACATGAGCGGCTTCGAGGTGCTCGACGAGATCCGCAATGACGAGGCGCTGTCGAACATCCCGGTCGTGGTGTTCACCGGCCGCGAGCTCTCGGCGGAGGAGGATGCAGAACTCCACACCATGGCGCGCAGCATCGTGGTCAAGGGCGTGGAATCGCCGGAGCGCCTGCTCGACGAGACCGCACTGTTCCTGCACCGTGTCATCACGGAACTGCCGGTCGAGAAGCAGCGCATGCTGGAGAAGCTGAACAGTTCCGACGAGGACCTGATCGGCAAGACGGCCCTGCTCGTCGACGACGACGCCCGTAACATCTTCGCGCTGTCGAGCGTGTTGGAACGGCGCGGCATGAAGGTGTTGACGGCCACGACCGGCAGCGAGGCGGTCGCGCTGGTCGAATCCAATCCGGAAATCGCCATCGTGCTGATGGACATCATGATGCCGCAGATGGATGGCTATCAGACCATGGGTGTGATCCGCGAGAACCCGGCCTTCGCGCGATTGCCGATCATCGCGCTGACCGCCAAGGCGATGAAGGGTGATCGGGAGAAATGCCTGGAGGCCGGCGCGTCCGACTATCTCGCCAAACCCGTCAACACCGATCAATTGCTGCTTGCGATCCGCATGTGGCTGCACCGCTGAGTTGGATCCGCGAATGGACCACGAAAAGGTCAACATCCTGCTCGTCGACGACCAGCCGGCCAAGCTGCTCGCCTATGAGGTGATCCTGAAAGATCTCGGCGAGAATCTCGTGATCGCCTCGTCCGGCCGCGAGGCGCTGGAGGTTCTGCTCAAGACCGAGATCGCGGTCATCCTGGTCGACGTCTGCATGCCCGAACTCGACGGCTTCGAGCTCGCCGCGATGATCCGCGAGCATCCGCGCTTCCAGAAGACCGCAATGATCTTCATCTCTGCCATTCAGGTGAGCGACATCGACCGGTTGCGGGGCTACGAGATGGGCGCCGTCGACTACGTTCCGGTGCCTGTCGTGCCGGAGGTGCTGCGCGCCAAGATCAAGGTGTTCGCCGAACTCTATCGTAAGACCCGCGAGCTCGAACGACTGAATCAGGAGCTCGAGGACCGCGTCCGCGCACGCACCGCCGAGCTGGAGAATTCCACCGCCAAGCTTCGCGAGAGCGAGCAGCGGCGCAGCATGGCAATCGCCGCCGGCAAGATGGGGTCTTGGGATTGGGACTGGATCACCGGCGACTGGATGTGGGACGAGGGACAATATCGCATCTTTGGGGTTAGCCCGGAGAGCTTCGAGGTCAACCCGGCCAACGTTCAGGCGCTGTTGCATCCCGATGACGTCGATCAGTTGCGCAAGGCGATCGCCGAGTTCAACAGCGGCACGCGCTCCTATGAAACGGAGTTCCGCATTGTGCGGCCCGATGGTGAGGTACGCTGGTGCGTCGGCACAGCGGCCGCAACGGTCGACCATAGCAGCCGCGTGGTGCGGGTGAGCGGCGTTACGGTGGACATTACCGAACGCAAGCGCGCCGAAGAGCAGCAGAACCTTCTCGCGCGGGAAGTCGATCATCGCGCCAAGAACGCGCTGGCATTGGCGCAATCGATCGTGCGCCTCACCCGTGCCGACGAGGTCAAGGCCTATGTCAATGCCGTCGAGGGACGCATCAATGCGCTCGCGCGCGTGCACACCATCCTGTCGCTGTCGAGCTGGCAGGGAGCCGAGCTCTCCAAGCTGATCGACGAGGAGCTGGCACCCTACTCGCCGAGTGGCCAGATCAGGTTGGCGGGCCCCGAGGTTCAATTGCTGCCGACGACTGCCCAGACACTCGCGCTCGCTCTGCACGAGCTTTTCACCAACTCGGCAAAATATGGCGCGCTTTCGACGCGATCCGGGCGGCTCATGATCGGGTGGCAGGTCGATGACGAGCTCCTCACGCTGACCTGGGAGGAAACTGGCGGCCCGCTCGTCAGGACGCCGAAATCCCGAGGCTTCGGAACGCGGAGCCTGCTCGCGAGCGTCGAGTCCCAGCTCGGCGGACAGGCGAAATTCGATTGGCGCGCTGAGGGACTGTTGTGCCGCCTCGAGGTACCCTTGACACGCAAGCCGGCGGCGACGGCACCGAGCAAATTTGATGCCGCCGCGGCGGCCGAGTTGCAGCGCGCATCCGGTTAGAGCGTTTTCCAGCGAAGTGGTGACCGGTTCGCGTCAAGAAAACGCGTCAAGCCAAGAATCGAGAGCTTCCCTCAATCGGAACGGAGAGCTTTAGCCGGACGCCGTGTTCGTCATGCGCTGCTCCGTCCTTGGGTCGCGCGCGATGCGTCCTTCGAGCCAAGCTTCCGTTCGAGCGAGATCACGCAACGCCTTCGCGTAGCGCCGGGCCGCGCTTCGCTCCGCGCCGCGCGGGAGCTTGCGCGCCTTGCGCAAGATGTCTGCGGCCGCGTTGCGATAGGCCAGCGAGCGGTACAGAAAGACTACCTTGCCCATATCCAATGTCCCGTGTTGATGGCGCTCATGTTCGCAAGCCGGGCATGAACGTCGGATGAAGCTGGCGATGAAAATTCCTTCATCCAGATGGAACCAATGACTATTGCGCGCGTTTGCGGGCCAAATCGGGACATAGTTCCATGCGCGCGAAGAAGTCGTCGGGCCTGGTCTCTCCCACCGGCCTCATCAAGCTGATGACACATGCGATGATGGGTGCAGCCCTCGGCCTCGCCTTCAGCCTCACACTCATTCTGTCCAATCCAGCCGTCGCCAATCTGCTGAGTCATGGCGGAAGCCAAGCCGCTCTTGGGTTCGCTCTCACACTGGGGACGACCTTCGCGATCGGCGCGACGCTCACGGGCATCGTGTTCATCCTGGAAGAGAACAAGCAATCTTGAAGCGCGCGTGACCCTAGGGGAAGCTTTGTCGGGAACTCCTGCGAGGAACGGCAGTTGGCCGCCTGCGTCAATTTAACTCAGGGAGTTCCTCCATATGAAAACAGTCAAGCTCGCCTTCGCCGCAATGTTGGCAACCGGCCTCGCTGCCGCGCCGTTCGCCGCGCAGGCGAAGTCGCACAAGGCCAAACATGGATCCTCAATGTCATCGTCGCAGACCACGGGCGCGAACACCAAGTCCTCCAAGGGTGCCGATCCCTCCGGTCAAGGCGGCTCTGGCCCCGGCTCCGACCAGGGCGGCACGATGACGAACAAGGGTGGCATGAGCAACACCAAGTGAGCTCTGCGCGGTAACGTGAGAGTCCCGCGTTCAGCGCGGGGCCTTCACCAAAGCACGATGACGATTCATCCAGTCCCTCGCGCCATAAAGCGCAATGAGATTGGATGAACCGTCATTGCGCTTCAGATTGTTGTTTGAGCATCATCTTCTCGGAAAACCGCTACTACTTTAGCGCCACAGGTCGGCGCGCTGACCAGCGTATCGCCGCCGGCCCGCTTCACCTCTTCCAGGCATAGCGATCGCCGCATAAAGCCTCGCGCAACATCGCGGTCACGCGCCGGCGCGTCATCACGTCGGACGAAGGAACGTTGCCGCAGATTTCGTCCGGCACGGCCCGCACAGCGCGGCCCGTTAGGTGTCCGAGGGCATCGACAATCGGCAGCATGTCGCTTGCGCGCACGCTTAGTGACCGGCCAACACGCGCGCCGCCTTGTCGACATTCTTCACGGAGCGAAGACGCATCTGGCCGCGGACGTCAGGCAGGACGTCACCGCCCCCAGCCGCCTTCCATTCATCGATCAGCAGGTTGATTTTCCGGCGCAGATCGATCTGCGCCAGAGTTCGTTCGGTGCAGTCGCAATCGCCGTTGACGAGATCGCGCACAGACGCCTCGACCTCGGCCATTTCCAACCTCAAGGCGCTGATTTTACGCCGAATTTCGTTAATTCTGTTGTCCATGGCTTGTTAGAACAAAATAAGAACATATAGTCAAATCATGTTTTCAAACCGGAGGAGCTACATGCAGGTTCAGGCCAAATACGACGCCAGGGTTTTTCTTAGTGAGCAGATGACACGGGCGCAGGGACTGAGATTGAAGCGGCTGAGCGAAGAAGCGTATCAGCCGACACAATATGCGCGGGATCTCTCCTTCGCCGAGGCTGCGCGGCGCATCCAGGTGCTGGAGGCGGAGATCGAACTGGCGAATTCGTTCTAAGGCTGGCTTCACCGCCGGGAACATTGCAGGCGTGCTGTTCGGAACCATGCCGGTGTCCGACGGTTCTTCCTCGGCCAAGGGAGAAAAGGCATGGCACGTAAGGCAAAGAAGCGCCGCTACTCGCGCAGCTCCGGCAGCGATGTCGAAAGCGAGATGCGGCGTTACAAGAAAGGTACCGCGAAGAGCGGACGTGGCGGTCGCGGCGGACGCGTGAAGAGCCGCAAGCAAGCGATTGCGATCGGACTGTCGAAGGCACGCAAGAAGGGCAAGAAAGTCCCGAAGAAGGCCTCCAAGCGGAAGACGTCCAAGAAGAAGACGTCCAAGAAATCTGCCAAGAAATCTTCCAAGAAATCTTCCAAGAAATCTTCCCGGGCATCGTCAAAGCGCAAATCCACCAAGCGGTCGCGCTGACCTCGGTCAGATCATGCTGCCCGGCATGAAGCAGCGGATCGAAATCCCGAACGCAGTCTTCACCGGCCACACCATGGTGCGGCCGGCGCGGTTCGGCTCGGTGATGACGGCTTCATCCGGCACCTCGACCCATTGCCCGTCCAGCCGAACACGGTAATGCCCGTTGTGCGATTCCCAATCGGGATCGGAGACGGCAAAGCCGTCCGCATCCGAGCAGCACGGACCGAGGTGGCTGCGCAGGCTGTCGAACCATGGCTTCAGGGGCGAGTTCGCATAGCGGCCATCGTCGCGCCCGAGCGCGTTTCCTGCCGGCAGGATGAACCACGCGACGAGCAGCGTACTTATCAGCGAGAGCTTCAATCGATCCATGTCGGCACCGATCAAATGCGAACCACCGGCCAGTTCCACAAAGCGGTCGGGGGGTTCGAAGTTCCACGCTCGCAAACCCGATTCACGGCTTCATTGCCGCCGAGCAGATGCGCGGCCAGAAAGTCTGATGGCCGAACACGGCTTTTTCGGACGAACCGGGTCACCCACCCTGCCGTTAACGAGAATGTTATCGGTGGCCCGTGGGGGGTCTTGGATACGAATGCGAAAGGCGGCCGGAAGGCCGCCTTTTTGGATTGAAGCGATCCAAGCTCGCCTTACGCCAGTGGCACCGCGACGAATCGGGTGGCATCCGCGCTTCTGACCTGCAACAGCACGCTGCGCTTGCCGGACGATTTGGCCTGCGCCAGCTCCGAACGGACTTCGGCGACATTGCTGACAGCCTTGCCACCGACATTGAGGATGACGTCTCCGGTCTGGATGCCGCGCTGCGCCGCCGGTCCTTCCGGATCAACCTCCGTGACGACGACACCCTCCCGGCCGGCGCCCTGCACATCGCCGGCGGGAGCCAGACCAAGCCCAAGGCGCGGCGTGCCGGCGCCCGGCGGCACCTTGCCGTCATAGGCCTTGCCCTGCGCCTGCCGTTCGTTCGGCAGCTCGCCGAGCGCCAGCGTCACAGTCTTGCTTTCGCCCTTGTGGAAGACGTCGAGCTTGACTGAGCTGCCGGGCGCCAGGGTGGCGATGGTGCGGGCGAGATCGCGGGAATCCTTGACCGCCGTGCCGTTGACCGCGGTGATAACGTCGCCCGCCTCAATGCCGGCCTTCGCCGCCGGGCTGGCGGGTTGCGGATTGTCGACGATCGCCCCGCGCGCCTCCTTGAGGCCAAGGCTGTCGGCAATATCCGGCGTCACCGGCTGCACCTGCACGCCGAGCCAGCCGCGGGTGACTGCGCCCTTGTCCTTCAATTGCGCCACCACGAGCTTTGCGGTCGTGGCCGGAATATCGAAGCCGATACCGACCGAGCCGCCTGAGGGCGAGAAGATCGCGGTGTTCACGCCGATCACGTTGCCGCTCATATCGAAAGCCGGACCACCCGAATTGCCCTTGTTGATCGGCGCGTCGATCTGGATGAAGTCGTCATAGGGACCATTGCCGATGTCGCGGCCGCTGGCCGAGACGATACCCGCGGTGACGGTGCCGCCGAGGCCGAATGGATTGCCGACCGCAACGACCCAATCGCCGATGCGCGGCTTCTGGTCGGAGAATTTGACGAACGGAAAATCTTTCTTGCCCTCGACCTTGATCAGCGCGAGATCGGTCTTCGGATCTGTGCCGACGACCTTCGCGGTATAGGTCGTGCCGTCGTCCATGGTCACCTGCACGGACTCGGCGTGATCGACGACATGGTTGTTAGTTACGGCATAACCGTCGGCGGAGATGAAGAAGCCGGAGCCTTCGCCCGTGATCATTTGGCGGCGCTGACGCGGCATGCCGTTCATGCCACCCGGAAAGCGGAAACCGAACTGCCGCGAGAACTGGTCGAGCGGCGAGTCTTCGTCCGAATCCATCCGGTTCTGTTGCAGCATCGCGCCCTTGTCGTTGCTCTGGTCAATTCTGACCCGCACCGAGATGACGGCGGGTTTGACCTTGGCCACGAGATCGCCGAAGCCCGGCGGGGTCGCAGCCGTTTCGGCGGCCTGCGCCGGCGCGGCGAAGGAGGTTATCCCGAACGGCAAAGCGCCGGGAGCAGCCGCCAGCACGGCCGCGCCAAGCGCGGCCACGGTGCCGAGCAGCGCGAGCCTGCGCGTTCTCAGGATCTTGCGGGAGGTGGTGATGTCGGAATTGACGCGATCGTTCATGTCGAGATGTCCATGTTGAGCAGCTGTCGCCTTGCGCCCAACATGGTCGTTGCCACCTTACGGCGTCCCGTCCACGCGATTAAATCTTGGCAAAGATTTGGGGACCGGCCAGCGCGGCGAGACGATCAACGAAGACGATGCGGTCTGCGCGAAGCTTCAGCGCCCGATCTGGCAAGACATGTCGGCCGGGCTCTCGATCCGCACGGTCGGCCTGTCGGTCGCCCGCGCCGACATTGAGCCGAGCCGGCCCGCCACCGTCACGCCGCGGCAGGTGACTTCCAGGCCACGGCTTCCGGGGCGTCCTCGCCGCCTTGTGCATTGCACGCGTCGAAATGCGCCTTGAGCTCGACTTCCGCGAGATATTCGAAATGTTCGGCTTGGCCGAGAAGCTCCCAGTTCTGGAGCGGCCTATAGGCTGCCTGCTGACGACAGAGGGACGCGAGCGCCCGGTAGCGACGTACGTTCTCCATGAGACCCTCCCTCGCATTCCCAGGGCTTATTGCCCCGATTTGCGTCAGGCCGATGGCGGTCATGCAAAAGTTTTGCTGCGCCCGCCGCGCGCCAGCCTCGGTTAGTTCTAGCAAATGCGGATGGGAGCCAAAGTTCCAGTCGGCGCGGATTCGCACGCTGAATTCTCGCCGCCCGCCAAGGCAGGCGTAGAGGCGGCGATCGATGACGTAGTCTACCGGACAGGGCCTCCATCGCTTACGCGCATCCGCTGCGCAGACCTGTCTTGCGGCTTTGGAAGCAAGCTGGCGTCGGCGGCGGCGCGAATGGCCGCAATATTGGCCGCGTATTCCGCGGCGCCTTTGCCGCGAAACACCGCGGAACCCGCCACGAGCGTATCGGCGCCCGCGGCAGCCACGGCAGCAGCATTGTCGCGCGTGATACCGCCGTCGACCTCGAGCCGGATCGGCCGGTTGCCAATCATGGTCTTGATCCGTGCGATCTTCGCCAACTGGGAGTCGAGGAAGGACTGGCCGCCGAAGCCGGGATTGACCGTCATCACCAGCACGAGGTCGAGATGATCGAGCACATATTCGATGACACTCTCCGCCGTCGCCGGACACAGACTCACGCCGGCTTTCCTGCCGAGCGCGCGGATCGCCTGAAGCGAACGATCCAGATGCGGGCCGGCTTCTGCGTGCACCGTAATGACGTCCGCACCGGCCTTCGCGAACGCCTCGAGATAAGGATCAACAGGCGCGATCATGAGATGCACGTCGAAGACCTTCTTCGTCAGCGGCCGGATCGCCTTGATGACGTCGGGGCCAAAGCTGATGTTGGGCACGAAGTGTCCGTCCATAACGTCGCAATGGATCCAGTCGGCCCCGGCCGCATCGATCGCCGCGATCTCCTCGCCGAGACGCGCGAAATCCGCCGCCAGAATTGAAGGAGCAATGATCACCTCTCTCGTCATGACCTTGCACTCCGCGCGTCGGCGCCGCCGCTGAAGACGCGGCTCGCCAGGACGTCGATGGGATCGATGGTTTCGAGGTCGGCGATGTCGAGCATGCGGTCGAGATCGGACACCAGACGATCGGCCTGCCGCAGGCGGATACGGTCAACGGCGTTGCGGATCGACCGCGCGTTGGAGAAGAACGGCTGGGTCCGGCGCAGCGCGATGTATTTTTCGAACGCCTCGCGCGCGGCCGCCGAGAAGCGATAACCGCGTTCCTTCAGCATCAGCTCGGCGATGACGAGCAGCTCGGCTTCAGCATAGTCTGGAAATTCGATATGGTGCGCGATGCGCGAGCGGAAGCCGGGATTGGAGGCGAAGAAGCTCGTCATCCGCTCGCCATAGCCGGCGAGGATCACGACCAGGTCTTCGCGCTGGTTCTCCATCACCTGGAGCAGGATCTCGATCGCCTCCTGGCCGTAGTCGCGCTCGTTGTCGGGCCGGTGCAGATAATAGGCCTCGTCGATGAACAGCACGCCGCCCATCGCCTTCTTCAATATTTCCTTGGTCTTCGGAGCGGTGTGGCCGATATACTGGCCGACGAGATCGTCGCGCGTGACCGAGATCACCTGCCCGCGCCGCACGAAGCCGAGGCCATGCAGGATCTTGGCCATGCGCAGCGCTACCGTGGTCTTGCCGGTGCCGGGATTGCCTGTAAACGACATGTGCAGCGTCGGCGGCGCGGAGGCCAATCCCGCCCGCTGCCTGATACGTTCGATCAACAGCAGCGAGGCGATCTGGCGCACGCGGTTCTTCACAGGCTTCAATCCGACCAGCTCCTGCTCGAGCTGTTGCAGCGTGTCGGTGATCCCGGCCGCTTCAGCTTCCTTCCGGAGATCGAAGTTGGTCTCGCTCTGTCCGGTTGTTGCGTGGGGAATATCCAGCATCGGCACCTCGAAGAAAAGAGCTTCGCCGCAAGGAAGCGGCGAAGCAGTGGTCCGCCAAGGAAACGGAGCAGGGAGTGCTCCGCGCGGAGAGGAATTGCTTACACGGACGCCTGAGCGGCCGGCTTTCGTACCGTGGTGTAGCGGATCGCGCGGCCGCCGACCTCGTGCCGCACCAGCTCGAACTCCGCCTCCTGCGGTGGCCGGTTGACGAGGAAGGAGATGCGTACCGATTCCCAGCCATGGCTGGAATCGAAACCGCTGATGCGGATGTAGCGGTCGCCGTACACCCTGCGGCACTCGGCGAGCTCCATCATCACGCCCGCGGCGTCCTGGAGATCGAACATCGGCAGGCCCCACATCTCCCAATAGGTGTTGCGGGGATGCGGATCGTCGGTGAACTCGATGTTCACCGCCCAGCCATTGGCGAGGCAGTACTGCACCTGGCTGTAGATCTGGTCGTCGGTCAGATCGGGCAGGTATGAGAAGCAGCCCTGGGTCAGTTTCATGTGAATCTCCTCAAACGGTTTCCAGCGCCGTCGGCACGAAGTCCGGCGTGTCGGTGGATTGATAGTTGAAGGTGACGTCCTTCCAGACTTCGAGCGCGGCCTTCAGTGGCGTGCAGGTCTCGGCCGCCTTGGCGAGGATCTCCGGCCCTTCGTGGATATAGTCGCGGCCCTCGTTGCGGGCGAGGATCATCGCTTCCAGCGCCACGCGATTGGCGGTCGCGCCGGCTGCAATGCCCATGGGATGGCCGATGGTGCCGCCGCCGAATTGCAGCACGACGTCCTCGCCCAAGAGGTCGAGCAACTGGTGCATCTGCCCGGCATGGATGCCGCCGGAGGCCACCGGCATCATCTTGTTCAGGCTCGCCCAGGATTGGTCGAAGAACAGCCCGTGCTCGAGCTTGGTTGGATTGAAGTCCTCGCGGCAGACGTCGTAGTAGCCGCGCGTTGTGTGGGGGTCGCCTTCGAGCTTGCCAACCACCGTACCGGCATGAATGTGGTCGACGCCGGCAAGCCGCATCCATTTGGCGATGACGCGGAACGACACGCCGTGGCTCTTCTGCCGCGTATAGGTCGAGTGGCCGGCGCGATGCAGATGCAGGATCATGTCGTTGCGCCGCGCCCACTTGGCCATCGACTGAATCGCGGTGTAGCCGATCACGAGGTCGATCATGACGATGCACGACCCGAGCTCTTTGGCGAACTCGGCGCGCTCGTACATGTCCTCCATCGTGCCTGCGGTGACGTTCAGGTAGGTGCCCTTGACCTCGCCGGAGGCCGCCTGCGCACGGTTCACCGCCTCCATGCAGTAGAGGAAACGGTCGCGCCAGTGCATGAAAGGCTGCGAGTTGATGTTCTCGTCGTCCTTGGTGAAGTCGAGCCCGCCCTTCAGCGCCTCGTAGACCACGCGGCCGTAATTGCGGCCCGAAAGCCCGAGCTTCGGCTTCACGGTCGCGCCCAGCAGCGGCCGGCCGAACTTGTCGAGCCGCTCGCGCTCGACCACGATGCCGGTCGCCGGTCCCTGGAACGTCTTCACATAAGCGACCGGGAAGCGCATGTCCTCCAGCCGCAGCGCCTTCAGCGGCTTGAAGCCGAACACGTTGCCGATGATCGAGGCCGAGAGGTTGGCGATCGAGCCCGGCTCGAACAGATCGAGGTCATAGGCGATGTAGGCGAAGTAGGAGCCGGGCGAGCCCGGGACCGGATCGACGCGATAGCATTTCGCGCGATATTTCTCCGCGGCTGTCAACCGATCGGTCCACACCACGGTCCAGGTCGCGGTCGAGGATTCACCGGCGACCGCAGCCGACGCCTCGATCGGGTCGACGCCCTCCTGCGGCGTCACGCGAAACAGCGCGATGACGTCGGTGTCCTTTGGCGTGTAGTCGGGCTCCCAATAGCCCATGCGCTTATATTCCATCACGCCCGAGCGATATCTTTCCTTGCCGCGGACGGTTCCTGCGTGTGCATTCATGACTCTCTCCTGCTCTTCTCTCTCTGAACGACTAGGCTGCGACCGGTTCGCGGGCGTCGATGCGCGGATCAAGTTCGCCGGCGCGATAGCGCCGCGCCATCTCGCTCATCGGAACCACCTTGATCTTGCTCGCGTGGCCAGCCGTGCCGAACTGCTCGAAGCGCTCGCGGCAAAGCTCGCGCATCGCATCCATCGCCGGCTTGAGAAACTTTCGTGGGTCGAATTCGGAGCGCGCCTGCGCGGCGACCTTGCGGAACACCGCGGTCATTGCGAGACGGCAGTCGGTATCGATATTGACCTTGCGCACGCCGCTTCCGATGCCGCGTACGATCTCCTCGACCGGCACGCCCCAGGTCTGCGGCATCTCGCCGCCGAACTGATTGAACATGTCCTGCAGCGGCTGCGGCACCGACGATGAGCCGTGCATGACGAGATGCGTGTTCGGCAACCGGCGATGGATCTCCTCGACTACCCGCATCGCCAGGATGTCACCATCTGGCTTGCGGCTGAACTTGTAGGCGCCGTGCGAGGTGCCCATCGCGATCGCCAGGGCATCGACCTTCGTCGCGCGGACAAAGTCGACGGCTTGGTCCGGATCGGTCAGCAACTGGTCGTGGCCGACCTTGCCCTCGACGCCGTGGCCGTCCTCCTGCTCGCCGCCGCCATGCTCGAGCGAGCCGAGCACGCCGAGCTCACCTTCGACGGAGGCGCCGACCCAGTGGGCGAGATCGACGACGCGGCGGGTGATCGCGACGTTGTATTCGTACTCGGCCGCAGTCTTTGCGTCGGCTTTCAGCGAGCCGTCCATCATCACCGAAGTGAAGCCGTGGGCGATCGCGGAGGCGCAGGTCGCTTCGTCATTGCCGTGGTCCTGGTGCATGCAGAGCGGGATGTCCGGATAGGTCCGCTCCAGCGCGTCGATCATGTGCGAGAGCATGAAATCGCCGGCATAGCTGCGCGCACCGCGCGAGGCCTGGATGATGACCGGTGCGTCGACCTCTGCCGCCGCCTGCATGATCGCGATGCCCTGCTCCATGTTGTTGATGTTGAACGCCGGCACCGCGTAGCCGTGGCTGGCGGCGTGATCGAGCAGTTGTCGAAGGGTGATACGAGCCACGATTAATCCTCCTTATTGTCGCTTGCGAGCGATCGCCCGTCGGGCGGCTTCCGCAATGCTTTGCGGTGTGATGCCGAACTCGCTGTACAGTACGGGCGCCGGCGCCGAGGCGCCGAAGCCGCGCATGCCGACGAACTCGCCCTCGGTGCCGATCCAGCGCGGCCAGTCGCCCGCTACGGCCGCCTCGATCCCGACGCGCGGCGCAGTGCCGAGCACGGTGGCTCGGTAATCGTCCGGTTGTTGCTCGAACAGCGCGAAGCAGGGTGCGGACACGACGGCGGCACGGATGTGCTCGGTCGCGAGCAGGCGCGCCGCCTCCAGCGCGATCGACACTTCCGAGCCGGTTGCGATCAACGTCACATCGCGGCCGCCGTCAGGCGAGACGACGAGATAGGCGCCGCGCGCGACGCGGTTTCTGCCGCGAGCATCGCTGCGGAAGGTCGGCAAGGCCTGACGCGACAGGCACAACACGGACGGACGGCTCTCGGAATTGAGTGCGCAGTCCCAGGCCTCCAGCGTCTCCACCGCGTCGGCGGGACGGAACACCAGAAGGTTCGGAATCACCCGCAGCGCGGCGAGATGCTCGACCGGCTGGTGCGTCGGGCCGTCCTCGCCGAGGCCGATGGAGTCGTGGGTCATCACATGGATGACGCGCAGCCGCATCATGGCCGCAAGACGAATCGCCGGCCGGCTGTAGTCGGAGAAGGCGAGGAAGGTACCGCCATAGGGGATGAAGCCGCCATGCAGCGCGAGGCCATTCATCGCGGCGGCCATGCCGTGCTCGCGAATGCCGTAATGGATGTAATCGCCGGCGAACGTCCCACGCGTGACGGGAGCCTGCACCTTGGCGTGCGTCAGGTTCGAATGCGTCAGGTCGGCCGAGCCGCCGACGAAACCGGGAATCGTCCCGGCGACACCGTCGAGCACCTGTTGCGAGGCCTGTCGCGTCGCGATCTTCGGGCGCTCGCTGGCGAAGCGCTCGCGCAACTTCGCCGCCGCCAGCGCATAGGCGCCCGGCAAGGCGACGGCCTTGCCCTCGATGAACAGGTCGCGCTGCTCTGGCGTCGCACGTTCATAACGATCGAGCCAGGCGAGACGATCCACCTGCCCGCGCTGTCCGATCATCCGCCACGCCTTCAGGATCGGAAGTGGCACCACGAAGGGCTGATAATCCCAGCCCAGCATCCGGCGCGCAGCGGCCGTCTGCTCGGCTCCGAGCGGCGCACCATGCGCCTTCTCAGTGCCCTGGCGGTCCGGCGCGCCATAGCCGATGATGGTGCGGCAGGCGATCAGCGATGGTTTTGTCGTCTCACGCTCTTGCGCAATCGCCTGCGCAACGGCCTCGGGATCGTGGCCGTCAACGCGGCGCACCGACCAGCCGGAGGCGGCGAAGCGCGCAAGCTGGTCGTCGGAGATTGCCAGCGAGGTCGGCCCGTCGATGGAGATTCCGTTGTCGTCAAACAGCACGATCAGGCGGCCGAGCTGGAGATGGCCGGCCAGCGAAATCGCCTCCTGGCTGATACCCTCCATCAGGCAGCCGTCGCCGGCGATCACATAGGTGAAGTGATCGACGAGGCCATCGCCATGCCGCGCATTGGCCATGCGCTCGGCGAGCGCCATGCCGACAGCCGTCGCGATCCCCTGCCCGAGCGGTCCAGTCGTGGTCTCGACCCCCGGCGTGTGGCCGTATTCGGGGTGACCCGGTGTCTTCGAGCCCCATTGCCGGAACGCCTTGATGTCATCGAGGCTGACATCACCGCCGGTCAAATGCAGCAGCGCGTAGAGCAGCATCGAGCCGTGCCCGGCCGACAGCACGAAGCGGTCGCGGTCGGGCCAGTTCGGGTGCGCCGAGTCGAATTTGAGAAAGCGTGAGAACAGCACGGTCGCGACGTCGGCCATACCCATGGGCAGGCCGGGATGGCCGGACTGCGCGGTCTCGATGGCGTCGACCGCGAGGAAGCGGACGGCGTTGGCGAGATCGTTGTGCGTGACTGCCGTAAGGTCGGCTTCGGCATGAACCGAGACGTTCATCGGGCCCTCCCGTTATCGTCGTTGCTTCACTTCAGGTTTCGCTTGCGTTCGATCAGCTGCATGATCAGCGGCGTCAGGATCAGCTGCATCGCGAGATCGAGCTTCGCGCCGGGGCAGACGATCGAATTCGCGCGCGACATCCAGCTTTGCGGCAACATCGACAGCAGGTAGGGGAAGTCGATGCCCCGCGGATTCTTGAAGCGGATCACGACCATCGATTCGTCTGGCGTCGGGATCCAGCGCGCGATGAACGGATTAGAGGTGTCCACCGTCGGCACGCGCTGGAAGTTGATGTCGGTCTCGGTGAATTGCGGGCAGATGTAATGGATGTAATCGGGCATCCGCCGCAGGATGGTGTCGGTGACGGCCTCGGTCGAATAGCCGCGCGCGCTGCGATCGCGGTGCAGCTTCTGGATCCATTCGAGATTGATCACGGGCACGACGCCGATCTTGAGGTCGGCATAGCGCGCGACATTCACCTTGTCAGTAACGACGGCGCCGTGCAGGCCCTCGTAGAACAGCAGGTCCGAATTCTCGGGTAGCCGCTCCCAATCGGTGAAGGTGCCGGGAGGCGCGCCGTGCAACGCGGATTCCTCGGCATCGTGGACATAGTGACGCGTCACCGCCGTGCCGGTCTCGCCATAGTCGCGGAACGCGCGCTCCAGCTCCTCGAACAGGTTGGTCTCGGGGCTGAAATGGCTGAAATGCTTGTTGCCGCGCTCGGCCTCGTTCGCCATCTGCGCGCGCATCTCGGCGCGGTCGTAACGATGGAACGCGTCGCCCTCGATGTAGACGGCGTTGACCTTCTCGCGGAAGAATATCTGCTCGAAGGTCTTCTTGACCGAGGTGGTGCCGGCGCCGGAGGAGCCGGTGATGGAGATAATGGGATGCTTCCTGGACATGGGACGCCTCGCTCAGAGCCGGAAGAATCCGCGCCGCGCGAACAGCGGCGCGGAGACGCTGGCGACCAGCAGCGGATCGCAATGCAATTCCTCGACCCGCCGCACCTCGTTGCTCGAGCCCATCATCAGCGGCACGCGCTGGTGCAGGCTTTGCGCAGACAGCTCGAGGATGCGCTCGCGCCCGGTCGAGGCCGAGCCGCCGGCCTGCTCGATGATCATGGCCATCGGATGCGCTTCGTAGGTCAGGCGCAGGCGGCCGTCGCCATAGCCGGGGCGGGCGTCCGAGGGATAGAGGAACACACCGCCGCGGGTGAGGATGCGATAGGCTTCCGCGACCAGCGAGCCGATCCAGCGCATGTTGAAATCGTGGTTGGCGGGGCCTTCGACACCGGCGAGGCATTCGTCAATGAAAGCGCGCACTGGCGGATCCCAGTGCCGGCGATTGGACGCGTTGATCGCGAACTCGTCGCAAGCCTCGGAGATCTGCACGCCGCTGCGCGCGAGGCGGAAGCAGCCGGACTTGCGGTCGAGGGTGAAGATGTCGACGCCGTCGCCGAGCGTCAGCACCAGCGAGGTCTGTGGACCGTAGGTGACGAAGCCCGCCGCAAGCTGGGCCGAGCCGCGCTGATGGAAGGCGAGTGAGAGATCAACGGGTGCCGGCAGGATCGAGAAGATCGTGCCGACGGTCATGTTGATGTCGATGTTGGAGGAGCCGTCGAGCGGATCGATCGCGACGCAGATGCGGCCGTCACGGTCGACAATCTGGGCCTCGCGCATCTCCTCCGACGCCAGGGCAGCAAGCGGCAGCCTGCTAAGGCAGCGGCGCAGGATCGCATCGGCCTGAACGTCGAGATCGCGCTGGAGGTCGCCGTCGCTGTTGCGGCCCGTGGTCAGGCCCGAGGCGTCGGCGAGATCGCCGGAGGCGATGACATCGGCGATCTGGATCGCCGCTGCCGCGATGGCGTCGACTGCGGCCGCCACGGCGAGCGCATGCGGCGCGGTCTCAGAGTACCGCTGAAGGTGGTCGTCCAACCTGAGTTGCCCGGTCATCTGCGTCCATCCCATTGCTGGCGCCGCATCTATTTCCCTCCCCGTGGAGGTCGGTGCGGTCAGTCCCAGCACGATGAGATTGACAGGGACGGCTTAATAAGGAAAATTTCTATTCATAATGAGCTCCAAAGAATTTTCTTATAATGGCCCCGGCCACGGGGCGACCCAGCTCCGGCATCTGACGATCCGGCAGCTGCGCTCGCTTGCGGCGCTTTCGGCCAAGGGCAGCGTGACGGCGGCGTCCGGCCATCTCGGGCTGACGCAGCCCGCCGTGACCCAGCAGCTTCGGCAGCTTCAGGACCTCGCCGGCCTGCCGCTGGTGCAGCGGACCGGTGACGGCATGCTGCTGACGGAGGCCGGCAAGGAGGTGCTGGCGCTGGCCGAACGGGTCGAGGCCGCGATCATGGACTGCCAGGGCGCGCTCGACCTGCTGGCGGGGCGGACCGGCGGCACGGTGCAGCTCGGTGCGGTCTCGACCGCAAAGTACTTCGTGCCGCACGCGATCGCGGCGTTCTCCAAGCGCTATCCCAAGATCGAGATCAAGCTCACCATCGGCAATCGCGAGGAGATCCGCGAGGCCATGCACGGCTACGACCTCGATTTCGCCGTGATGGGTCGGCCACCCGCGGACGTCACTGTCGACGTCCGTCAGCTCGGGCGCAATCCGCACATCATCGTGGCGCGCAAGGGGCACTGGCTGGAGAAGGATTCGGGCCTTAACCTGACCGATCTCGTGCACGAGACCTTCCTCACCCGCGAACGGGGCTCGGGCACGCGGACGCTGATGGAAGGCATGTTCCAGAAGTCGGATCTCGAGCCGATCATCGGCATGGAGATGAGCAGCAACGAGACCATCAAACAGGCGGTGATCGCCGGGCTCGGCATCGCCTTCATCTCGGCGCACACCGTGGCGCATGAGCTCGCCGAGGGCCGGCTGATCGTGCTCGATGTCGCCGGCCTGCCGATCGTGCGGCAATGGTACGTGATCCGCCGCAGCGACAAGGTGCTGCTGCCGCCGGCGCAGGCGATGTTCGATTTTCTGGGTTCGGAGGGATCGAACTATCTGCCCGACGTGCCCGAGCTCGGCGGGCGATAAGTCGCCGAAGTTCAGCCCATCAGCTTCATCGCGATCGTCGCGGCCAGGATCACGATGATCTGGAGTAGACGCTCCGTCGTGAAGATGCGGTTGAAGGTGGTCATCGCGTGCCCCGGCCGACGTGAAGAATCTCGTTGAGCCGTTGCTAGCACAGGCGCTTGCCGAGGCAACTCCGTAATTGCACCGTGATGTCCCGTGCACGATCCGACGATCGCACCTTCGGCAAGCTGGACCGAGGCCGTGCCGATGGTTGACGATCAGGCCGCGAGCGGGGCGGCGTAGTCTGCGCGCGCCGCGAAATAGGCTTCCAGCTCCAGTAGCGCCCGCGCTTCCCAATCCCTCGCCTGCTCCAACAACGACCAGCTCTGGCCCGGGCGGAATGCAGCGGTCTGGCGGTAGAGCGATGCGATGCCGCGGTAGCGGCGCACGTTCTCCAAGATGGCGTGACCGGTTATTTGGCCATTCATGTCCGAAAACTCCCTCGTCATTCCCGCGGGAGAAATTGCGGCCAAATCTTTTTCGAAAAGTTAGCGGCGCACGGCAAGCTCGCGGATGGTTGCCGAACTGTTGCGCGCGCGCAACGCGCATGCGCGTGCACAGTCGATCTATTGCGGGTTCGTTGCCGTGCTCTCGCCCGGGCGCTTCAGCCCGCCGCGGCTGACGATCGCCATCGTCTCGCGGCAGAGATCGGCGAGGCCGATCACCAGCACGGCCAGCAGGCAGAACAGGTTGATGGAATCGGCATTCGCGCTGGTCAGCGAATTGAACTCGAAAAAGGGCGGCATGAACGCCCACCATACCAGCGGAATGGTCAGCAGTGCGGCGAGCGCCGCCGCCGGCACGCCCGCGACAAGCCCGAGCAGGAAGACGCCGGGCAGGAATGCGGCGAAATACAGTTTTGCGCCGAGCGCGACACAAATTCCCTGAAGCACCGCCGACATCGCCACGATGACAAGCCCCAGCAGAAACGCCTGCCACGACCATGGCCGTACCCGCGGTACGCCAAACAGTCCCGTACGCCTCATCAGCCTCCCCCTGCCGCCTGTTAACCAGGTCCGCTTGCGACCAAAGTACTACAGCGGCGAGCGGACCGCGAGGCGGAAATTGCGTCCTCGCGCGGTTGGTAAATGGGCCGCACCGCATAATTGCGGCCATGCCGGCGGCTACTCGCTCGCCGCATAGAGCAGGCCAGCGACGGGCAGGGCAAGGCCAATGGCCGATGCCAGGGTCCAGCCGCCCTGTGCGAAGGCGAAGGCGCCGAGCGCGGAGCCGGCAGCACCTGCGGCGAAGAACGTCGCCATGTAGAGCCCGTTGAGGCGGCTGCGGTGCTCGTGCCCGAGCGCGAAAATGGCACGGAAGCCGAGCACGACATTGCCCTGCACCCCGATATCGATGGCAATCGCGGCCACCACCAGGCAGGCGAGGTTCAGCACCGATCCGGCCGCGCCGATCTGCGTGATCAGGAATCCGGCGGCTGCGAGCAGCATCGCCACCAGCGTCGCGAGGCGACTACGGCCGCGATCGGCGAGCCGTCCTGCGATCGGGGCCGCGAACACGCCGGCAACGCCGGCGAGCGCGAACAGCGCGATGCCGCGCTGGGAGAAGCCGAACGCGCTCGCGAGCTGGAGCGGCGCCACCGTCCAGAACAGCGTAAAGCAGCCGAACAGGCTCGCCTGGTAGAGCGCGCGGCGGCGCAGCAGCGGCGTGGTGCGCACCAGCTGCGGCATCGACAGCAGCAACGCGCCATAATGCATGCGCGCGACCGGATTGCGCTGCGGCAGCGTCATCCAGAGCACGGCTGCGAGCACGATCATCAGCCCGGCCGAGCCGAAGAACACCGCGTGCCACGACAGCGCCGCCGTGACGAAGCTCGACACCGGGCGCGCCAGCATGATGCCGAGCATCAGGCCGGTCGAGACATTGCCGACGACGCGGCCGCGGATGGCCTCGGGCGCCAAATGCGCGGCATAGGGAATGATGATCTGCACCGCGACCGAGCCGAGCCCGATGAACAGCGCGGCGATCAGGAACGGCAGCGCGTGAGTGGCGAACGCCGCGGCGAGCAGGGCCGCCGCCCCAAGCGCAATGACCGAGCAGATCAGCGTGCGGTTTTCGACGAGGTCGCCGAGCGGTACGATGAAGAGAAGCCCGACACCGTAGCCGATCTGCGTCATGGTGACGATCAGCCCGCTAGCTGCATGCGACAGGCCGAGCGCAGCGCTGATCGGCGCGATCAGCGGCTGGGCGTAATAGATGTTGGCGGCGACCATGCCACAGGCCGCGGCAAGCACGAAGGTCAGGCGCTGCGACACCGCATCCGGTCCGGGCGCGGTCTCGATCGTGGCATTCATCGTCATTCGCTTAGACTCCAGGAATAGGGAATGACCATTCCCTATTATGACAAAAATTCAGGCGAGCAGCTTCATAGCGACGGCGACGAGGCGCGTCCCGTCGAGCGGCAGGCGTGCCTTGCCGGCGACGCGCATGCCTTGCGTGATGCAGATCATCAGCCGCGCGGTGTCGTCGGCATCGACGTGACGGGGAATCGACCCATCGGCCTGCCCCTGGCGAATGAGGCCGGCGATGAAGCTCTCGTTCGTTTTGAGCTGCGCATTCACGCGGGCGCCGACCACGGGATCGAGCGCGGACAGTTCGACCGCACTGCCGACGACCAGGCAGCCGCGCCGCCCCTCGGTGCCCTGGGAATGCTCGACATAGGACAAGAGCACGTTGCGGATTTGCTCGCGGCCGTTTACACCGCGCGCCGCTGCGCTGCGCGTCTGCTCCTGGCGCAGCGTGGTGTAGCGTTCGAAGGCGGCGAGAAACACGGCATGCTTGTCGCGAAACGCCTTGTAGACGCTCCCCGTAGCCAGCCGCATCGCCGCGGTGAGATCGCCGATCGAGGTGGCATGATAACCGCGCTCGCGAAACACGCGCACGGCCCTGTCGAGCGCGGTGTTCATGTCGAACTCCCGGGGACGGCCGGGAGAACGGGCGGGCTGAGATCGGCGGGCGGCCTTTTGCATGGCGGGATAATAGGGAATGATTGTTTCCGAATAAAGACACTTGGTTGTGAATGGGAGTGGATAAAGGCTGGCTGATGGAGAGCAGAAACCTCGGAGATCGCGTCCCAGATAAGCTGCAACGCCCAAGCGTTGCGGCGCAGAGCCGGGGGCCAGAAAGCGACACGGCAAAATGCGGAGAGATGGGCCGCGGCTCTGCAGCGCATCGCTAAAGGGCGCTGCGCTGCGTCCGGGGCACGAGAGGAGAGTGAGGCATGATCTCTCCACACGTCATTGCGAGCGCAGCGAAGCAATCCAGAATCCCGCCGCGGAAAGACTCTGGATTTGCTTCGCTGCGCTCGCAATGACGGAGCAAGGTGCACGGACTCATTTTCAAACGCGCACTTTACGCAGACACGCCTTCGCATTCTCGTGGCGGATTTCGCCCGAGCTTTGCTTCGTCGCTCCACCCTCTCAAGCCAAGAGGGCGCAGGGAAGGCCGGGTGCCGGCTGGCACCCACGGTCCGCTGTGCGAAAGGCACACGCAGAAGAACTGCACAGCGGCATACAGGTGAAGCCCAACACACGGCCTTCCCTGCGCAGTGGTTTGACGGCTTATGCCGCGCTCTCCCGGGAGCCGAGTTCGTTCTGGCCTCCCTCGCCCTCGTGGAAGTCACGGACACCGCGCCGGTTGACGCCAATGCCCGCATCCGCAAGAGCTTGACCGTAGCAACGACGGCCAGGACCACACGGTTTTGCCGTACGCGCGGCTCGCCTGCGCCGCAGGGTTCCACGGCGTTGTGCACCTTGCCATCGACATGCTGGCGCGACGAACCTGACAGCGCCGTCCGTCTGCGCGAAGCCTCGAGGGCTCACGGAGAGCAATCCGCCCTGCCCCTGACTTATCGCGCCCGACGCTGCCGCGTCCACCGCAAGCCCGGCTCCGCGATCATCACGACACATGATCGCCCCTCTCGGATGAGCCGGGATGGGCGACACATGCGCCATTTCCGAATTTCGGTAAAGCGGAATATTTTTGCGCGACGGGATTGACAGAGCCGCGACACAGGCGCGGCAGCGTCGCCCGGCTGGAGTGGAAGCGCAATTCAGCGCCGTGCGCGCAACCAGAGGCCCGGGTTACACTGCGTTCCATCGGGTTACGAGAGGAGCTACGTGCAAGTGAGTGCGGGCGACCTCGCCGCTGCGATCGTTGCGAATATGCAACGGTTCCCCACGGTCTGAAGCCGGTCAAAAGAAACTCCCATTACGGCCACGAACCGCTCTCACAACGTCGTGAGACTAGCAGGGGAACTACGATGCGTGCACAGCGCGTTTGGAAAGTGAATGGGGCCGCCAGCATCGGGCAGCTCCAATCGAGACTGGATGACCTGAACAAGCGGCTTGGCCAGCTCGAAGGCCAGCATCCCGAGAGCTGGAAGATCGAAGAGCTGAGATCGAGCGCGCTCAGGCTGTCGCGCGAAATCGACGATATCCGCTGCGCCGAGGCGACGGCCGCGCTGAGCGAGTTGCTGCGCAAGTAATCAGGCCTATCGCAATTCGCTCGCCGGCCAAGGAACCAACCTCGCGCACCACCATTTCCATGCTGAGCATGGAGCAAGACCATGACGGCATCGCGCGCCTCGCACCGTGAGGGATTTCGCATGACGTCCGATCCCGAAGAGTCGGTGAGGCTGCAAGGCTATGGCGAGATGACGTTGCGCACCGCGATCGCGACGCTGATGGCGCTGGCGCCGCGCGAGCGATCCGACGCTCCCATCTTCCGCATCCGCGACGGCTCGCGCCTTGCCAGGCGCGAGATCACCGACCTCGCATCGGAATTGGGCATGGCGCTGCTCGCCGACGTCAGGTCTCCAAGACTCGTCCCGGAGCAGCACTGGCAGGACATCGTCCGCGGCATGGTGCGCGAGGCGCCGCTGCCCTCGCTGATGGTGGCGTTCTTGGTCGGCGTGCTTGTGGCGCGGCGTTGATCCTCACGCGGCGGCGCGGACCGATTTCGCGCGTTGCTCCAGCGCATTGATCGTCAACACGAGATTCTCACGTCGCGCGCGAAGGTTTGTCGCGAGCAGCGGATAGGACGGGTCCTTCACGTCAAACGCTCCGGCCTTGGCCTCTTCTTCGAGGATGTCGGAATTCATGAGCTGAACGCGCCACCACAAATCCGCAATCAGCGCGCTGAGCCGAAGCTCTCCAGTGGAGCCAAAACGGGACACTTCTTTCATTGTTTGCCTCACCCTGAAACAGTCCCTCCGCTGGGGACTGCCGATGGTCCTGACTGAGCAAACGGAATGCCAAGGCTGCAGGCCGGTCTAATACGCCGACCTGCACAACTTCTGGCCTGTACAGGGTCGACCGCAACCGGCGCGACCGAAAGGCGCGTTGATCGGCGTGAGCCATGCCACCCCGACAGACGTCCCTGCTAGGCCAAATCGACCGTGGACCCGCCCCGAAAATCGTTGCAAAAAGGCGCTCCCGAAGCGCCGGCGGCCGGTCTGCCAAGCCTTTAGGAATACGTCGACTTTTGGAAGAATGGTCGGAGTGGCAGGATTCGAACCTGCGACCCCTGCGTCCCGAACGCAGTGCTCTACCGGGCTGAGCCACACTCCGACAAGAAGGCGGCTTATAGCGTCGGGTTTGGCGCACCGCAAGCGGCCGAGTTGAGGAATTTTATCCCTGTGAAAATGGGTCTCGAAACGCTGATTTTGCCGGCCGGAGAGGCTGCGGCCGCGGCCGCGGCCCGAGCGCTCGCGGCCGGCGGGCTGGTCGCGTTTCCGACCGAGACGGTCTATGGGCTCGGGGCCGATGCCGCCAATGCCGCTGCAATCGCCCATCTCTACGCCGCCAAGGGCCGTCCTGCCTTCAATCCGCTGATCGCCCATGTCGCGGACGTTGCCGCCGCGCGGCGGATCGGGCGGCTCGATGCGCGCGCCCTTAAGCTTGCAGAGGCGTTCTGGCCGGGGCCGCTGACGCTGGTGGTGCCGAAGACGGAGAACTGCCCGGTAGCAGAGCTCGCGACCGCCGGTCTCGATACGGTCGCGATCCGCATCCCCGCCCATCCGGTGGCGCAGGCGATCCTGCACGCCTTTGGCGGGGCGGTGGTGGCGCCGTCCGCAAACATCTCCGGCCATGTCTCGCCGACGCTGGCCGACCATGTCGAAAGCGACCTTGCCGGACGGATCGACCTGATCGTCGACGGCGGGCCGGTCGAGGTCGGCGTCGAATCGACGATCGTCGGCTGCTTCGAGACCTTGATGCTGCTCCGCCCGGGCGGGCTGTCGCGCGAGCGTATCGAGGCCGTGCTCGGCGCATCCCTGGCGCGGCCACCCGCGGAGACCGAGAGCGGGGACAGCCAGCCGCTGGCGCCGGGCATGCTGGCTTCGCATTACGCGCCGCGCGCCCATGTACGGCTCAATGCGCACGAGGTGAAGCCGGACGAAGCGCTGCTGGCATTCGGCCCGGGGCGCCTGCCCGGCTTTGAAGCCGCCGCCGCTGTCATGAACTTGTCGCCCGCCGGCGATCTCGATGAAGCCGCCGCCAATCTGTTCGGCTATCTTCGCAGCCTCGATGCCAGGGGGCCACGCGCGATCGCCGTGATGGCGATCCCCGAAGAAGGACTTGGCGAAGCGATCAACGACCGGCTGCGCCGGGCGGCGGTTGCCCGATAGCGGATGATCCGGACTCTAAGGGACGCGTTAGCGAAAAGTGTGCGGCGGTTTTCCGATCAGATCATGCGCAAGGTATAAGTAGCGGAATGAAAGACGACCACATGAACATCAACACATCCGCCACCCCGCCGCTTGCGCCTGATTTGATCGAACAATTCCGCAAGATCGTCGGCGAGCGCCACGCGATCACCGATGCCGCCGACATCGAGGCTTACGTCACCGAGGAACGCAATTTGTTTCACGGCCGCTCGCCACTGGTGCTGCGTCCGGGCTCGACGGCGGAAGTCTCGGAGATCTGCAAGCTCGCCTCCGCGCACAGGATCGCGCTGGTGCCGCAGGGCGGCAATACCGGCCTCGTCGGCGGGCAGACGCCGCACAATGGCGAAGTGGTGGTGTCGCTGCGGCGGCTCGACAAGATCCGCGAGGTCGACACCGCCTCCAACACCATGACCTGCGAGGCCGGCGTCGTGCTGCAAATCGCGCAGCAGAAGGCGGCGGAGGTCAACCGGCTGTTTCCGCTCTCGTTAGGTGCCGAAGGCAGCTGCACTATTGGCGGCAATCTCTCGACCAATGCCGGCGGCACCGCCGCGCTCGCCTATGGCGTCGCGCGCGAGATGGCGCTGGGGCTCGAAGTGGTGCTGGCCGACGGACGCGTGCTGAACGTGCTGTCGAAGCTGAAAAAGGACAACACCGGCTACAATCTGCACAACCTCTTCATCGGCGCGGAAGGCACGCTCGGCATCATCACGGCGGCGACTTTAAAACTGTTTCCGAAGCCGCGGGCGGTCGAGACCGCCTTCGTCGGGCTGAAGTCGCCGGCCGCGGCGCTCAAACTGCTGACGATCGCGCAAGGTGAGGCCGCGAATGCGCTGACCAGCTTCGAGCTGCTGTCGCAGATGGCGGTCGACTTCTCCATCCGCCACGGCGTCGACGTGCGCGATCCGCTCGCAGAAAAGCATCCCTGGTACGTGCTGATGGAATTGTCTTCGCCGGGCGAGGATGCCCGCACGCCGCTGGAGACGATCCTGACCCGCGCCATGGAAGAGGAGATCGTCGACGACGCCGTGATCGCGGCCAATCTCACCCAGCGTGCCGGCTTCTGGAAGCTGCGCGACGAGATGTCGGCGGCGCAGAAGCCGGAAGGCGGCTCGATCAAGCACGACATCTCCGTCCCCGTCGCGGCCGTGCCCGCCTTCATCGCCGAGGCGGATGCCGCGGTGGTGAAGCTGATCCCCGGCGCGCGGCCGGTGCCGTTCGGTCACCTCGGCGACGGCAATCTGCACTACAACGTCAGCCAGCCGGTCGGCGCCAACAGTGCGGACTTTCTGGCCCGCTGGCACGAGATGAACGCGGTGGTGTTCGAGATCGTGCTGCGCATGGGCGGCTCGATCTCGGCCGAGCACGGCATCGGCGTGCTCAAGCGCGACGAACTGCCCGAGGTGAAGGACAAGACCGCGATCGAGCTGATGCGATCGATCAAGGCGATGCTCGATCCGCTGGGAATCATGAATCCGGGGAAGGTGCTGTGAGCGCTCTTGCGATCGACGCCATCGAGGACGCCGATGTCGAGCCGGTGGTGGCGCTGTGGCAGCGCTGCGGCCTGACCCGGCCGTGGAACGACCCGCGTGCCGACATCGCACTGGCGCGCCGCCGTGACAATTCCACGGTGCTGGTCGGCCGCGAGGGCGGCGCGATCGTCGCCACAATCATGGTCGGCCATGACGGCCATCGCGGCTGGGTCTATTACGTCGCCGTCGATCCTGATCGCCGCAAGCACGGCTACGGCCGCATCATCATGGCAGCAGCCGAGGACTGGCTGCGCGCGGCCGGAATTCTCAAGCTCCAGCTCCTGATCCGGCGCGAGAACGCGCAGGCCAATGCCTTCTACCAGTCACTGGGCTTTACGGAATCCACCTCGGTGATGTTCCAGAAGTGGCTCGACGGCCGCGAGACGACTCCAAGCAACTGAGATCGAGCCATGACCATTTCCGACCGTGTCCGCATCAAGGACGTCCGCGTGCTCTCGGACAACTGGGCGCCGCTGAAGAACACCACGTTCGAGTACCGGCGCGCCAATGGCGAGTGGCAGACGCAGCACCGGGAAACCTATGAGCGCGACAACGCCGCAGCCGTGCTGCCGTATAATCGCGTGCGGCGCACGGTGATCCTGGTGCGCCAGTTCCGCTTGCCGGCGTTCATTCGCGGCTATGACGATCTGCTGATCGAAGCCGCCGCCGGCGTGCTGGATGACGCCGCCCCCGAGGTCCGCATCCGCGCCGAGGCCGAGGAGGAAACCGGCTATCGCCTGCACGACGTCCACAAGGTGTTCGAGGCCTTCATGAGCCCGGGCGCCATCACCGAGAAGCTGCATTTCTTCATCGCCGAATACGAGCCGGAGATGCGGGTCAGCGACGGTGGCGGCCTCGCGCACGAGGGCGAGGACATCGAGGTGCTCGAGCTTGCCATCGACGAAGCGCTGGCGATGATCGGCGACGGCCGCATCATCGACGCCAAGGCGATCATGCTGCTGCAATATGTGGCGTTGCACGTGTTCAGGTGAGCTTGCGGCTGGCTTCTTCCCTTCTCCCCTTGGGAGAAGGTGGCGCGAAGCGCCGGATGAGGGGTATGCTTCCCCGAACTCCTGAGGGAGTTGGGCTCGCGGAGAGATACCCCTCACCCGTCTCGCCGCGACGCGGCGAGCCACCCACTCCCACAAGGAGAGAGGGGAAGAGCGCGGCTCGCTCTATCAAGCCTGCAATCCTGTCCCGCGTCCTCCTCGCCCCCATTGAGCGCCCCCAAATCTATCTCTAGTCTGGCCCCTAACCAAGAACCAGGAGACGCGCCCATGTCCGCTCCGCGCGACGACGAATTCGGCTTTGCGCCCGACTACGATTCTCCCGTCCCTTACATGCAGCGCACGCGCGACTATTACGCGGCGATCGGCTACACCACGCCGTATCGCTGGGCGCATTACACGGAGGCACCGTTCCAGCCGCTGAAGAAGAAAGTGGCGCAGTCGCGCGTCACGATCATCACCACGGCCGCACCGTTCGACCCGAGCAAGGGCGACCAGGGGCCGGGCGCGGCGTATAATGGCGGCGCGAAGTTTTACCAGGTCTATGACGGTGATACGTCGAAGCAGCACGATCTGCGCATCTCGCACATCGGCTACGACCGCAAGCACACCAGCGCGACCGACAGCGGCACCTGGTTTCCGCTGCCGCAGCTGCTGAAGGCCAGCGCCGCAGGCCGCATCGGCGAGGTCGCCCCGCGCTTCTTCGGCGCGCCGACCAACCGCAGCCATCGCGTCACGCTCGACACCGACGCGCCCGAAATCCTGGCGCGCTGCCTCGCGGATGCGGTTGATGTCGCGGTGCTAGTGCCGAACTGCCCGGTCTGCCACCAGACCACGGCGCTGGTGGCGCGGCACCTGGAGCGGAACGGCATTGCCACCGTGATCATGGGCTGCGCCAAGGACATCATCGAGCACGCCGCCGTGCCGCGCTTCCTCTTCTCGGATTTCCCACTCGGCAATTCCGCCGGCAAGCCGCATGACATCGCCTCGCAGGCGCAGACGCTGGAGCTGGCACTGCGGCTGCTGGAGACCGCAAGCGGCCCGCAGACGACGATGCAATCGCCGCTGCGCTGGAGCGAGGATGCCTCCTGGAAGCTCGACTACAACAACGTGGCGCAGCTTTCGCCGGAAGAGCTGGCGCGCCGGCGCGCCGAATTCGACAAGCAGAAGGAGATCGCGCGCGGCAACCGCGCCGCCTGACGTCCTCCACCAAAGAAAGAAAAAAGGGAGAGCGACGTGACGCGACCGTTCGAGGGCGTGAAGATCCTGGACTTCACGCAAGTGCTGGCCGGCCCCTATGCGAGCTATCAGCTCGCGCTGCTGGGCGCCGACGTCATCAAGGTCGAGCGGCGCGAGGGCGAGGACATGCGCCGCACGCCGCTCAGCCGCGAATGGGCCGAGCGCGGGCTGGCGCCGGCGTTCCAGGCCATCAACGGCAACAAACGCAGCCTGACGCTGGACCTGCAAAAGCCCGAGGCGATCGCGATCGTGAAGAAGCTCGCGAGCCAGGTCGACGTCGTCATGGAAAATTTCCGTCCCGGCGTGATGGACAAGCTCGGCATCGGCTACGAGGCGCTATCCGCCATCAATCCGAAGCTGATCTATTGCGCGGTGTCAGGCTTCGGCCAGACCGGGCCGGACCGCCTGCGGCCCGGCTATGACGGCAAGATGCAGGCGTTGTCGGGCATCATGGCGATCACCGGCCATCCCGAGACCGGACCGACGCGCGCGGGCTTTGCGGTGTGCGACGTGCTGTCGGGCGCGACCGCGGCGTTCGGCGTGTCGAGCGCACTGTATCAGCGCGACCGCACCGGCAAGGGCCAGCTCATCGACGTCTCCATGCTGGAGGCGACGCTGGCCTTCCTCTCGGGCCAGATCGCGGATTGGTCCGTTGCAGGCCATCGTCAAACACTCTCGGGCAACCAGGCGGTGAGCCGCAGGACCACGGCCAACCTGTTCAAATGCGGCGATGGTCACATCCTGCTCGCCGTCAACAACGAGAAGCAGTACCGCGCGCTCATGGTTGCGCTCGGCCGCGAGGACGCGCTGAGCGATCCGCGCTTCGCCGACTGGTTCTCCCGCAACGAGAACGAGGGCGCGCTTCGCGCCATCATCGAGGCAGCGCTGGCGGCACGGCCGGCGCGCGAATGGGAGACGATCCTGGAAGATGCCGGCGCACCCTGCGCCAGCATCTGGAAGGTCGAGGAGGTGATCGACCACCCGCAAATCAAGGCGCGCGGCGCGATCCAGGAGCTGGACACGCCTTATGGCCGCCTGCGCTTTGCCGGCAGCGGATTCAAGCTCGCCCATGGCGGCGGCAAGCTGGACCGCATGGCGCCGGAGCTTGGGGCGGATACGGATGCGGTGCTGGGCGAGTTGGGGTTCGATGCGGCGGAGATCGCGGCGCTGAGGGCGAAGGAGATCGTGTAAGCCGCGACATATGCCGCTGCCGTAGGGAGTGGGCAAAGGCGCAACGCGCCGTGCCCACCACCTGTCGATTTCTTGGCGCACGACGGTGGGCATGCTTCGCTTCGCCCACCCTACGGCATCGGCGATCAGAATAACGACCCCTGCCCGTCATCCACCGACCCAACCGCCGCCTTCCGCACTCCCTTCTTCGGCTTCACGACGTCCGCCTCCATCTCCTCGGCGCTGATCGGCAACAGCAACTGCTCGTCGTCATTGGCGACGCGGTTGACGCGGGTGGAGACCGGGTGCCAGGCGAATTCGCCAATGCGCGGAGCGGTCATCAGCGGCAGGATCGCGTCGATCTCGTCGCTGCGGCAATCGAGCCAGCGCTCGAAATCGCGCGGGCTGATGGTGACGGGCACGCGGTCATGCAGCGCCGCGAGATCTTCGCCGGCCGCTGCCGTGACGATGGCGACCGTGTCGAGCTCCTCGCCGTTCGGCCCAATCCAGGTTTCGAACAAAGCGGCAAAGCCGAGCGGCGCGCCATCGGCGCGATGGATGAAGAAGGGCTGCTTGCGGCCGCCCTCCACCTTCCACTCGAAATAGCCGTCCGCCGGGATGAGGCCGCGCCGGCGGCGAATCGCGTGTCTGAAGGCGGGCTTCTCCAGCACCGTCTCGCAGCGGGCGTTGATCAGGAGCGTAAACCCGCGAGGATCCTTGACCCAGCCCGGCAAAAACCCCCAACGCATCAGGCGGAAATGGCGCGCGCCGTTCTCGATCCATACGACCGGAATCGGCTGCGTCGGAGCCACGTTGTATCGGGGCGGAAAATTCGGCTGCTCGATATAGCCGAACAATTGCCGCAAAGCCGCGGGGGCCGAAGTTATGACAAAGCGTCCACACATCCCAGGGGGTCTATATAGGGTCCGTTCAGGTCCTTTTAACCCCGAACGTTAACACTGCGGCGAATGAGCTCAACGGCCTCCCAGCCCGCGCGGACGCATGTACAGACGGGCCCCGAGGCCGCCGCCTGGGCCGAGCGGCTGCGCGTCGCCAACATCAACCCGCGGACGGGGCTTGCCACCGACTATCTCAACCATTTCAATGAAGCGGTGATGCTGCTGGAAATGGTCCCTGACATGCCGGAATGCGCGGAAGATTTTCTGACCTGGACGCCGCTATCCTATGCCGAGCATTTCACGGCGTCGAATTTTAAGGCGCGCGACCTCGCCATCGAGGCTTATGAGAAGGCCGATCCCAAGGTGCGGGCCCAGTTCGACCACATCACGGACACCATGACCTCGATCCTGACCGCGGTCGGCTCGGCCATGCGCGAGGTCGACAAGGACACGACGCGCGTTCGGCTCGCCGAGCAGGCCACGGCATGGGTCAAGCCGCTGATCGCGGCCTGCGGCGGCATCATCAATGGCGGCGCGGAAGCCGACATCGACACCATCATGGCGAACTGAGCCGTGGCTTCCGCGGTCCAGCCGTCCCATCCCCAGATCGCGGTCAGTGCAGCGATTTTTCGCGACGGCAAGGTGCTTCTGACCCGCCGCGCCCGTTCGCCCGCAAAGGGGTTCTATTCGCTGCCCGGGGGTCGGGTCGAGTTCGGCGAATCGCTGCACCAGGCCCTGCTGCGCGAAGTCGACGAGGAGACCGGGCTTGCCATCGACATCATTGGCCTCGCCGGCTGGCGCGAGGTGCTGCCGGCCGCAGCCGGAGCCGGTCATTACCTGATCATGTCCTTTGCCGCCCGCTGGGTGGCCAAAGAACCGGTTCTGAACGACGAGCTCGACGACTACCGCTGGATCGCCCCGGATGCCATCGCAGGCCTGGGCGAGCTCAAGCTGACCGGCGGACTGGAGGAGGTCATCCAATCCGCCGCACGCCTGATCGGAGACTGACGCTCCGCCTTGCGTGCAACGCCCCGAGGAGGCATACACCCCGCCAATGTCCATGCGACTTCTGGCCATTTTCGCCCTGATTCTCGCTTGCGCCTCTGCGCCCGGCCGGGCTCAGGACGTGGCGGCGCCGTTTGACGGCGATTTGCAGCGGCTGGCGGAGATCCTCGGCGGGCTGCATTATCTGCGCGGCATCTGCGGGTCCAACGAGGGCAACAAATGGCGCAGCGAGATGCAGGCGCTGATCGATGCCGAAACCCCCTCCGGCGATCGCCGCACCCGCATGATCGCCGCCTTCAACCGCGGCTATAACGGCTTTCAGCAGACCTACCGGAGCTGCACGCCGGCAGCGACGGTGGCGATCCGCCGCTATATCGAGGAAGGCTCCAAGATCTCGCGCGATCTCACGGCGCGTTACGCGAACTGAGCTCTCCGTCCGGTTCGCACTGCGCGCGGCCCGGAAATGACGCGGATGGAACTCCGTCATCGACTTTGTTCACAGGCGTTAACCGTTCTTAAAGATGTGGCCTAGCGGTCGTTAACGCCCGTGCTACACCTCTCGCACAGCGCATCGCCGTGGATCGCGCCCCAGCCCTGACCGAGTTTCATGAGCCAGCCGATTTCCTACGCCCCCGCCCGCGCGCCGCTGCCCGATCACGAGCAGAAGCAGGCTGCGCTGAGCTATCTCAATGAGGCCTGGGCCGAGGCGCGCCACGACGGCGTCGACGGCGATTGCCTGGCGCAGGCGAGCCTGTTCGCGGCCTTTGCCGAGCTCGTCGGCACCTATGGCGAGGACGCGGTGGCGAAGTTCGTCGAGAGCTTTCCTGGCCGCATTCGCAATGGCGAGTTCTCGGTCGGAATCTCCAGACAATAACCTGTTCGAAAAATAACCCCGCCACGGCACGGGGCCGGTTGACGGATGAATGACTCTGCGACGTGCTCGCGAAGTCTGCCGCGTTTTATCGCACGGAAGCGATTGAGCGCGGACAAGCTTAGTCTGGCGATGACCGGGAGACATTCCCGATGCGATCGGGAATGCGCCCCCGGCGTCAGGGCTCGACATTCAGAGTCGCCTTCATATTGGGATGGTAGCGACAATAGTAATCGACCGTTCCCGCTTTCTTCACCACGAACGTCGCGGACTTCTTCGGCGGCAGAGGGACGTCAAAATCGCCGTTGGTCGCGGTGGCTGTGTGAGCGAAGATGTCCTTGTTGATCCACTCAACGGTGTCACCGACTTTTGCCGACATTTCGGCCGGTGAGATCACGAGATTGTCCATCGTGATTTGAATGGTCGCCGCACGCGCCGGGACGACCAGCAACATGACCGCAAGCGCGATCGAAGCGAGGCGTCCCGGCTTCATCGCACTCTCCTATTTTAGCTCGGCCGCGACGTGCTCGGCGTGCTGCTGATGACCCTGGAAGATCTTCAGGCCGGTCTGCAACAGGCTCTTCAGCTCGTTATTGCTCGCGGACGGAATGAGCTGGGTCTCCAGCGCGGCGTTGACCGCCTTGTGGTAGGCGACCTCGTTCTGGACATAGGCCTTGTCGAAGGCGGCGCCGCTCAGCTTGTCGAGCTCAGCCAGCTTGTCGGTTGCCTGCTTGGACAGCGCGCGGCTGGTGTCGTTGTCTTCAGGCGTGACGTTCAGCTTCTTGACCAGCGCGAGCGCCTGCTTGTTGACGGCCTCATGGTCGCGCACCATGTCCTCGGCGAAGGCCTTGACGTCCTTGTTCTTGGCCTTCTTCATCGCCTGCTTCGCTGCGTTGATGTCGATCACGCCCGCGGTGTAGGCAATATGGGCGATCTGCGGATCGGTGGGCTTGTCGGCTGCACTCGCGCCTTGCAGCAGCCCAAAACTCGACAACAAAAGGGCTGCGGCGGCCGCGCTCCATCGAATGAACATGGTTTGATACTCCTGTGGTGCCGGACGTTTGGCCGGCGCGTTGCTTCACAGGAATTGGATGGGTATTTCGCGCAAACGTTCCCGAAAACTTTAGCCGCTGAAGCCGAGCCGCTTCAGCACTGATACGGTCAAGCGCTCACATCGCCATCCGGCGAACGGGAACGCATTCATCACCACCGGCCCGATCTCCTTCTCGACATTCTCGCGCAGCATGGTGCGGGCGCGGTGCAGCCGCGTCTTCACGGTCTCGGGCTTTACGCCGAGCAAATCGGCGGTCTCCTCGATGGTCATCCCCTCCATGACCCGGGCAACGAAGACCATGCGGAAGACATCCGGCAACTCGTCAATTGCGCGTTCGACCACGCGCTGGATTTCACGTTGGGCCATGGTCCTTTCCGGATCGCCTGCGGGAGAAACGGGAAACTTGATGATCTGCGCATCGAGCGCGGCATTAGGTATCGCGCCGAGCTCGACATCGGGCTTTCGGCTGCGCATCCGGCCGAGCGCCTCGTTGATGGCGATGCGCGACAGCCAGGTCGACAACCCGGCCTCGCCCCGAAAACCGTCGAGGTGGGTGAAGGCCCGGACATACGTCTCCTGCACCACATCCTCGGCCTCGCTGTCACTGCGCAGGATGCCGCGCGCGAGGCGGTAGAGCCTGCGGTTGTTGGCCTGCATGATCTCGCGCAAGGCGGCCTCGTCACGGCCCCGCGCTCGGTCGATCAGCTCTGCTTCCGCGGTTCTAACGCCGGCGGACAGGCCGGCTGCGGTCGGTTGCATTGCGGTTACCCATCTCCGTTCGATCTGGCTATTGGATGCAGGCTCTGAGGAAAGGTTCCCGAGTTTCTTAGGCTCCACTGGAGCCGAGAAGATAAGAAGCGCCTTTCTTAATCCGTCTCGATCGGCAAGGCGGGATCCCTCGCCCATTCGCCCATCGAGGCGTCATAGAGCGTGAGCTTGTCATAGCCGAGCTGGGTCAGCAGGAACAGGTCGATCGTCGCCGAGATGCCGCCGCCGCAATACAGGATCACATTCTTATCGCGCGTAACGCCTTGGGCGGTGAATTTGTGCTCGGCATCGGCCAGTGTCGTCAGCGTTTTGTCGGCATTGGTGAGCGTCGCGGCGGGAACGTTGACGCTGCCGGGAACGCGGCCTGGCCGGCCGTAGCGGCTCGGCTCGAGACCGCGGTGAAACTGCGGACCGAGCGCGTTGACGATCACCGTCGCGGGATCGCCGATCCGCGCCTTCACGATGTTCTTGTCGACGAAGTAGCCTGGGCGAGGTGCAGCCTGGAACGTGGTGGTCGGATAGCCCTTCGGTACGCCTGATACGACCGGCCGCCCCTCGTCCTTCCATTTGTCGAAACCGCCGTCGAGCACAAGCGCATCGACGCCGAGCGAGCGCAGCATCCACCAGAACCGCGTCGACCACATCATCGTGCCGATACTGTAGAGCACGATGGTTTTGTTCGCGTCGAGGCCGTGGCGGCCGAAGGCGGCCTCCAGCTGGGCCAGATCCGGCATCATGAAAAACTGCTGCGCCGAGGCGTCGGAGAACTCGCCTTGCAGATCGAGGAAATCGGCGCCCGGAATGTGGCCGGCCGCAAACGTCTTGTCGCCTGGCACCGCGCGATAAGGCAGGTCGCTGCCCGGCGGCACCGGCTCGTTGTAGGTCGTACAGTCGTAGAGGCGAAGGTTGGGATTGTCGAGGATGGCTGCGAGTTGCTCGGTGGTGATGAGGGGTGTCCGTGGGGACATTACTCTCTCCCAATTGAACTTGCGCTTCCGGGCACGCTGTCGTCGCCTGCGAAGCGGGCAATCCAGTATTCCAAAGGCGGCAATCGTATCAGCCAATTATCGCGGCGGATTACTGGATGCCACGCCTTCGCGTGGCATGACAACGGAAGGAAAGGTTTGACCGAACTCTCTACGCCCTCAAGGTCTCCAGAAACCGCACCGGCTCGCCTTGCGAGGCCGTCACCAGCTCGCCTTGCCACATCACGCGGCGGCCGCGGATGAAGGTGCCGACGGGCCAGCCGGTGACGCGCAACCCGTCGTAGGGGGTCCACCCGGCTTTGGAAGCCACCCATTTGTTGGTGATGGTCTCGCTGCGCTTTAAGTCGACGATGGTGAAGTCGGCATCGTAGCCGGCCGCGATGCGGCCCTTGCAGGCTATGTTGTAGAGCCGCGCGGGACCGGCGCTGGTGAGATCGACGAACCTCGCCAGCGACAGCCGGCCGGCATTGACGTGATCGAGCATAATCGGCACCAGCGTCTGCACGCCGGTCATGCCGGAGGGCGAAGCCGGATAAGTCTTCTGCTTCTCTTCCAGCGTATGCGGGGCGTGGTCGGAGCCGAGCACATCGATGATGCCCTGCTCGATGCCGCGCCAGATGCCGGCGCGGTGATCTGCCCCGCGCACCGGAGGATTCATCTGCGCCAGCGTGCCGAGCCGCTCGTAGCATTCCGGCGCGACCAGCGTGAGATGATGCGGCGTCGCCTCGCAGGAGGCGACGTCCTTGTGATCGCGCAGGAACTCAATCTCTTCCTTGGTCGAGATGTGCAGCACGTGGATGCGCTTGCCGGTCTCGTGCGCGAGCTTGACGAGGCGCTGCGTCGCCATCAGCGCCGCGGTCTCGTCGCGCCAGATCGGATGCGAGCGCGCGTCGCCCTCGATGCGCAGCGACTTGCGGTCGTTGAGGCGATACTCGTCCTCGGCGTGGAACGCGGCGCGGCGACGGATGACCTGAAAGATGCGGCGGAGGCTCTCGTCGTCCTCCACCAGCAGCGCGCCGGTTGAGGAGCCGATGAACACCTTGACGCCCGCGCAACCGGGCGCGCGCTCCAGCACCGGCAGGTCCTGTACGTTCTCGCGGGTGCCGCCGATGAAGAAGGCGAAATCGCAATGCATGCGGTGATGGGCCCGCTTCACCTTGTCGGTGAATTCGGCTTCCGTTACCGTTAACGGAGAGGTGTTCGGCATCTCGAACACGGCGGTGATGCCGCCCATCACGGCACTGCGCGAACCCGTCTCGAGGTCTTCCTTGTGGGTCAGCCCGGGCTCGCGGAAATGCACCTGCGTGTCCATCACGCCGGGCAGGATGTGCAAGCCCTGGCAGTCGATCACCTCCGCTGCGCTGGATTGCGACAGCGCGCCGATCTCGGCGATGCGGCCGCCCGTGATGCCGATGTCGCGCAAGCCCTCGCCGTCCTGGTTGACGACGGTGCCGCCTTTGAGGATCACGTCGAAACGCTGGGTCATGGCTAAGGGCCTCTCTCATCCCCAAGCGCAGGGCTCGAGGTCTTGTCGTTTATGGCTTGCGGGCTTACGTTCCGCAGCAACATGTCGCAAGAGATTTTCGTATGAAATCAGCGTTTCTTCCCGACCGGGGCGTGGTCAAGGTCGCGGGCGAGGATGCGCGCAACTTCCTCAACGGCCTCGTCACCACCGATCTCGACAGGCTCAAGCCGGGCCTGGGGCGATTCGGTGCGCTGCTGACGCCGCAGGGCAAGATCATCGTCGATTTCCTGATCACGGAGGTGCCCGCCGGCCATGGCGGCGGGTTCCTGATCGATTGCCCTAAAGCGCTGGCCGAAGGCCTCGCCACCAAGCTGAAATTCTACAAGCTGCGCGCCAACGTCACGGTGGAAAACCTCTCCGATGCGCTGGGCGTGCTCGCGGCCTGGGACGGCCAGCCTGCCGCTCAGCCCGATCTCGGCTTCGCCGATCCGCGCCATAGCGAGCTCGGCTACCGCATCCTAATCCCCGAGGATCTCAGGCAGAAGCTGTCCGATCTCATCGGCGCCGAGCTCGTCGATGCCAGCGAATACGACGCCCACCGTATCGCGCTCGGCGTGCCGCGCGGCGGGCTGGATTTCATGTACAGCGACGCGTTCCCACACGAGACCAACATGGACCGGCTTGCCGGCGTTGATTTCGACAAGGGCTGCTATGTCGGCCAGGAGGTCGTCTCGCGCATGCAGCATCGCGGCACCGCGCGAACCCGCAGCGTCAAGGTGTTGCTCGATGGCCCCTCGCCCGAGATTGGCGCCACCATTCTCGCCGGCGACAAGCCGGTCGGCACCATCGGCTCGACCGCCGGCGGCAAAGGCATCGCGCTGGTGCGCGTCGACCGCGTCGCCGATGCGCTCGATGCGGGCCAGCCCCTCACCGCGGGCGGCCTCGCGCTGACACTCGCCGAACCCGACATCGTGCGCACTCCAACGAAGCAACCCATCGCATGAGCCGCGCCCCTCGCCTGCATCCCGACGGCCTGACACGCTGCCCCTGGCCCGGCGAAGATCCGCTCTATGTCGCCTATCACGACACCGAATGGGGCGTGCCGGAATATGACGACCGCGCACTGTACGAAAAGCTGATGCTCGACGGCTTCCAGGCCGGCCTTTCCTGGATCACGATCCTGCGCAAGCGCGACAATTTCCGCAAAGCCTTCGATGATTTCCAGCCGGAGAAGATCGCGCGCTACACGCCCAAGAAGGTGCACGCGCTGATGAACGACGCCGGAATCGTGCGCAACAAGGCCAAGATCGACGGCGCGATCCTGAGCGCAAAGTCCTATCTCGATATCATGGAGAAGGGGCCGGGCTTCTCGAAGCTCCTCTGGGACTTCATGGACGGAGAGCCTAAGGTCAACCATTTCAAGACCACGGCGAGCGTACCGGCCTCGACGCCGCTGTCGGTGCAGATCTCCAAGGAGCTGTCCGCGCGCGGCTTCAAGTTCGTCGGCCCGACCATCGTCTATGCCTTCATGCAGGCGACCGGCATGGTCAACGACCATCTGGTCGACTGCCATTGTCATGCAACCTGCGGCAAGACGCAGCGCAAGCCGCGCCTCAAGGTCAAATGACGGCGAAGAAGACCGCGCGCGATGCGCAGTCCCGCGCCTGGCAGCGCATGCTGTCGGGACGGCGGCTCGACCTGCTCGATCCCTCCCCGCTCGATGTCGAGATCGCCGACATCGCGCATGGACTGGCGCGGGTGGCGCGCTGGAACGGGCAGACCGTTGGCGCGCATATCTTCTCGGTCGCGCAGCACACGCTGCTGGTGGAGACGGTGATGCGGCACGAGATGCCGCGCGTGGATCCACGCATACGGCTGGCGGCCCTGCTGCATGACGCGCCCGAATATGTGATCGGCGACATGATCTCGCCGTTCAAGGCCGTGCTCGACGGCCATTACAAGGCGGTCGAAAAGCGCCTGCTCGGCGCCATCCACATCCGCTTCGGCTTGCCGCCGGTGCTGCCAGAGGAAATCACGCAAGCCATCAAGGCCGCCGATCGCGGTGCGGCCTATCTGGAGGCAACCGAGCTCGCCGGCTTCAGCGAAAGCGAGGCAAGGCGCCTGTTCGGCCGCGATCCGGGCCTGCCCGACAACGTCCGGCGCGACTATCTCACGCCCTGGACCGCGGCGCGGGCCGAGAAGCAGTTTTTGGAGCGGTTCAACGCGGTCTTTGCGTAACATCATCCCTTCGTGGGGTAGGCAAAGCGACTTGTCCGCCGTAACCCGCAGAGCGAAGGCGGGAGCGTGCCGACCAACAAGGCGAGATTGTACGCAGCGCGAAACAACGGTGGGCATGGCGCGATGCGCCTTTGCCCACCCTACGGCCGCTCGCTATAATCGACGCCAAAAAGGTCCGCCATGATCCACGTCTGTTCCCTCGCCGCGCTTCCCGAAACCGTCCGCCTGACCGGCGCCAGCCACGTGCTGACGGTGATGGCCAATGTCGAGCAGGTGGCGCGGCCCGTGTCCGTGCTGCCGGCCAATCATCTCAAGGTGTCGATGGACGACATCACCGAGCAGATGGACGGCTTCGTCGCACCGTCAGAGACGCATATCGAGCAGGTGTTGACCTTCGTGCGCGGCTGGGACCGCAGCGCGCCGCTGGTGGTGCATTGCTACGCCGGCATCAGCCGCTCCACGGCGAGCGCGTTTGCCGCGGTATGCGCACTCAATCCGAACCGCGACGAGATAGAGATCGCCAGGAAGATCCGCGCAGCCTCGCCGATCGCCTCGCCCAACCGGCGCATCGTCGGCCTCGCCGACCGTGCATTGGGACGCGACGGCCGCATGCTGCGCGCGCTCGACGAGATGGGCCCGGGCGCGATGATGGTCGAGGGCCGTCCGTTCGTGATCGAGCTCGAATGAGGCGAGAGCCGAATAGCAGCGGCTATGGGACTGCGCCCCCTCTCCTGCTTGCGGGAGAGGGTTGCGGAGAGGGTGCTTCCGCATCGGGGTTCTCCCGGCGTGGAGAAAGCCCTCACCTGCGTCTTTGGCGCGACCTCTCTCGCGAGCGGGAGAGGTGCAGCGAGCTCGCGGCGAGATTTGTTCAATGAGCCGACATATCTTTCTCACGACTCCCGCGACATTTGCCGCATGAGCGAGACGCTCCTGACGCCGATCGAGATTGGCCTGACCGCGGCCATCGTCGCGATCGAGGACCACGAGCCGCTGATCCTCACTGCGCGCGGCGGTGACGGGCTTGCCGGCCTGCCGTTCGGGCCGTTCGATGCGCTCGCCCATCGCACCTTCGAGATCGGCCTGCGCGCCTGGGTCGAGCAACAGACGGGCCTGCGGCTCGGCTATGTCGAGCAGCTCTACACCTTCGGCGACCGCGGCCGTCATGCCGATGCCGGCGACACCGGCCCGCATATGGTGTCGATCGGCTATCTCGCGCTGACGCGCGCCGCCAGCGGCGAGCTCGCCGCGACCGGTGCGAGCTTCGAGCCATGGTATCGCTTCTTCCCCTGGGAAGACTGGCGCGAGCAGCCGCCAGAGATCATCGCCCGCGACATCATACCGGCCCTGACGAAATGGGCCGAGGAGGAGACGCCGCAGACGACGCGGGCGCTGCCACGAAAGGATCGCGTGCGGTTCTATTTCGGTCTCGACGGTGCGCCCTGGGACGAGGAGCGCGTGCTCGATCGCTATGAGCTCCTGTACGAGGCCGGGATGATCGAGGAGGCGCGGCGCGACGGCAGGCCTGCGGCATTAGCGCGCAAGACGCTTCCTGCGCTCGGGACCTCGATGCGGTTCGATCATCGGCGCATCCTCGCCACAGCCATCGCACGGCTGCGCGCAAAACTGAAGTATCGTCCTGTTGTTTTTGAACTTTTGCCGGCCGAATTCACACTCACGGAATTGCAGCATACGGTGGAGGCCATCTCCGGCCGGCACCTGCACAAACAGAATTTCCGCCGCCTCGTCGAAATGGAAGCCCTGGTCGAACCGACCGGGGCGATGTCGACACAGACCGGCGGACGCCCGGCGGCACTCTATCGCTTCCGCCGCGAAGTACTCCAGGAGCGGCCCGCGCCGGGCTTGCGCGTACGCTCCCGGCGCTAGATTAAGAATTTGCGATCGGCCCTGCCCGCCGGTTGCCTGGAGGCTTCATGTTCGACGGCCCGTTTGACGTCTTTGCGTTGATCCTTGCGATCGCCGCCTTCCTGATCGCGATCAAGGCCTCCAGTCAGGCGGCTGAGTTGCGCCGCCGGCTGAGCTCGCTCGAAGAGATGTTTGACGCGCAGCGGCAAGTTAAGCCGCCGCCACTTACGCCGACTTGGGAGCAGGCGCCCGCAACCGCGACGGCCGCCGCGGAGCCGCCGCCGCTTGCGCCGGAAGCCGAGCAGGCGCCCCCGGCCCTCACCGAACCCGTTTCGCCGCCGCCGCTCGAAACGAGCACCGAGGCCGATGCACCGCCACCCCTGCCTGCACCCGCACCCGGCTTCGAGGAGCGACTCGGCACGCGCTGGGTGGTGTGGATCGGCGGGCTTGCGCTCGCGCTCGGCGGCTTCTTCATGGTGCGCTATTCGATCGAGGCCGGCCTCGTCGGGCCCGGCGTGCGCGTGTTCCTCGGCGGCCTGTTCGCGCTGGCGCTGCTCGGTGCCGGCGAATGGACACGGCGCAAGGAGAGCATCTCCAGCATCGCGGCGCTGCCGATCGCCAACATCCCCGCGATCCTCACCGCGGCCGGCACGGCGGTGGCGTTCGCGACCATCTATGCAGCCTACGCGCTCTACAGTTTCCTGTTGCCCGCCACCGCCTTCGTGCTGCTCGGCCTCGTCGCGCTCGGCACGCTGGCCGCCGCGCTGCTGCACGGGCCCGCGCTCGCCGGCCTCGGCGTCGTCGGCGCGTTCGTGACGCCGGTCCTCGTCTCCAGCGGCAAGCCGGACTATTGGGCGCTCTACATCTATCTTGCCATCGTCACCGCAGCGAGCTTCGGCCTTGCCCGCATCCGGCTATGGCGCTGGCTCGCGGTGACTACGATCGTCTTCGCGGTGCTCTGGACGTTCATGGGGCTCGAGCTCGAGCTGCAGGTGGCCCCGCACGCCTTCCACGTCATTGCGGGCTTCACGCTCGCTGCGCTTCTCGTCGTCTGCGGTTTCATGTTCGGCCCGACCATCGAGGACGGCGAGATCGAGCCGGTGTCGTCGAGCTCGCTCGGCGCCTATCTGTTCGCGGCAATGATCATCGTGCTGTCGAGCGCGCATGCCGATCTGGCGCTCACTGCCTTCACCCTACTGGTCGCAGGGACGCTGTTTGTCGCCTGGCGCGCGCCGGCGGCAACGGGTGCACTGGGCGCGGCTGCGGCGACCGTCTTCATCGTGTTCGCCGAATGGGCGGTGCGGGCCAATCCCGACATGCTGGTGCTGCCGGGCGGCCCCATGGCCGGCATCGGTCCTGTCCCCACCGATAGTTCGGTGACACTGCATCTGGTCACGGCCGCGATCTTCGCCGCGGGCTTCGGCACGGCAGGCTTCCTCGCGCAGGGCCGGTCCAATTCGGCGATCATCCCGGTGGTGTGGTCGGCAAGTGCGGTCGCGACGCCGATCGCGATCCTGGTTGCGCTCCACGCCCGCATCGCCCATCTCGATCGCTCGATCCCGTTTGCGATTCTCGCCGTGCTGCTCGCCGCCGCCTTTGGCGCTGCGACCGAATCGCTGACACGGCGCGAGACCCGGCCGGGCGCCATGATCTCGACGGCGCTGTTCGCGACCGGCACGCTCGGCGCGCTGGCGCTGGCGCTGACCTTCGCGCTGGAGAAGGGCTGGCTCACCATCGCGCTCGCGCTGATGTCGCTCGGCACCGCCTGGATCTCGATGCAGCGGCCGATCCCGTTCCTGCGCTGGCTCGCCGCCATCTTCGCCGGCATCGTCACGGCACGCATCGTCTATGATCCCTGCATCGTCGGCGATGCCGTCGGCACCACGCCGATTCTGAACTGGCTGTTGTGGGGCTATGGCCTGCCGGCGCTGTCGTTCTGGGGCGCGAGCATGTTCCTGCGCCGCCGCGCCGACGATGCGCCGCTGCGCATGGTCGAGACTGCGGCCGTCCTGTTCACCGCGCTGCTCGCCTTCATGGAAATCCGGCACCTTGCGACCGGCGGCCGCATGACCTCGCCGCCTTCGCTGCTGGAATTCGCGCTGCAAGTCTGCGTCACGCTGGCGATGGCGATCGGGCTGGAGCGCCTGCGGCTGCGTAGCCACAGCATCGTGCACAATGTCGGCGCGGTCGCGCTCACCGCGATCGCCGGGCTCATCAGCGTGTTCGGCCTGCTGATCCTGGAGAACCCGCTGCTGCTCTCCAGCGTCAATGTCGGCGGCCTTGTGTTCAACCTGCTGCTGCTCGGCTATGCGCTCCCCGCGGTGCTGATGCTGCTGTTGTCCTATGCAATGGCGGGCCATCGCCCCGTCGCCTATGCCAATACGATTGCGGGCGGGGCACTTGTGTTCGCGCTCACCTACGTGACGCTGGAGATCCGCCGCTTCTATCACGGCCCGGTCCTGCTCTACGGCGGCACCACGGGCGCGGAGCAATACACCTATTCGACCGGCTGGCTTGCCTTCGGCGTGGTGCTGCTCGGCATCGGCATCCTGGTCAATTCGGAGCGGGCGCGACTCGCCTCTGCCGCCGTCATCGCGCTGACGATCCTGAAGGCCTTCGTCATCGACATGTCGACGCTGACAGGCGTCTACCGCGCGCTGTCGTTCATGTGCCTCGGCGTCGTGCTGGTCGCGATCGGCTGGCTCTACCAGCGCATCCTGTTCCGGCGGCAAACCCCGTCGGCTCCGCAGACGAGCGCGTAGGGATCGGTGGAGCTCTCCTCACCTGGATCGCATCTTCGATGCGATCCGACCTCTCCGTTCGGGAGAGGTAAGCCAAGAGCCTGCGCCGCTGTTAGGCCGCGCGGACCGACTCCAGGAACTGCGCGACTTCGACCCTCAGACGGGTGCTGTCGGTCGCCAGTGATTTCGCCGCCGACAGCACTTCGGTCGAGGCCGAGCCGGTTTCGATCGCCCCGCGCTGCACGTTGGTGATGTTCGACGATACTTCCTGGGTGCCGAGCGAGGCCTGCTGGACGTTGCGCGATATCTCCTGCGTGGCCGCGCCCTGTTCTTCGACCGCAGCGGCGATCGCAGCGGAGACTTCGGACAGGCGCTCGATGGTGCCGCCGATCTCCTGGATGGCGCTGACGGATTCCTGCGTGGCGGCCTGAATCCCTGCGACCTGCGCACCGATCTCGCCGGTGGCTTTCGCGGTCTGCTCGGCGAGCGCCTTCACTTCCGAGGCAACGACGGCGAAGCCGCGGCCGGCCTCGCCGGCGCGTGCGGCCTCTATGGTGGCGTTCAGCGCCAACAGGTTGGTCTGGCCCGCGATGGTATTGATGAGCTCGACGACGTCGCCGATGCGCGAGGCTGCCTGCGACAGCGCGTTGACGCGCTCGTTGGTCCGCGCCGCCTGCTCGACGGCTTCTGCGGCCATCCGCGCCGAGTCCTGCACGCGGCGGCTGATCTCGGTGATGGAGGAGGACAGCTCCTCCGAGGCGGAAGCCACCGCCTGGACGTTGGTGGAGGCTTCCTCCGAGGCGGCGGCGACGACGGTCGCGAGCTCCTGGCCGCGCTGGGCGGTGCCGGTCAGCGTCGCTGCCGATGCTTCGAGCTCGGTCGAGGCTGATGACACGGTCTCGACCACCTCGCCGATCATGGCCTCGAAATTGCGCGTGATGGCATCGACGCGGCGGCCGCGCTCGATCTTGGCTTCGGCATCGCGCGCCGCTGCCTCGTCGGCGGCTTTCTTGGCGATCAGCGCCTCCTTGAAGATCTGGAGCGCATCGGCCATGGCGCCGATCTCGGTCTTGTCGCCGCGATGCGGCACGTCGGCCGAGAGGTCGCCCTGGCCGAGCGACTGCATCGGACGGATGATCGAAGCAATGCCACGAGAGACGTCGCGCACGAGATAATACGCGGCGCCGATCGCGATCACGACCGAAAACACGATGATGCCGACCAGGACGCGGAAGATCGTGGCGTAACTGTCGGACGCCTGCTTGGTCTCCAGCTCGGCGCCCTGATTGTTCAACTCGATGCCCTTCTGGAGCAGCGGATCGGCGGCCTGGGCCATTTTCGCGACCTTGGTCTGCAACAGCTCGTTGGCATCGGTCGGGAAGCGGCCGACGCTCTTGCGCGACAGCGCCATCACCTCCTGAACGCCACTCAGATACTCGGCCCACGCCTTCGCCCATTGTTCGTAGAGCGCGCGCTCCTCGGCGGCAGTGATCAGCGGCTCGTAGACCTTGCGGGTCTTCTCGATGCGTTCGCGGAGCGAGGCGAGGCGCTTCTCGGCGGCATCCTTGCCTTCAGCACTATCCTGCATCAGGTGCAAACGAAGTGCGACGCGCAGCTCGTTGATGTCGGCGCGCATCGAGCCGAGCGCACGCACGCTCGGCAGCCAGCTCTGCGCAATCTCGACGGTGTGGGCGTTGATGTTCTGCATCGTGCCGATCGCCGTCACGCCGACACCGGCGAGCGAGAGCACGAGGACTGACAACACGGTCAGCAGCTTGAAGACGATCGACAATTTCGACATCACAACAAATCCCAACGATGCCTGGCAACGCGCACATCACCTGCGCCACAAGCGTCACGACGGACGACCGGGCGGAGGTCAGTTCAACAATGCTGGCTGGTTCTTATCCCGTAAGATTGCGCTCTATCCTCGCAAGCAGGCGTTAACATCGTCCTACGTAAAACTACCGGGCGGGCCGACATTCGTTGTTGTCTGCAATCATCCGCTGCACCTGCACGGATCTCGCGCTGCGCCGCGCTCGATGGAGCAACATCTCCAATGCTAACGCTCGCGGGGCGAAATACGAACGCGCGCGACCGCCGCAGGTTCGCGCGCGGCGGCTGCAAGCGACGCTTGTTGAACGTCGTCAGCCGGCGCGCACAGAGCCGAGAAACTTGCCGACCTCGAGCTTGAGACGGTTGCTGTCGCCGGACAGCACTTGCGCAGCAGACAGGATCTGAGAAGACGCCGAGCCGGTCTCGCTTGCGGCGCGCTGCACGTCGGTGATGTTGGACGATACCTGATGAGTGCCCGCCGCCGCCTGCTGCACGTTGCGGGAAATTTCCTGCGTTGCGGCGCCCTGCTCTTCCACGGCGGCCGCAATCGTCGAGGAGATTTCCGACAGCTTCTCGATGGTATCGCTGATGGCCTTGATGGCACCGACCGAATGTTCGGTCGCGGACTGGATGCTGGCTATCTGCTGCCCGATCTCGCCAGTCGCCTTCGCAGTCTGCTCGGCAAGCGCCTTGACCTCGGAGGCAACCACCGCAAACCCCTTGCCGGCTTCGCCAGCGCGGGCCGCCTCGATCGTGGCGTTGAGTGCGAGCAGATTGGTCTGGCCCGCAATCGTATTGATCAGCTCGACCACGTCGCCGATGCGCGTCGCGGCCTTGGACAACACGCTGACCCGCTCGGTCGTGGCACGGGCCTGGCCGACCGCCTCGTTGGCCACCCGCGCGGACTGCTGAACCTGGCGACTGATCTCGTTGATCGACGAGGACAGTTCCTCGGTCGCAGATGCCACCGACTGCACGTTGGTCGAGGCCTCTTCGGAGGCAGCAGCGACCACCGTGCTCAAGCCCTGCGCGCGCTCGGCAGTCGAAGTGAGCGTCGAAGCCGATGCCTCGAGCTCGGTGGAGGCCGAAGAGACAGTCTCGACGATCTCGCCGATGGCGGATTCGAAACGGTCGGCCAGTTTGTGCATCTCGGCCTTGCGTCGCGCGGCCCCGATCTGGTCCTGCCTGATCTTTGTTTCGGCCTCCTCGCGCGCCTTCTGCTCGGACACGATCTTGAACTTTTCGACTGCAGCGGCAACACCGCCCACCTCGTCCTTGCGGCCGAGACCGGGCAGCACCACGGAGAAGTCGCCGCCGGCGAGCTTGTCCATGGCGACAGTGAGCGCGCGGATCGGCCGCGCGATGGTGAGGAACGAGATGAGCCAGGAGCCGATCAGAACGAGCGCCGCGAAGGCGCCGACCGCCGTTCCGATCTGCTCGCTCGATCTCATCTGAGCGGCAGCCGCGGCGTTGTCCTCGTCGGATTTGTGTTTCGCATGGTCGGCGATCTCTCTGATCAGTGCGTCGAGTTGGGCTGCGATCGGCAGCGTAACCTCCCGCGCGATGCGAATGCCTTCTTCATTGAGCTTCGCGGCGCGCGTCGCGCCGTCCGAGCCAGACGCGGCAAGTGCGACGGCTTCGCCGCGCACGCTCGCAATCTGCTGTGCAGCTTTGCCATAGTCCGCCGCGAGCGATCCCAGTTTCTCTATATGGACACGGTTCTCGGCCGCGTGAGAAAGCCTCAGCATCGCCTCGACCAGCGCGCCCGTCGATTTCTGTTGATCGCTCAGAGTCTGGGTGGCCTTCTGAAGATCGGCCGCACTATTGGCCAGGCGAAGATCTCGCACGGCGAGTTGCATATCGCGAACTGCGACCTCGGCCCTGACTGCGTCGCGCGCGATCTCCTGCTGTGCAAGTGCGCTTTGGCTGGTGTCGCGGATGCTCGCATTGCCGAGCATCTGGCTCGCAATCATTGCTCCAACCAGGAGCGCTCCGAGAGCCGAAGCGATCGCCAGCTTGGTTCCGATCTGCATGTCCCGAAACAGGCTCAACATGGTACGTTCCCAGCAAACGAGCTGCCAAGTCATTGCTGGCCGCCTGGACGTTGATCGCCCTTAGCTGTGAAAGCTATCGGTCAGAGTTCCACCTTTGGTTAACGAGCGCCCTCGCAGAAGTACTGACTTTACGCGCTAAATAATTGAAATTGAAAGAAGAAGGTCTCGTCATAGTTGTAAATTGCAGCCTCAAGTCGGACCTAGGAAGCTTTGCATCCGACGGTCTCTCCAACAAGGCTGACGCGAAAGACCGGCTGCTTGTTCTCGTCGAGCAGCTCCATGCGCCACTCGGCATTCGGCTTCAGGCCGCGGGCGATGCCGCCGAGCAGATTGGCACAAACCTCAGTCATCTCGGTCCAGGCCGCTGCGCGGTCCTCGAACTCGTACGGCTGATCGGCGGCGCCGGAATAGCGACCGGTGCTGATGCGGAAGAAGTACAGCGACATCGTTGAACTCTTGCCTCGGGCCGCGTCCCCCGGCCGTACGCAAACTGGGACGCGAACAGCTACCAAGGCATGAAAGCCGCCGTCCGTATGACTACGGCGCGGCGGCTTCGTGCTCGATCGACTCTTTCAACGAAAAACGGTGCGGCTGTCCTATGCAGCCAACTCACTGCGTCGAGCGGCGCAGCTCCAGCGGAGCCTCGGCCTTCGCGGGTTCCGGCTTGGCTTCCGCCTTCACCGGCTCGAGGCGACCGCTCTCGACACGCGGCGTCTCGACGCGTGCGGCGACTTCGGTGTTGGGTGCAGCGACCGAACCGGTGCGGTCCGAGCCGCGCAACGAGCGCGGACGCGCGGCGGCGCGCGCCATCAGCATCTGATTGCCGCCCTGATGGTGGAAGTCGCAATAGGCGAAGCCCATGCCCGACACCGAGCCGCGGAAGCTGCGATCATCGGTCTTTTCCAGGTTGAAGCAGGGCTCGAACGGAATCCCCTTGATCGAGGCGCAGACGTTCTGACCGCGGATCTGGAGCGTATTGCCGGGCAGGCGAAGATGCTTCACCGGGCCCGCGCCCGAGAACTGCACCGCCCCGGCGGCACCGAGGTCGTCGAGGATGCGGCCCGCACCGCGGGTGCCGTCGAAACAGGTGAAGGCGAACACCTTGCCGGCGACGAAACGGCGCGCCTCGTCAGCATTCATGCTCCCGGCAATGGCCGGCGCAAACGTCGCTGCCGCCGTGACAGCCCCCAACACAATACGCGCAAGCATGCTCAACTCCGAACCAACCCCCGCAGCGGGCGATGCCTTATCTCTCTTTACCCGCTGCTTACCATACCAACCATGGCAACATTGGAGCAGCTTGGTTGGTAAAGTCTGAACGCCGTCAGACAATTTTTACCACGATGCGGCCGCGGACCGCGCCCGCCAGAATTTTCGCGCCCCAGTCGGGCACCTCGGCGAGAGGAATTTCCTGAGTGATTTCAGACAGTTTTGTCCGGTCCAGATCGGATGCCAGGCGCTGCCAGGCGGCTTTCCGCGGCTCGATCGGGCACATCACCGAATCGATGCCGAGAAGGCACACTCCGCGCAAAATGAACGGCGCGACAGAAGATGGCAGGTCCATGCCGGCCGCCAGGCCGCACGCCGCGATCGCTCCACCGTATTTCGTCATCGACAGCAGGTTGGCGAGCGTGGTCGAGCCGACGCTGTCGACGCCACCCGCCCAGCGCTCCTTGGCCAGAGGCTTCGCCGGCGCCGACAATTCGTTGCGGTCGATCACCTCGGCTGCGCCCAGATGCTTCAGATAATCTGCCTCCGCGGCGCGACCGGTCGAGGCGATGACGTGGTAGCCGAGCTTCGACAGGACGGCGGTCGCAACCGAGCCGACGCCGCCGGCGGCGCCCGTCACCACCACCGGGCCACTCTTCGGCGAGAGGCCGTGTTTCTCCAGCGCCATGACCGCGAGCATCGCGGTGAAGCCGGCGGTGCCGATCGCCATGGCGTCGCGCGCCGACAGGCCCTGCGGCAGCGCCACCAGCCAGTCGCCCTTCACCCGCGCCTTCTCGGCATAGGCGCCGAGATGGGTTTCGCCCATGCCCCAGCCGGTGCAGACCACCTTGTCGCCCGCCTTCCACTGCGGATGCGAGGACGCTTCGACCGTGCCGGCGAAATCGATGCCGGCGATCATTGGGAAGCGGCGCACCACCGGCGCCTTGCCGGTGAGTGCGAGGCCGTCCTTGTAGTTCAGCGTCGACCATTCCACACGCACGGTGACGTCGCCGTCCATCAGCTCGGCTTCATCGAACTGCGTCAGCTGTGCGGTGGTGCCCTTGTCCGCCTTGTCGATCCGGATCGCCTTGAACGTGGCCACGACTAAACTCCCTGACTTGTTTGTCGGGGATGTTTAGCCGATCAGGCCGGCTGCGCAACCGCCCGTGTCACCGGTTTCTCCACGATCGGAAGATTGATCAGTGCAGAAAGCACGCCGAATACGATCGAGAGCCACCAGATCGGCGTATAGGAACCGAAGCGCTCGAATACAATGCCGCCGAGCCAGACGCCGAGGAAGCCGCCGACCTGATGGCTGACGAAGGCAAAGCCATAGAGCGTTGCGAGCCAGCGCGTGCCGAACATCAGCGCCACCAGCGCCGAGGTCGGCGGCACCGTCGACAGCCAGGTCAGGCCGGAGATCGCACCGAACGCGATCGCCGAGAACGGCGTGATCGGGAACGAGATGAAGGCAAGGGTCGCGAGCGCGCGAGTGAAGTAGATGGTCGAGAGGATGTAGCGTTTGGGCAGATAGTTCTGGAGGTAGCCGACGCTGAGCGAGCCCACGATGTTGAACAGGCCGATCGCCGCGATGACCCAGCCGCCGGTTTGCGCCGAGATGCCACGATCGACCAGGAAGGCCGGCAGATGCACGGTGATGAAGGCGAGCTGGAAACCGCAGGTGAAGAAGCCGAGCACCAAGAGCACGTAGGAGCGGTGACCGAAGGCTTCCGCCAGCGCCTTGGTGAAGCTCTGCTCATCCGCAGGCGCCGCGGTTGCCGTGCTTGCGACCGGCGGCGTCGAGAGCGCCAGCGACAGCGGGATGATCAGCAGCATCAGGAAGCCGAACACGGAGAGCGCCTGCTGCCAGCCGAAATTGTCGATCAGCGCGACGCCGATCGGCGCGAACAGGAATTGCCCGAACGATCCCGCCGCGGTGCCGGCGCCGAGCGCAAGGCCGCGCTTCTCGGCCGGCAGCAGCTTGCTGAAGGCCGACAGCACCAGGTTGAACGAGCAGCCGGCAAGACCGAAGCCGACCATCACGCCGGCGCCGATGTTGAGCGACAGCGGCGTCGAGGAGTAGCGCATCAGGAGCAGGCCGCCGGCATAGAGCAGAGCGCCGACACACATCACCCGGAACAGGCCAAAGCGATCCGCCACCGCCCCGGCGAGAGGCTGACCCAAGCCCCACAGCAGGTTCTGCACGGCGATCGCGAGGCCGAACACGTCGCGGCCCCAGGTGAACTCATGGCTCATCGGCTGCACGAAGAAGCCGAGCGCCGAGCGCGGACCGAAGCCGAGCATGCCGATGGCGCAGCCGCAGAGAATGATCACAGCCGGGGTGCGCCAGTTCGAGGAACGTGAGGCCGGAGCGAGCTCGCCGATCTGTGTCGACATGGTGGTCCTCGTCTGTCGTTGGCGGTTCTGCAAATCGGCAGCCGCGAATGAGCCCGGTTTAATGCACCTGCATGAAAATCCCAAGTCAAAAACGATTGCATTCCACGGGGAGCTGCCACCGGAGCATTGCATTTCACGCGGCCTCGCCTGACGGGCACTTGACGGGAATGTGTGCGGCAGCGCCTAGCCGTCCCTGCAAAAGCATGCTATCCTTGATTTACTCAGATTGAGCATATTAAACCTGCCTGACATCCCGCTCCGGCCTTCTCGGCCGGACTATTCAGGACCTTTATATACTCAAACTGAGTATAAACGATGCGAGGGAGGCTTCGATGCCGATCACTGGAATTTACGGCCCCGATGATTTTGCCAACCGGCCGTCCGGCGAAATCAATGGCCATCAAGTCAATGACCACGTCGTCAGCTCCCCTCCCGCCGCGCCGAGCCGGCCGGGGCTTGCGTTGCCGATGCCCTCGCTGGACTGGACGCCGGAGGTCGAGCGCGCCACGGCATCCCTGTATGAGCGCGTGAAGCAGGTGATCCCGCCGATCGAATGGCCGCTGATGGCGCCGACGATCAAGGCGATCAACGAGCTGAAGGCCGCGCGGGGCGCGGTGATCCTCGCGCACAACTACCAGGCCCCGGAAATCTTTCACTGCGTCGCCGACATCGGCGGCGACTCGCTCCAGCTCGCGGTCGAAGCCACCAAGGTGAAGGCCGGCATCATCGTCCAGTGCGGCGTGCACTTCATGGCGGAGACGTCAAAGCTGCTCAACCCGGATAAGACGGTGCTGATTCCGGACTCCCGCGCAGGCTGCTCACTGGCCGCCAGCATCACCGGCGCAGACGTTCGCCTGCTGCGCGAGAAATTCCCTGGCGTGCCGGTCGTTGCCTACGTCAACACCTCGGCCGAGGTGAAGGCTGAGGTCGACATCTGCTGCACCTCGTCGAACGCGGTGCAGGTGGTCGAGAGCTTGAATGCGCCTAGCGTGATCTTCCTGCCCGACCGCTATCTCGCCACCTACGTGGCCTCGAAGACCGACGTGAAGATTATTGCCTGGAAGGGCGCCTGCGAAGTGCACGAGCGCTTCACGGGTGAAGAGCTGCGCAGCCTTCGCGATGACGATCCCTCGGTGCAGATCATCGCGCATCCCGAATGCCCGCCGGACGTGTTGGCGGAGGCCGACTTCACCGGCTCGACCGCGCACATGATCAGCTGGGTGCGCAACAAGCGGCCGCGGCGGCTGGTGATGATCACGGAATGCTCGATGGCCGACAATGTGCGGGCCGAGCTGCCCGACGTGGAGATGCTGCGCCCCTGCAATCTCTGCCCGCACATGAAGCGCATCACGCTTGCCAATATCCTGGAGAGTCTGCTGACGCTCCGCGAGGAAGTGACGATCGATCCCGCGCTCGCGGAGCGCGCACGGCGCTCGGTCGAGCGGATGATCAATTTGAAGAATTGAGAGCGAGAAGCAGCAACACACCCGTCGTCTCAGACAAGCGCGCCTTCAAGCGCGCGCAGATCCGGGACCGAAAGGACGCGAGTATTGGCACGCTGGTGGTCCCGGCCTGCTGCAACAACAAACAGTCGGGGCAATCGTTCTGGCTCTCGCCAGGACGACAATGGAGAAACCATGCAAGACAAAATCGAAAATCTCACCCGCACCACCGACGACGTGGTCATCGTCGGCGGCGGCCTTGCCGGATTATTCTGCGCGCTGAAGCTCGCGCCGCGGCCCGTGACGCTGATCTCGGCTGCACCGCTCGGACAGGGCGCGTCCTCCGCATGGGCACAAGGCGGCATCGCGGCGGCGGTGGCCGAAGGCGATACTCCGGAAGCGCATACCGAGGATACGATTGCCGTCGGGGGCGGTCTCGTCGATGAAGCCGTTGCACTGGGGATGGCGCGGGAAGCGGCGCCGCGAATCCATGATCTTCTCGCCTTTGGCGTCCCATTCGATCGCGACCTAGAAGGAAAGCTCGCTGTCGGACGCGAAGCCGCGCACTCGGCCCGGCGCATCGTACATGTGCGCGGCGACGGAGCCGGTGCCGCGATCATCGCGGCCTTGAGCGAAGCGGTGCGCCACACGCCGTCGATCCGTGTCATCGAAGGTCTGGTCGCCGAAGCATTGTTGACCGAGCACGGTGCCGTCACGGGCATTCAACTGCGCGAGGCCGGCCGTCCCTCTGCACGGCCGATCACCCTCGCCTCGCGCGCGATCGTGCTGGCCACCGGCGGCCTTGGGCATCTCTATGCCGTCACCACCAATCCGCTCGAGGCCAGCGGCTCGGGCCTTGCGATCGCCGCACGCGCCGGTGCGGTAATCGCCGATCCGGAATTCGTGCAATTCCATCCGACCGCCATCAGGGTCGGGCGCGATCCGGCACCGCTTGCGACCGAGGCGCTGCGCGGCGAAGGCGCGACGCTCATCAACGGCAATGGCGAGCGTTTTATGGCGGCGCGCCATCCGCTCGCCGAGCTCGCACCGCGCGACATCGTCGCCCGCGGCGTCTTTGCCGAAATCGCGGCCGGACGCGGTGCCTTCCTCGATGCGCGCCAGGCGCTGGGTGCGCGCTTCGCCGACAAATTTCCGACCGTGCATGCAAGCTGCCTCGCCGCCGGAATCGATCCCGCGGCAGAGGCCATCCCGATCGCGCCGGCCGCGCACTATCACATGGGCGGCATCGCGGTGGACGCGCGCGGCCGCAGCTCGATCGACGGGCTCTGGGCCGGCGGCGAAGTGGCCTCCACTGGCGCCCATGGCGCCAACCGGCTCGCTTCCAATTCGTTGCTGGAGGCCGTGGTCTACGCCGCGCGCATCGCTGAGGACATCGCCGGCTGCGCCCTCCCCGCGCCTGCCCGGCTTCCGGACGCATTGGTGACGCCGCGCGGCGGCGCGCCGGAGGCTACGGCCGTGAAGCGGCTGCGAGCGATGATGAACACACGCGTCGGCGTCATCCGCGACGCCGACGGATTGGCGGAGGCCGTCCGCAGCTTCGCCGCGCTTGAACGCGAGGCCGGCAACATCACGCTGCGCAACATGGCGACCTCCGCGCTGCTGGTAGCCGCTGCTGCCTGGAGCCGGCGCGAGAGCCGCGGCGCGCATTTCCGCGCCGACCATCCGGCGGATGTCCCTGCCCTGGCGCAACGAACGATGACCACGCTCGACGCTGTGCGCGAAGTGGCCGACGGCCTCGCCGATCGCCCAATGCCACCCACCGCGCAACCCATCATGGCCTGACGGAGCTCTCATGATCACCGCAACCTCGCTGCTCTATCCCGACGCCTTTCTCTCGCCCCTCGCAATTGACGAGGCCGTGCAGCGTGCACTCGACGAAGATCTCGGTCGCGCCGGCGACGTCACCTCGCTGGCAACGATTCCGGAAGCAACGACGGCGCAGGCGATTCTGGTCGCGCGCCAGTCCGGCGTGATCGCCGGATTGCCGCTGGCGCTGGCGACGCTGCAAAAGCTCTCGCCCGACATCGACGTGCGTGCGCATGTCCGCGACGCCGCACGGGTTGCCCGCGGGCAGCAGGTGTTGACGATCTCAGGGCCCGCGCGCGCCATTCTCACGTCGGAGCGGACCGCACTGAACTTCGTCGGCCGCCTGTCGGGTATCGCGACGCTGACGGCCGCCTACGTCGCGCGCACCGAAGGCACGCGGATGCGCATCTGCTGCACGCGAAAGACCACGCCGGGATTGCGGGCGCTGGAAAAGTATGCCGTGCGCTGCGGCGGCGGTTTCAATCACCGCTTCGGCCTCGACGATGCGATCCTGATCAAGGACAATCACATCGCGGTCGCCGGCGGCATCCGCCCCGTGCTGGAGCGCGCCCGCGCTCATGCCGGCCATCTCGTCAAGATCGAGATCGAGGTGGACACGCTTGCGCAACTGCGCGAGGTGCTGGCCACCGGAATGGCCGACGCGGTGCTGCTCGACAACATGGATATCGCGACGTTGCGCGAGGCGGCGCGGATCAACGAGGGCCGCCTCAAGCTGGAAGCGTCCGGCGGCGTCACACTGGACTCGATCGCGGCGATCGCCGCCACCGGCGTCGACTACGCCTCGGCCGGCGCGCTGACGCATTCGGCGCCGAATTTCGACTGTGCGCTGGATATCGAGGCGTGATGGTCCTTGCTTCTCCCTGCAAGCGGGGCGAGGGAAGAAAACTACCGCCGCTCGCCCATCTCCGCGGAACTCTTGGCTTCCTGCGCGAGCGCGGCGGAAAGCGCTGCGGTCTGCGCCGGCGTGCCCCAGCTTGGCTCCTCGCTGCCATCGCCCCAGGCGCGCGGACGGTAGAAGGTGTGCACGCCGGTCTTGTACATCTTCTTCATCTCGGCGACCCAGGACGGGCGCACCCAATAGGCATGGTAGTGCGTGGACTTGCCGACCTCGGGCAGCCAGATCTGGCCATCGAGCATCGCCTTCGAAATCTTCTTGGCGCGCTCCCACATCTCGGGCTCGCGGATCACGTCGGCGTTGTTGTCGCAGGCGAAGGTGAACTGGCAGGCCAGGTGGCGGTATTTGTTCTGATAGACCACGCCGCACACGGTGTCGGGATATTTTCCCGAGAACACGCGGTTCATCACGACCTGCGCGACCGCCATCTGGCCGCGCACGGCCTCGCCGCGCGATTCGAAATAGACCGCTTCGGCGAGACACTTCTCGGACTTGGCGCGCGACTTGTCGTCGAGCGCGAGCCGCTCCGCGGGCGATCTGGCGCGCTGGTTGTCGGCGTTGACCTCGCCCTTCGGCGCGACGCTCTCGCCGCTCTCGATGTCCTTGGCGATCTCGGCTGCCGGCGGCGACAGCGAGGCCGTCACCTTCATATCGGGATCAGGCATCACGATCAGCGGCTCGGCCCCGGGCTGCCAGCTCTCGATGCTCTCGAGACTACCGCCGAGCGAGGAGCTGCCGAAGAACAGGTTCGACGTCTTGACGCTGAAGGGATCGCGCGCCGGGGCGGCCGGCGTCGTGGCCCGCTTCAGCGCTTCCAGCGGCTGCACCGCCAACGCGCGCGCGGCATCGCTGGCCTGCGGCGCATTGGTATATTGCGGCAGCGGCGGCGCACGGAGCGCTTCCTGGAGCTCGGGATCGAGCGCGGCCGCGGACTCCGGCGACATCGGCGGCGGTAAGGCGGCGGTCTTGGCACCGAACACCGAGCTGTTCGAGGTCGCGGGATTTTCCTGCGCGGGCGCTGCCGGCGGCGCAGCCGCCTCGGGAGGTGTCGTCGGGGTCATGATCGCGAGGCGATCACCCTTCATCGAGCGATCGACCTTTGGAAAATCGGCGGCCTGGTAGCGCGGCGGCGTCTGCGCCGCCGGATTGCGGCTGATCGCACCCGTGACGTCGCGGCCATCGATGCTGGCGAGGCGAACCATCGCGCTCTGCGGAACCGAAGTGCCGATCGGTCGGGAAAAACTGTAGGTGGCGAGCTGGATCGAGGACGCCGCGGAATACACCTGCTTCTGCCAACGCTCGGCGACGCCGGGTTGGCGCGCCAGCAGCGAGGCAATGTCCTGATAGCCGGTCTCTCTCGGCATCAATGCGAAGATGCAGAGACCGATGCCGAAGGACGCGAACCGCGCGCCCTTCGGATGGTTACGCAACACTGACATCGATACGCTCACGCTACGCTTACGCCAGTTCGATCGAACGTCAGTACATCCGTGCAATTCGATCTTGATTGTAAGTATCCAATTTAGGTTGCCGGGGCGTTAATCGACGTTGCGCGCCCGGCACACTCAAGCAAACACGGGTGTTTTCAGGGGGCGATCGCGCACGGTGGTAAATGCGTCGTCACATCGAGCGGTAAACAACCGGTCAACGCGAATGGTGAAGGAACTCTTGCGCACATGTATCAATACGGGACGCGCGATCATTATGCTGTTTCGCGTTTGCGCAAAGCGTTCCCCCATCACGGGTGTCACGCTCCGCGAAAGCGGGGCATCCAGTACGCCGCGTCGTCGCCATTCATCACGACCGCTCGGCGTACTGGATCGCCTGGTCAAGCCGGGCGATCACAGCGAGAAAGTGGCGAGCCCGTCCCATAACCTCGTCATTGCGAGCGCAGCGAAGCAAATCCAGTCTGCCTCCGCGGAACGATTCTGGATTGCTTCGCTGCGCTCGCAATGACAGCAGGGATACAGCATCACGCAAAAAGAGGCGGGGTTTGTCCCGCCTCTCTCGCACTCATCATTTCAATTCTGCTTACGCCTGGCTCGCGATTGCCTTGCCGAGCGCGGCTTGCGCCGCAGCCAGGCGGGCGATCGGCACGCGGTAGGGCGAGCAGGAGACGTAGTCGAGGCCGATCGTGTGGCAGAAGGCGACCGAGGCGGGATCGCCGCCGTGCTCGCCGCAGATGCCGACCTTGAGCGAGGCCCGCGTCTTGCGGCCGCGCGCGACGCCGATCTTGACGAGCTCACCGACGCCCTCTTGATCAAGCGCGATGAAGGGATCGACCGAGAGGATGCCCTTTGCCACGTAGGGACCGAGGAAGCTCGCCGCGTCGTCGCGGCTGATGCCGTACGTCGTCTGCGTGAGATCGTTGGTGCCGAACGAGAAGAACTCGGCGCTCTCCGCGATCTCGGCTGCGAGCAGACAGGCGCGCGGCAGCTCGATCATGGTGCCGACCTGATAGGCGAGCTTCGTATTCGTCTCGCGCATCACCGCCTGCGCAGTCGCATCGATCCGCGCCTTGACGAGGTCGAGCTCGGCCTTGGTCGCGATCAGCGGGACCATCACCTCGAGACCGATGGCCTTGCCGGTGCGCCTCTGCGCCTCGACCGCGGCCTCGAAGATCGCGCGCGCCTGCATCTCGGCTATTTCAGGATAGGCAATCGCGATGCGGCAGCCGCGGAAGCCGAGCATCGGATTGAACTCCGAGAGCTCGCGGGCGCGGTCGGCCAGGCGCCGCGGATCGGTGTTCATGGCGCGCGCCACCTCCTCGACCTCGGCATGGGTGTGCGGCAGGAACTCGTGCAGCGGCGGATCAAGCAGGCGGATCGTGACGGGAAGACCCTTCATGATCTCGAACAGCTCGACGAAGTCGGCGCGCTGCATCGGCAGCAGCTTGGCGAGCGCGGCACGGCGCGCCTGCTCGTCTTCGGAGAGGATCATTTCGCGCACCGTGCGGATGCGCGTCTCCTCGAAGAACATGTGCTCGGTTCGGCACAGGCCGATGCCTTCGGCGCCGAACTTGATCGCGGTGCGGGCATCCTCGGGCGTATCGGCATTGACGCGCACGCCGATCTTGCGGACCTGGTCGGCCCAGTTCATCAACGTGCCGAACTCGCCGGACAGCTCCGGCTCGATCATCGGCATGCGGCCGGCGAGCACCTGGCCGAGCGAACCGTCGATGGTGATGACGTCGCCGGTCTTGAAGGTGCGCGAGCCGATGCTCATGGTACCGCGGCCGTAGTCGACGCGGATGGTGCCGCAGCCGGAGACGCAGGGCTTGCCCATGCCGCGCGCGACCACCGCTGCGTGCGAGGTCATGCCGCCGCGCGTGGTCAAGATGCCTTCGGCGGCGTGCATGCCGTGGATGTCTTCCGGGCTGGTCTCGATCCGAACCAGGATCACCTTGCGTCCGTCGGCCTGGAGCTTGGCCGCCTCGTCCGAGGAGAACACGATCTCGCCGGAGGCCGCTCCCGGCGAGGCCGGCAGGCCGGTCGCGATCACGTCGCGCTTGGCATCGGGATCGATGGTCGGATGCAACAGCTGATCGAGCGAGGCTGGATCGATCCGGGTCACCGCTTCCCTTTTCGAAATCAGGCCTTCATTGGCGAGCTCGACCGCGATGCGCAGCGCCGCTTTCGCAGTGCGCTTGCCGCTGCGGGTCTGGAGCATCCAGAGCTTGCCCTGCTCGACCGTGAACTCCATGTCCTGCATGTCGCGGTAGTGCTTCTCGAGCAGCGTGTAGATCCGCGTCAGCTCCTTGAAGGCCTCCGGCATCGCCGATTCCATCGACGCCTTGTCGGAGCCCGATTCCTTCCGCGCCTCCTCGGTGATGTCCTGCGGCGTGCGGATACCCGCCACCACGTCCTCGCCTTGCGCGTTGATCAGGAATTCGCCGTAGAGCTTGCTCTCGCCGGTCGAGGGATTGCGCGTGAAGGCAACGCCGGTCGCGGAGGTATCGCCCATATTGCCGAACACCATGGCCTGCACGTTGACCGCGGTGCCCCAGGATTCTGGAATGTCGTGCAGCTTGCGGTAGGTCACCGCGCGCGCGTTCATCCAGGAGGAAAACACCGCGCCGATCGCGCCCCAGAGCTGGTCGTGCGGATCCTGCGGGAATTCCTTGCCGGTCTCGCGCGCGACCGCGTCCTTGTACTTGCCGACCAGCTCGACCCAGTCGTCTGCGGACAGATCGGTGTCGAGCGTGTAGCCCTGGCTGTCCTTGAAGGTGTCGAGGATTTCCTCGAAATGATGATGCTCGAAGCCGAGCACCACGTCCGAATACATGGTGATGAAGCGGCGATAGCTGTCATAGGCAAAGCGGCGGTCACCCGACAGCTCGGCCAGCGCTTCCACGGTCTGATCGTTGAGGCCGAGATTGAGCACGGTGTCCATCATGCCCGGCATCGAGGCGCGCGCGCCGGAACGCACGGAGACGAGCAGCGGGTTCTTGGTGTCGCCGAACACTTTGCCGGTCAACTTGCCGACATGCTCCAGCGCCTTCTCAACCTGCGACTGCAGTTCCTTCGGATAGGTCTTGTCGTGTGCGTAGAAGTAGGTGCAGACCGAGGTCGGGATGGTGAAGCCCGGAGGTACCGGCAGGCCGAGATTGGCCATCTCGGCGAGGTTGGCGCCCTTGCCGCCGAGCAGGTCACGCATTTCCGAGCGGCCTTCGGCCTTGCCGTCACCAAATGTGAACACCCATTTGCCGGCCTTGGCCGCTGCTGGCGCCGCCTTGGCGGACGGAGTCTTCTTGGGTGCGGGCTTTGCAGCGACCTTCGGCAGAGCCGCCCTGGTCACAGCTTTTGCCGCCGGCTTGGCAGCGGGCTTTGCGACCGGCTTCGGCGCGCTTTTGGCCAGCGCCTTGCGGGCCCGCGGCGCAGCCTTTGCGGCGGTGGAGGACTTTGATTTCGCTGGCATTTTTTTGGGCTTCGAGGCGGCTTTGGCCATAGCTTGCACACAACCTGCGAGAGGAATGGGAAATCGCGGGCCTTACACCACTTTGGGCGGCCCGCGCAAGTCGGACAGTTCCGAAAAGTGAACGCCTAGAAGCGGAGCCACTTCAGGAGCCCAAGCCCGATCGCGCCATTCACGATGAGAAAGATCGCGACGATCAGATTGAGGAGTCGCGGCATGATCAGGATGAGCACGCCCGCAATCAACGACAGGATCGGCGAAATGTGGGCGACGGTGATGTGCATGAATTATCTTTCTGTGGAGGTGGACGAATCGCGGGCGGATCATAGCGGCCCCGGTTCCGCGAGTAGAGACGCGGAAAGCCGATGCGAGTTCCCGGCTTCTCGAAAACTGCCCGAAATTGCCGCGGATACGGCAGGCCTTTTCCCGGAACATTGCGAAGTCGCATGCATTGGCCACCGGTTGCGCCACTGGCGCTTGCCAAACATCACATCGAAGGAGTTGCCCATGCGGAACAGGATTCTTGCCCTTGCAGCGCTGGGCGTTGCGATCGGCTCGCCCCTTGCGGCACAGGCGCAAAGCGATGTCACGGTGGGACGCGCGCCTACCGTGGTCGACAGCGCCCCCAGCATTGCCGTCGACCAGCGGCCGGCCTTCCGCGACTATGTCGTCGAACAACGTGTGCCGCCCTTCCGCATTCCGGATCGCGTGGTGGTCGGTGCCACCTTACCCGAGAGCGGCGTCACGTATTATGACGTGCCGCAGCGTTTCGGCGCCACCACCTATCGCTACACCGTCGTGAACGGCGAGACCGTGCTGGTCGAACCGCGCTCGCGCCGCATCGTCGAGGTACTGGACTGAGACTGAGATCGACTACTTGAGATCGACTAGATGTCCGGCGCGCCACATCAGGCTGGCGCGAGCAGTGTTAAATCGGACATCAGGCCCCGCCCGGTCCTCCCCCCGCCGGGCGGGGCACTTTTTGCGTGCCACATCAACAGCCGTCATTCCGGGCTCGCGCCAAGTGGCGCGCCCCGGAATGACAGCGGTGGTAAAGGCGCTACTGCCCGTCAATCCTGGATCTTCGAGAAATCCGCCACCGCCCGCGTGGCGCTGCGAATCTCGTTCAGCAGCTTCAACCGATTCTCGCGCACCTTCCCATCGTCGTCATTGACGCGAACCTTTTCGAAAAACGAATCCACGGGCGGACGCAATTTCGCCAGAGCGCTCATGGCCGCGGCAAAGTCTTCCTTGGCGACGGCAGCGCTCGCCTCCGCCTTGACCTCGCCGATCGCTTTCGCCAGCGCCTTCTCTTCATCGAGGCTGTAGAGCGCAGCATCCGGCGCCCCGTCGAACGTGCGCTTGTCCTTCTTCTCCTCGATCGAGAGGATGTTGCTGGCGCGCTTGGTGCCGGCCAGCAGGTTCTTGCCGTCGTCACTGTCGAGAAACTTGCCCAGCGCCTCGACGCGGCGCACGATCATCAGAAGATCGTCCTGGCCGCCGAGCGCGAACACGGCATCGACGAGATCGTGGCGCGCGCCCTGCTCGCGGAGCTGGACCTTGAGGCGGTCGGCGAAAAAGGCGAGCAGGTCTATCGGAAGCTTTTGCGCATCGGCCGGCTTGACCGACAAACCGGCGAGTGCGGACGCCGCCACCTTCATGACCGACAAACGCAGCGCGTTCTCGGCAATCAACCGGATCACCCCGAGGGCAGCTCTCCGCAGCGCATACGGATCCTTGCTCCCCGTCGGCTTTTCGTCGATAGCCCAAAAGCCAACGAGCGTATCCATCTTATCGGCGAGCGCCACAGCAACGCTGACCGGATCAGTCGGCACGCGATCGGCAGGGCCTTGCGGCTTGTAGTGCTCCTCGCAGGCGGCGGCGACCGAGGCGTCCTCGCCCTGCGCCAACGCATAATACTTGCCCATCAATCCCTGCACCTCGGGGAATTCGCCGACGACTTCGGTCAGCAGATCCGCCTTGGCCAGATGCGCGGCGCGCGTTGCCTTGCCGACGCCGGCGCCGACCAGCGGCGCGATCTCGGCCGCCAGGCGCTCGATGCGCTTGATGCGCGCGGCCTGCGTGCCGAGCTTCTCGTGGAACACGATCTGCTCGAATTTCGGCAGCCGCTCCTCAAGCTTGGTCTTCAGATCCGTTTCATAGAAGAACTTCGCATCACTGAGCCGCGCGCGGATGACGCGCTCGTTGCCGGCGATGATGGTCTTGCCGCCGTCCGTCGCCTCGATATTGGCGACGAGGATGAACTTATTGGCGAGCTTTCCGGCGTTATCCGTATTCTTGGGATCGCTGACGACGAAGCACTTCTGGTTGTTGCGGATGGTGGCGCGGATGACTTCCGCGGGCGTTGTCAAGAATTCCGGCTCGAACGAGCCCATCAGTACGACCGGCCATTCGACGAGGCCGGCGACCTCGTCGAGCAGGTTCTGGTCCTCGACGAGCTCGAACCCTTGCGCGAAGGCGAGCTGCTTGGCGTCGGTGAGGATCGCATCCTTGCGGCGCTCAGGGTCGAGCACGACCTTTGCGGCGAGAAGTTTGGCCTCGTAATCCTCGAAACGACGCACGGAAATCGCCGCGGGTGCGAGGAAGCGATGGCCGTAAGTGGTTTGGCCGGCCTCGATGCCGTCGACCGAGAACTTCACGACGTCGGGCTGTTCCGTCTCGAGCCCGAAAGTCGCGGTGATTGCGTGCAGCGGACGCACCCAGTTCAGCGATCCGGGTTTGCCGGAGCGCGCGCCCCAGCGCATCGCTTTCGGCCAGGGGAAGGTGCGGATGATCACCGGCAGGATTTCCGCGAGCACGTCGATCGCGGCGCGGCCGGGCTTCTCGATCAGCGCAATATAGAAGTCGCCCTTCGGATCCCGTTGGATCTTGGCTTCGTCGAGCGAACTCAAACCGGTAGCCTTCAGAAAACCCTGCACGGCCGCATCGGGCGCGCCAATTTTCGGTCCGCGGCGTTCGGTCTTGAGGTCCGGCTGGCGCGCAGGGATGCCGTGCACGGTCAGCGCGAGGCGGCGCGGCGTCGCGAACGCCTTTGCGCCCTCGTAGACGAGGCCTTCGGCGACCAGCTTGTCGGTGACCATGCGGCGCAGATCGTCGGCCGCCTTGGCCTGCATGCGCGCGGGGATTTCTTCCGAGAACAGTTCGAGCAAAAGATCGGGCATCAGGCAGCTCCGCCCGCTTCAGTATGGATCCAGGCTTCGCCACAGGCCTTGGCCAGCTCGCGCACGCGCAGAATGTAGCTCTGCCGCTCGGTCACGGAGATCACGCCGCGTGCATCGAGCAGGTTGAAGACGTGGCTCGCCTTGATGCACTGGTCATAGGCCGGCAGCGCCATCAGATGCTGCTTGCTGTTGCCGCCTTCGCGCCAGCCGGCCTCGAGATATTTCCTGCAGGCCGCTTCGGCCATCCTGAACTGCTCGAACAGCATCGCGGTGTCGGCATGTTCAAAGTTGTGCCGCGAATATTCCTGCTCGGCTTGCAGGAAGACGTCGCCATAGGTGACCCTGGCGGCGCCATCGCGGCCGTTGAAGTTGAGGTCGTAGACGCGATCGACGCCCTGCACATACATCGCCAGGCGCTCGAGCCCGTAGGTGAGCTCGCCCGCCACCGGCGCGCATTCGAAGCCCGCGACCTGCTGGAAATAGGTGAACTGGCTGACTTCCATACCGTCGCACCAGCATTCCCACCCGAGGCCCCAGGCGCCCAGCGTCGGGCTCTCCCAATCGTCCTCGACGAAGCGGATATCGTGCACGGCGGAATCGATGCCGATCGCGGCGAGCGACTTCAGGTACAGCTCCTGAAGGTTCGGCGGCGACGGTTTCATGATCACCTGGAACTGGTAGTAGTGCTGCATCCGGTTCGGGTTTTCGCCGTAGCGACCGTCCTTGGGTCGGCGCGAGGGCTGCACATAGGCCGCGTTCCACGGCTTTGGCCCGAGCGCGCGCAGGGTGGTCGCCGGATGAAAGGTGCCCGCGCCCATCTCCATGTCATAGGGCTGCAGGATCACGCAGCCCTGCTCGGCCCAGAACCGCTGGAGCGCGAGGATGAAGCCCTGGAACGAGCGTTCCGGGCGCATATGGGCGGGCAAGGAGGCGTCCATCGTCAGATCAGGCTCTCGCGGGGGGTTTTGATTCGCGCGGGACCGTATCGGCGGCGGGGATGAGAATCAAGGCGAAGGGGGAGAAATGGCAGTCATTCCGGGGCGATGCGCAGCATCGAACCCGGAATCTCGAGATTCCGGGTTCGCCCTAGGGCGCCCCGGAATGACGGTGCGTGTGAAAGCCAGAACCACCTATCCCGGGCGGTAAGCTCCGGTCACGGGGTCACGTTTCAGCGTCGGGATGTCCCCCATATGGGCGGCTTCGGTGACGCGCGACAAGCGCATCTCCTCCAGCTCCTGGTTGATCCGGACAGCGGTCTTGTAGGCCCAGCGGACCACGGCAAGCCCGCCCAGCACGCCCGCGAAAGCGACGAACGGCGGCATCGGTCGATCCTTGTCTAGTGCTCAGCCCCCACGCGCATTGTTGCGCAGATGGACCTGCGCCGCAATCGGAGGGTCGAGGGGCCAAATGGCGCGGGAGTGCGAGCCCTAGAACCCGAATTTCGCCCAAATCGCCCGCGTCTCGACCGCCGAGATCAGCTCATCCGGCAGACCGGCCATTGATTCCAGCGCCGAAAGCTGACCCGCCCCGGGCGATTTCCGGCCCAGAAGACCGGACAACAGACCGGTCGGCTGCGCGATCACAGGGGTGAGAACCTTCTCGCCGTAGCGGGCACGAAGAGTTGAGCGGAGATCGCCGATGCTGTCGGCGAGCCCCAGCGCGACTGCGCTCTCGCCCGCCCAATATTCGCCCGTGAACAGGGTGTCGTCGGTGCCTCTCAGGCGCCCGCCGCGGCTGTCCTTTACCAGGGCAATGAAGATCTGGTGGATCTCGCGCTGGATCGCCTTCAGCTTCGCTACGTCATCAGGATTTTCCGGGAGGAACGGATCGAGCATCGCCTTATGGGCGCCGGCGGTGTAGAGGCGCCGCTCGACGCCGAGCCGCTTGATCGCCTCCTGGAAACCAAAACTGCCACCGACCACGCCGATCGAACCGAGGATCGAAGAGGGATCGCAGATGATCTCATCGCCGGCACAGGCGATCATGTAGCCGCCTGAGGCGGCGACGTCCTCGACGAAGACCAGCACGGGCAGCTTCTTCTCCGCCGCGAGCTGCTTGATGCGCAGGTAGATCTGGCGCGACTGCACCGGCGAGCCGCCGGGCGAATTGATCACCAGCGCCACCGCCTTGGCGTTGCGATGTGAAAACGCCCGCTCCAGCACGCGCGCTATGCCCGCGAGCGTCATGCCAGGGCGCAGCGGCGTCACTGCGCCGATCACGCCGGACAGCCGCACCACGGGCACAATTGCCGTGCCGGGCCGGAAACGCGCCGGCAGATATTGCATGAGCTTGTCGGCCAGGCCGGAACTCTCACGATCGTTCAAATCTTCGGCCATGCCGTTACCTCTGTTTAACCATTTTTTATCACGCGACTGTCATTGGAAGTGCCTGGAACGTGTTTTGCAGATTTCCCGTTGGGAGGCTGCAATGAGGCAGCGGAGAACGCCATGAAAATCTATTTGCTGATGCTGCTGATCGGTGCGCTGTTCATGGCGATCCGCCTGACGACGCCGCAGGAACAGCAGTCGGAATCGCTTCCGCAATAAGCGATCACGGCTCCGCCAGCGGCAAGACCGCCCTTCCCTCCAGAATCTCCTTCACCTCTTTTTTAGGCACGCCCGACTCGTCATTGAGCATGAGGCCCGGCAGCACTCGCGCCGGCGCCCGGCCGCCTTTGACCGCGCGCACCAGCACCCGGATCGCCGGCCGCCCCGCCTCACCGTGAACTGGCAGGATCGACAGACTGCCGAAGCCGCGTGACAGCGCTGCCAGGACGTCGGCGATCCCATCTGCACGCCAGATCAACGTCAGCACGCCGTTCGATCGGAGGATGCGCCGCGCCGCATGCACCCATGCATTCAGCGTCTCGTCGCGCGCGACATGGGCGGTGTGACGTGCCTGGTCCGGCGACCCGCGATGCCGAACCGGATCGTTGAAAGGCGGGTTCATCAGCACCACGTCGACGCTGTCGGGCACGAGACCATTTGCCGCAAACGCCTGCGCATCGGCAGTGACGTCGAGCACGATCGTCTCGGCGGCAATTCCATTCGCCGCCGCGTTGGACCGCGCAAGCTCTGCCAGCACCGGATCGATCTCGACCAGGCCGAGCCGCAATCCAGCCACGCGCCTGGCAAGCGCGAGGCCCGCCACACCGATGCCGGCGCCGAGATCGATCGCGCGATCGCCCGCCTTGGCCGTGGTCGCCGCCGCAAGCAGGATGGCGTCGTGTCCGGCGCGATGGCCGGATCGCTTCTGCTTCAGGCGCAGCTGCCCGCCGAGAAAGGCGTCTTCGGTGATATCGGCTACGGCCTCAATCATCGCCGCGCAATTCGTGGCTGAGGCCGGCCTCGGTGAGAAGCTGGCGGGCCTCGACGGCGTCATCCTCATGGACCAGGATCCGCCGCGGCAGAATGCCGAGCGAGCCCTCGATGATGCTCATGTTCTGGTCAAGCACCAGATGATGGATATTGGCACCGTCGAGCAGCGCGCCGATCGCTGACACCAGCACCATGTCGTTGGTCCGAACCAGTTCACGCAAACGCAGGTCTCCTGCCTGAAAAAGAGGGAAGCGGCAAATGTCAATGGTTCCGCGGCACTTGCCGCATCCGCCACCAGTTTCTATTGTCTTTCCATCAGAATAGCCCTTCCGGGGCAAATATTGGAGACCGGCGTGGCCGTCATCGTACCTTTCGAAACTCCGGGCGCGTCGATCGAAGAGCTGGTTGCCCTTGTCGCCGGTGACATGGAGCGCGTCAACGCCACGATCCTGTCGCGGACCGGTTCTGATGTGACCATGATCCCTGAGGTCGCCAATCATTTGATCTCCTCCGGGGGAAAACGCCTGCGGCCAATGCTGACGCTCGCCATGGCCAACCTCGCCGGCTACACCGGCGACGGCCACATCAAGCTCGCCGCCTCCGTCGAGTTCATGCATACCGCGACCCTGCTCCACGACGACGTCGTCGACGAAAGCGAGATGCGCCGAGGCAAGCTGTCTGCGCGCATGCTCTGGGGCAACGAGGCGAGCGTGCTGGTCGGCGACTTCCTGCTCGGCCAAGCCTTCCGCATGATGGTCGAGGTCGGCTCGCTGCGCGCGCTGGACATCCTCTCTGCGGCCGCCGCGACCATCGCCGAGGGCGAGGTGATGCAGCTCGCCGCGGCCAAGAACACCGCGACCACCGAGGACGAATATCTCGCCGTGATCCGCGGCAAGACGGCCGAGCTGTTCGCCGCCGCCTGCGAGGTCGGCCCCGTGATCGCCAACCGCCCGAAGGCGGAACAGACTGCCTGCCGCTCGGTCGGCATGAATCTCGGCATCGCCTTCCAGCTCGTCGACGACGTGCTCGACTATGGCGGCAAGAGCGCCAAACTCGGCAAGAACACCGGCGACGATTTCCGCGAAGGCAAGATCACGCTGCCGGTCGTGCTCGCCTTCCGCCGCGGCAACGACACCGAGCGCGCCTTCTGGATTCGGGCACTGGAGCGCGGCGACGTCGGCGATTCCGATCTCGATCACGCCATCGGCCTGATGAACAAGCACCGCGCGCTGGAGGACACGCTGAGCCGCGCCCAGCACTACGGCGCCATGGCTGTGGACGCGCTGGCACTGTTCCCGTCCTCGCCGATGAAGAGCGCGCTGGAACAGGTCGTGGCGTTCTGTCTGGCGCGATCACATTAGGCGTGACCGCCCGACGCGCTCTCCACTCGTCAACTGCCGCGGTGACGATCTGGATTGCTGCTTCGCTCCGCTCCCAATGCCGGAGCGTTAGAGGCAGCATCGCACTCCCTTCCGTGTCCCGGACTGCAACGCTCGTCGCGTGGCCGCGCAGGGCCGGGACCCACGCGGCACGCGCAGCTCTCAGCAAGATGGGCCCCGGCGCTGCGCTGCGTCCGGGCGCGAGAGCGGTCCGGCAAGTGCCCGCCGCACATTCCGACCAGACGCGCTGTCTCCCACCGAACCGCTTTAGCCATCATATCACTTACGCTGCTCGCGCCTGCTGCTGCCTGCCCCAGTCACTTGCCTTTTGCAAGTCACTCACCTACCTTGCTGCCATGCAGCCCAAATCTCCCTCCATCCTGGAATGCCCTGTCGGCCGCGCCGTGGAGACGGTCGGCGAATGGTGGAGCATTTTGATCCTGCGCGATGCGTTTCAGGGCGCGACGAAATTCGACGAGTTTTCGCAAAGCCTCGGGATCGCGCCGAACATCCTGTCGCGGCGGCTCGCCCATCTCACCGAGAACGGCATGTTTGTTCGCCGCCGCTATCATGAGCGGCCGCCGCGCTACGAATATGCGCTGACGGACAAGGCGCGGGATTTCTTTCCCGTGATCGTGGCGCTGCTCGCCTGGGGCAACAAGCATCTCGCTCCGAAGGGCGAAGCCATCCTGCTGGCGAGCCGAGACGAGATCCGCCCGTTCGATCCTGTCGTCGTCGATGCCGCCGACCTGCGTCCGATCACGCTCACCAATGCAGTCGTCATCGCCGGTCCACGCGCCAGCCGCGGGATGCGCAAACGACTCGCTTCACTCAAGGCCATGAACCCGGCCGTCGCGCCGTCTGGAGACTGACATGCGTCGTATCGTCGTGACGGGAATGGGCGCGGTGTCGCCGCTTGGCTGCGGTGTCGAGCGGTCTTGGCGCCGGCTGTTGGCCGGTCAAAGCGGGCTGCGCCCTCTGCCCGAATGGGCGCAGGTACTGCCGGCGCACATCGCCGGGCTCGTGCCCGACAAGGCCGATGATGCCGAAGCCGGCTTCGATCCCGCACAGGCGGCTGCGCCAAAAGACCAGCGCAAGATGGACCGCTTCATCCTGTTCGCGCTGCTCGCCACCGCAGAAGCAGTGTCGCAGGCCAAATGGATGCCGCAGGACGCCGCGGCGCTGGCACGGACCGCGACGATCATCGCTTCCGGCGTCGGCGGCTTTCCGGCGATAGCAGAGGCGGTGCGCATCACGGAGCAGCGCGGCGCGCGCCGGCTCTCGCCCTTCACGATCCCCTCGTTCCTCGCCAATCTCGCCGCTGGCCACGTCTCGATCAGATACGGCTACAAGGGACCGCTGGGCACGCCCGTCACCGCCTGCGCGGCCGGGGTCCAGGCGATCGGCGATGCCGCGCGCATGATCCGCGCCGACGAGATCGACGTCGCAATCTGCGGCGGTGCGGAGGCCTGTATCGATATCGTCAGCCTCGGTGGCTTTGCTGCGGCACGTGCGCTGTCGAGCGGCTTCAACGATGAGCCTGCACGCGCCTCGCGCCCGTTCGATCGCGACCGCGACGGTTTTGTGATGGGCGAAGGCGCCGGCATCCTGGTGATCGAGGAACTGGAGCATGCTCTGGCGCGCGGCGCGGCGCCGATCGCGGAGATCGTCGGCTACGGCACGACCGCGGATGCCTATCACATGACCTCGGGTCCGCCCGATGGTGATGGCGCCCGCCGCGCGATGGAGATCGCGCTTCGGCAGGCGAACCTTGCGCCCGCGGATGTACAGCACCTCAATGCCCATGCGACATCAACGCCCGCCGGCGACGAGAGCGAGCTTGGCGCTATCGCCGCGCTGTTCGGCCGTGACCGCGGCATTGCCGTAAGCGCGACCAAATCGGCCACCGGCCATCTGCTCGGCGCCGCCGGCGGATTGGAGGCGATCTTCACCGTGCTCGCTTTACGCGACCAGATCGCGCCGCCGACGCTCAATCTCGAAAACCCGGATCCTGGCGCTGATGGCATCGACATCGTCGCCGGCGCAGCGCGGCCGATGCCGATGCAGAGCGCCATCTCGAACGGCTTCGGCTTTGGCGGGGTCAATGCCAGCGTGATCTTCCGCCGGATCGGCTAAACGAGGGGCCTTGCAATCGCGTCAGGCTTCGCTACCAAAACACAATGATCACGACGAATTTCTGGCTGTTCCTGGCGGCAGCTTGTCTCATTGCCGCCGTTCCCGGCCCCGGCATCTTCTATGTCGCGGCACGGACATTATCGGAGGGACGCGTCAGCGGTTTCGCATCGACTGCGGGCACGGCGCTGGGCGGACTGGTTCATGTGGTGGCGGGTAGCCTCGGCATCTCCGCGATCATCCTGGCCAGCGCCGAACTGTTCGCCGCAGTGAAATTTATCGGCGCGCTCTATCTGGTCTGGCTCGGTATCAAAACTTTTCGCAGCACCGGCCGGGCGCTGTCGCTCGCGAGCGAGCCCATCGGCGACAATCGCGCCTTTCGCGACGGTGTGCTGGTGGAGGCGCTGAACCCGAAGACCGCCGCCTTCTTCCTCGCCTTCATTCCACAGTTCCTCGATCCCGCAGGATCGGACCCCACGCTGCAATTCGTCCTCCTCGGCGCAATCTCGGTGACGCTGAATACGCTCGCCGATGTGGTGGTGGTGCTGATGGCAGCAGCGACGCGCAAGCAGCTGATCGGAAGGCCGCATCTGATGCGGCGCCTCACGCAGGGCTCGGGCGTCTTCATCGCCGGCCTCGGCCTGTCGCTCGCGCTGGCACGGCGGCCGGCAAATGGCTAGCGCCCCGCAAAGCCGGTTCTATGAATCGCACGGCCTGCGGCTGCATTGCGCAGACTGGGGCAACGAGGGCGCACCCATCGCCATCCTCGTCCATGGCGGCCGCGATCATTGCCGGAGCTGGGACGTCATCGCCGGATCGCTGCAGCCGCATTTCCACGTGCTCGCACCCGACCTGCGCGGACACGGCGATTCCGATTGGACCCGAGGCGGCAGCTACGCGCTGACGGAATATGTCTACGATCTTGCCCAGCTCGTCCGCATCATTGCTGCGCCGCAGGTGACGCTCATCGGCCATTCGATGGGCGGCATGGTCAGTCTGATCTTTTCGGGCTCATTCCCCGAGCTGGTCTCCAAGCTCGTCGTCCTCGACGGCGTGACCATGTTGCCGGACACGCCGAAGCCGCCGGTGCATGAGCGCATCGGCAAATGGGTGGCGCAGCTCGACAAGCTGCACGACCGCACGCCGCGCCGCTATTCGACGCTCCAGGCCGCAGCCGCGCAGATGATGCTTCACAACAAGCGGCTGTCCCGCGACCTCGCGCTGCATCTCGCCACGCATGGCGCGCGGCAGAACGAGGACGGCACCTATAGCTGGAAGTTCGATCACTACCAGCGCGCCAGTGCGCCGCACCGGCTCTGGCCAGACGACCACATCGAACTGTGGGCGCGCATCGCCTGCCCGACGCTGCTGCTCAATGCCGGCGAAAGTTTTCTGGCCGGCGCAAAGGCAGCGGGCCTGGAGAGGTATTTCCAGAACGCGCGCATCGAGACCGTCGCCGGGGCGGGACACTGGCTGCAGCATGACAAGCCGCAAGAGGTGCTGACTGAGATCCGGCGGTTTCTCGGGCTCGACGAGCAAAGTGCGGATTAGCTTGCTATCGTAGCCTTCATGAGCGCAGCGACATGCAGGGCGCGGCAAGAAAGAGGCCCGGATCGCCTCGCTCATCCGGGCTGCGCAGCGTCTCCAGGAAAATACTAGCTAGCTCAACGTTCCCGCATGCACCCACCAGCCGGGATGATCGCGCCGGATCTTTTCGGCGGCGGCATAGGCATCGGCCGGCGTGCCATAGATCGCAAAGCACGTCGCCCCGGAGCCGGACATGCGGGCGAGCTTGACGCCGGCAGAGGCACGCAAGGCTTGCAGTACCTTGCCGATCACCGGCTCGATGCGCATCGCGGGCGCTTCGAGGTCGTTGGCGACGGTCTCGAGAACGTTGACCCAGTCAGCGATCGAGGCGCCCTCCTCCGGCCAGGCCGGAGCGCGGATGACGTCGGTGACGCCGACCAGGAGCTCGCCGTTGCGCAGACCCAGCGCCTGGAACACGTCCTTGGTCGCGACCGGCACCCGCGGATTGACCATGACGCAGGGCATGCTCGGCAGCGCGAGCGGCAGCAGTTGCTCGCCGACTCCGGTCATGTCGCAGGCGCGCGAGAGCAGGCACACCGGCACGTCGGCGCCAGTTGCGAGCGCGACCTTCTGGAGACGGGGATCATCGAGCGATAAGTCGTTAAGACGGGCCAAGAGCCGAAGCGCCGCCGCGGCATCCGCCGAGCCACCGCCGATGCCGGCCGCGACGGGGAGCACCTTGTCGAGCACGAAGGCGCCCAGCTTCAGGCCCGGTACGGCCTCGGCCAGAAGCTTGGCCGCCTTGAGCACGAGATTGTCGGCGTTATCGCCGCAGGCTGTGGCCAGCGGTCCGGTGGTGGTGAGCTTCAACTCGCCGCCGGGCTCCAGCGTCAGCCGGTCGGCGCAGTCGGCAAACGCAACCACGCTTTCGAGATCATGATAGCCGTCGGCACGACGGCCGACGACGCGAAGGCTCAGATTGACCTTCGCCCGCCCCTCTTCAATCAACGCCGACATCGGCGACACGCCCCCAGAACCTACGTCTTTCCTTCACATGATCTTGCCGAAAAAGCGCTACACGATTTCCGGATCACGCGCTCAGCTCAGCCGCCCTTGCCGTCATCCTTCTTCTTCTCGGCCTGCGCCGCCGAAGAGTTCGAATTGTCGTCCGGCAGACCGTTGGCGATCTTGGCCTCGATCTTCGGCAGTTCTTCCGGCTCGGGCTTGAGATCGCGCGCATGCGACCACTGGAATTTTGCTTCCAGCGTGCGGCCGACGCGCCAGTAGGCGTCGCCGAGGTGATCGTTGATGGTGGGATCCTCGGGCTTGAGATCGATCGCGCGTTCGAGGTTCTTCACCGCCTCCTCGTAATTGCCGATGCGGTAATAGGCCCAGCCGAGGGAGTCCACGATATAGCCGTCGTCGGGACGCTGCTCGACGGCGCGCTTGATCATCTTCATGCCTTCGTCGAGATTCACGCCCTGGTCGATCCAGGAATAGCCGAGATAGTTGAGGACGTGCGGCTGGTCGGGCTGAAGCTCGAGCGCCTTCTTCATGTCGGCTTCGGCCTTGGCCCACTGCTTGGAGCGCTCCTCGCAGATGCCGCGATAGTAATACCAGACGCTGTTGGCCTTGTCGTTGCCGGGCGGCAGCACCTCGATGCCTTGCGAATAGGTCGCGCCGCAGTCGCCGAACCGCTTGCGGCCGCGCTCGATATTGCCGAGCGCCATGATGGCTTCGAGGTCCTTGGAATCCTCCGACGTGACGCCCTTGAGGATCTTGATCGCCTCATCGGTGCGGTCGGCGGAATCGAGGTCGATGGCGAGCTGGATCTGCGCGTTGCGCTTGAGCGGCGAGGACGAGGGCACGCGCTCATAGACCTTGATCGCCATCTGCGGCCGCTTCACCGATTCATAGAGGTCGGCAAGCGAGAGCAGCGCCAGCGGATGGCTGGGCTGGAGGTAGAGCGAGAGCTGGAGATAGACCAACGCCAGATCCTCGCCGCCGCGGCGGGTCAGCGTGGCGCCGATGCCGTAGAGCGCTTCGGCGGCGCCGGCTTGCGCGGAATCGACGAGCGGCGGCATCTTCTTGCCGGCCTTGGTCTCGCGCAGGCCTTCCAAGATCAGCGGATGACGGGCGAGCTTCTTGTCGAAAGCCTGGTAGACGGTGGTCGCCGCGGCGGAATCCTTGTTGCGCGACAGCCAGCGCGCATAGGCCTCGGTGATGCGCAGCATGGAATCGTCGAGCTTGTAAGCGCGCTCGAAGCGGGTGCCGGCGTCCTTCTCCTTGCCGGAGAGCTCGAGGATCATGCCGGCGTGCAGATCCTTGAACAGCGGATACCATTCCGGACCGGCCAGCTTGTCGATGGCGGCGACACCGCCCTTGGCATCGCCCGCACCATAGGCGGCCCAGCCCGACAACAGCGTGGCGACGAGATCGGTGATCGGGCCGCGGATCGACTGGTTGATGTTGGTTTGCGCCGCCGCGTACTTCTTCAGCTTGAGATCGTGAACGCCGACGACGAGCCGCGCGACGCGGTTGGTCTTGTCGATGGTGAGGATGCGCTCGGCGAGTTTGACCGCCTCGTCGATGTCGCCGTCGGCGACCGAGGAGATGAAGGCACGGTCGAGCAGTTCGTTGTTCTTCGGATCGGTGCGCAGGGCCGAGCGGTAGAACGCCGCGGCCGAGGTCGCGTCGCGCTCGACGCTGGCGTGGCGGGCGGCGAGATAGCTGCCGGCGCCGGTGAGCGACTTCAGATCGTTCCGGGTCGGAAACTGCGCCGCCGTGTTCTCCGGGTGATCCGGCGTCTGCGCTAGGACCGCGCCGGGGACCGCTACGATCGCGGTGCCCATGAAGGCGATGGCGGCAGCAGTCCAGCGGTTGAAACGATTTGAAAACATCAGGGCTCGCCTTGAGTTGGTAGTGCCTGGGTTTGCAGCAGAGGCCATGTCGCATGCGAACGCGGCCGGTGGCATCGGGACCCGGAACCGTCAGGCCGACAATGCCGCTTTTGGCGCCTCGCCGCAAGGATTCGGACCGGGCGATCCCCGCCGCACGTCCCAACGCGGCCAAGTGAATCCGCCACCAGCGCCCCAAGACGCCGCTACTATGGCCTTATCGTGGCCGCCGGCCGCTCCGGCGGCCCCCGGTTTCACGCGAACGTGCGTCACATTGCCGGGGGTCGCGTAACCCCGGCCACATCCGGTCTGGATACGTGATCCCGGCTTACATTGCCTCGTAATTCGGGCCGCCACCGCCCTCCGGGGGAACCCAGGTAATGTTGCCGTTGGGGTCCTTCACGTCGCAGGTTTTGCAGTGGACGCAATTCTGGGCGTTGATCTGGAAACGCGGGCCAGACCCCTCCTCAATCCACTCATAGACGCCGGCCGGGCAATAGCGGCTCGAGGGACCGGCAAACACGTCGTGCTCCGAGGTCTTCTGGAGGTTCATGTCAGCGACCTTGAGATGGATCGGCTGGTCCTCCTCGTGATTGGTGTTGGACAAGAACACCGAGGACAGCTTGTCGAAGGTGATCTTGCCATCCGGCTTCGGATAGTTCTTCGGTGCATGCTGCTTGGCCGGATCGAGCGTGGCGCGGTCATGCTTGAGATGCGATTGCGTGCCGAACAGCGAGGCCCCGAACAGCGTGTTGCACCACATGTCGAAGCCGCCCAGCGCGACGCCGAGCACGGTGCCGAACTTCGACCACAGCGGCTTGACGTTGCGGACCAGGAACAAATCCTTGCCGACCGACGAGGAACGCCAGGCGTTCTCGTATTCCACGAGCTCGTCATTGGCGCGCTCGGCCGCGATCGCCGCGGCGACGTGCTCGGCGGCGAGCATGCCGGTGCCCATCGCATTGTGCACACCCTTGATGCGCGGCACGTTGACGAAACCGGCCGCGCAGCCGATCAGCGCGCCGCCGGGGAAGCTCAGCTTCGGCACCGACTGGTAGCCGCCCTCGGTGATGGCGCGCGCCCCGTAAGCGAGCCGCTTGGCGCCATCGAAAGTGCCGCGGATCGAGGGATGGGTCTTGAAGCGCTGGAATTCGTCGAATGGGGACAGATAGGGATCGTCGTAATTCAGATGTACGACGAAGCCAACGGCGACGAGATTGTCGTCGTAGTGATAGAGGAATGAGCCACCGCCGGTCTTCATATCGAGCGGCCAGCCGAAGGAATGCTGAATCAAGCCCTTCTGGTGCTTGGCGGGATCGATCTGCCAGACCTCCTTGAGCCCGATGCCGAATTTGGGCGGTTCGGCCTTGGCGTCGAGCGCGAATTTGTTGATGAGCTGCTTGGTCAGGCTGCCGCGCGCGCCTTCGGCGAACAGCGTGTACTTGCCGAGCAATTCCATGCCGCGGGTGAAGGAGTCCTTCGGCTTGCCGTCCCGGCCGATGCCCATGTCGCCGGTGGCGATGCCCTTGACCTTGCCCTCCTCGTCATAGAGCACTTCGGCCGCCGCAAAGCCCGGATAGATCTCGACGCCGAGCGCCTCGGCCTTGCGCGCCAGCCAGCGGCAGACATTGCCGAGCGAGCCGATGTAGCAATGATGATTGTCCATCAGCGGCGGCATCATGAAGTTCGGCAGCTTGATCGCGCCGCCGGCCGTCATCCAATAGAAGCGATCGTCCTTCACCTGGGTTTTCAGCGGGCAGTCGGCATCCTCGCGCCAGTCCGGAACGAGCTTGTCGAGCCCGGCCGGGTCGATCACGGCGCCGGAGAGAATGTGCGCGCCGACCTCGGAGCCCTTCTCCACGACGACCACGTTGAGATCGGCGTTGATCTGCTTCAGCCGGATCGCAGCCGACAGGCCCGAGGGGCCGGCGCCGACGATGACGACGTCGAATTCCATGGATTCGCGAGGAGAGAGTTCTTCGGTGCTCATCTGATCTCAGCCCTTGAGACGGTCCTTGGTCGATTGCGCCCTCTTGTTTCCGATTTTTCCGGGTAGGACAACCTCGGAAATACGTTTCGCCGGGGTGCAAGACCGCCCAAGCTGATATAAAAGTCAGACTTTCCCATGATCCCCGAACCCGCACCCACCATCCGCGAGCTTCTCGCCTTCTATCTGGAGGCGGGTGTCGACTGCGCGCTCGCCGAGGAACCGATCGACCGCCTGGCGGAATTAGAAGCCCCGCCACCGGCCCCGCGCGTGGCACCGCCGGTCGAGCCATCGCGGCCCGCCGCCGCGCCGACGCTCATGCGCGGCGAGACAGCCCCTGCGCCCGACGTCGCGATTGCTTCCGCACGCGAGGCCGCGCGCACGGCGCCGACGCTGGATGCACTGCGCGAACTGATGCAGAGCTTCGAGGGCTGCGCGCTGAAGCACACCGCGACGCGGCTGGTGTTCGCCGACGGCAATCCTAAGGCGCGCATCATGTTCGTCGGTGAGGCGCCCGGGCGCGACGAGGACATCGAGGGACTGCCCTTCGTCGGGCGCAGCGGCAAGCTGCTCGATCTCATGATCGGCGCAATCGGGCTCAACCGCACCACCGCCTATATCGCCAACGTCATTCCCTGGCGGCCGCCCGGCAATCGGACGCCGACGCCGCAGGAGACGCAGATCTGTCTGCCCTTCATCCAGCGTCAGATCGAGCTGGTCAATCCGGATGTGCTGGTGACGCTCGGCAATCCCTCGACGCAGACGCTGCTCGGAACGCGCGAAGGCATCATGCGCACCCGGGGCCGCTGGTTCGACTACGACACCGGCCAGCGCACCATCCGTGCGCTGCCGACATTTCACCCGGCGTACCTGCTGCGCTCGCCGTCCTACAAGCGGCTGGCCTGGCAGGATCTGCGCGCGGTTGCGAAGGTGCTGGCGCAAGGCGCGGTGTAACCACACCCACCCGTCATTCCGGGGCTCGCGAAGCGAGAGCCCGGAATCCATCGAGCGGCAGAGTGAGCGGATGAATGGATTCCCGGCTCGCGGCTTCGCCGCGCCCCGGAATGACACTGACCTACGCCCCCTTCGGCCGCACGATGGCCCAGCCGATGCGCAAAAGCTGCTGGCGGCCGGTTACCAGCCATTCGAAGGCGCGCGGGACTTCCGGGACGATGTTGGGAAATCGTTTGAGGATCTCCGGCGGCGGGGTGCCGGCGGTGTCGGAGGCGCGCCAGACCACGACGCCGCCGGTCTCGCTGAACTTGGCCTGATTCATCCACGGCGTGCGCGCAGGATCGGCGTCGATGAAGAGGTGCGGCCGGCCGGAATGCAGCGCGATCAGGCTCGCAAGCTGGGTCTCGCCGGCGACCGCGCGCAGGCGATGATTGGTGCGGCGGGCGAAGCTCTCGTCGAAGAAATCCGAGATCGCGCGCGCCGGCATCGAGGTTGCGATCTCGCCGGTGCCAGTCCAAGGCATGATCAGGACGGCGAGCACGACGCCGATGGCGGGCGCGATGATTGCGGCGGCCCAGACCATGCGCAGCATCCGCGCGCGGCGCATCGCGATGAGATCCCCTGCGGCGACCATCACGGCAAGCCCGGACATGACCAGCATGACACCGGCGCCGCCGACGACGGATTCGAGCCCGAGCAGGCCGGAGATCAGCACCGCGCCGAGTGGCGGCGCCAGCGCGAAGAAATAGACGAAGTTGCTCGCGAGCGGCTCGACCGGCGGGCGATAGATGATCGGCGGCTCCTCGCCCTTGCCGGCGAACATCCCGGTGTTGAGGAAGATCAGCGCCGGAATCGCCGCCGCCCCAAGCACGAGCCCGCCGAGCAGCCAGGCTGCGTGCAGGACGCCGGCGTTGAGCTCCGAAAGTTGCGGCAAGGCCGGCATCGTCAATGTCTCGGCGCGCATCAGCCACATCGCATAGGGCAGCGCCAGCACGGCGACGACGATCAGCGCGAATAGCGGATCGAGCCCGCGCAGCGCCCTGCGGCCGCCCGCGGTCGAAATCGCGAAGACGACGATCAGGAGGAGGAGGAAGATCGCGGCGGGCGTCGTGAGCAACAACAGGCCGGCCTCGATCGACCAGGCGAACCAGGCATTGCTGCGGCGCTGGCCGATGATCTGCCAGGAGTGCAGCAGCAGCAGCGCCCAGAGCGGCCGTGCCAGCACCAAGGGTCCGAAGTCGAGCGCGGACGAGGAGAAGGCCAGCACGGTCATGGTCAGCAGCACGGCCAGCACCGCCTGCTGTGAGCCGACGACGGCACGAGACAGATGAAAGAGCGCGATGAAGGTCGCGATCTCGCAGAGCTCAGCGAGCACATACACGCCGAACATGTGACCGCCGGCGACGCGATAGGCCATGTCGGCGAGCCAGACCGGCAGCGGCGGGCCGAGATCGGTGCCGACCTGGTACTCGCGGCCGAAGGCCAGCAGCGTCGCCAGACTGCCGGGCGGGCTGCGGTAGAACACCAGCGCCACGAACAGCCACATCGCCGCCTGGAGCAGCACGGCGATCCACACGATCAGCCGCGGCCGGGCGCGAATGAGCTCGATGACCAGGGAGGTAAACCGCATGCAACGTCCGAAAGATGCAGCCAACCCGTCCAGCCGGCCCTGTTCGCTCACACCTGTTTTGATAAAGGGCGCTGCGCGTCGTGGCAACCGCCGCAAGTCGTCATGCCGGGCTTGACGGATGGGGGAAGCTGCGGAGGAAACCTAGAGATTCGCAGACGCGTCGATCTCGATTTGGGCTTCCACCTGCACCTCGACCTCCGCGACAGAGAACAGATCCTGCGCCGGCTCGACGGTCCAGGGCATGTGCTTGGCGCGGGCGGCGGCGACGGGGGCGAAGAAGCTGCGGTGGTGGATGGAGGGGCCGAGGCGATCCAGCGCGTCGAGATGCTCGGGGACAGCGTAGCCCTTGTGCTGCTCGAAGCCGTAGCCGGGGCAGTCCTGCGCCAGCGCGCACATCAGCCGGTCCCGCGTCACCTTGGCAACGATGGAGGCGGCCGCGATCGACAGCACGATGCCGTCACCACCGATCACGGCCTCGCAGTCGCATTCCGTATCGAGCCGGTCGCGGCCGTCGACGAAGACGTGGCGCGGCGCCTCGGGCAGCGCCACCACCGCGCGCTTCAGCGCCCATAGCGAAGCACGCAGGATGTTGTCGCGGTCGATCCGCGCGGGCGAAGCCACCGCGACCGAGACCTGCGCGGTGGCGCAGATCTTGTCGAACAGTTTTTCGCGCTCCTCGGCCGTCAGGCGCTTGGAATCATCGATGCCACGGGGAATGCGGTCGGGATCAAGGATCACCGCCGCCGCCACCACGGGGCCGGCGAGCGGTCCGCGACCGGCCTCGTCGCAGCCTGCGACCGGCCAGACGCCGCGCTTGATCAGCGCGCGCTCACGACGGAAGCTCGGCGGGGCCACGGCAATGATGCCTTTCCGGCCGGCGCTTTTGCCGGTTAAAGCCTGAACCTCCGACGCCTTGGTTTCCGACGACTTGGCTTGCGGAGCCTTGGCTTGCGACGCCTTGCCTTCCGACGTGTTGGCAGGCGCAGCTTTCTTCGCACCGTCTTTTTTAGGCGTGTCTTTGGCCGGCTTCTTGGCGGACTTGTCCCGAATCATGGTGGGGATCGTGCGCAAGCGGCTTCGCCAGCGCAACCTGGAACCCGAGACAATTCCCGTTATTCAGGTGGGCCGCCCTATTCCGCCAAATGCACCCGTCGGTCCTCGCCCACCTCGATGCCGGGTGCGATCACGACTTCCCAGGGGTGGCCATCGGGATCGGTGAAATAGCCGGAATAGCCGCCGTAACCGGTCTCGTGCGCCGCTTTCAGCAGCGCTGCACCCTTGTCGACAGCGAAAGCCAGCACCGTATCGACCTCCTCGCGCGTCCGGCAGTTCCAGGCGAGCGTCATCCCACGAAATGCCGGCGGTCTTGGATTGTCCGGCAACCCGGCGTCGGCGGCGAGCTGATCCCAGGGATACAAGGCGAGCACCGGACCACCGGTGTCGTAGAATGCGACCGCCTCACCGGTCGCCTTGAGCAGGCGCGAGAAACCGAGCGCCTCGTAAAAGGCGATGCTGGCGCGGATGTCGCTGACACCGAGCGTGACGACGGTCAGCCGCGGCACCGGCACGGTGGCTTCCTCACTCATGCTACGCCTCGTCCACTTCGCGATCACAACAGGCTGAGCTGATCGCCGTTCCGCTTCGGCCGCGCGAAGTGATCGGTGGTCAGCTTGGAGCGCCGCTTGTTGAGGCCGAGCCGGTCGCAGGCGATCTCGAAGCGACGGCCGATGGTCCAGGCCATCGGGCCGGTCCCCTTCATCCGCTCGCCCCATTTCGCATCGTAGTCGCGGCCGCCGCGCATGTCGCGGATCAGCGTGAAGACGTGGCGGTAGCGGTCTGGATAATTCGCCATCAGCCATTCGCGGAACAGATCGCGGACCTCGAGCGGCAGCCGCAGCAGCACGTAGGAGGCTTCCTTGACGCCGGCATGGGCTGCGGCATCAAGAATGCGCTCGATCTCGGAATCGTTCAGCGCGGGGATCACGGGCGCGACCATCACCGTCGTCGGAATGCCCGCCTCCGAGAGCTGCTTGAGCGCTTCCAGTCGCTTCGGTGGCGTCGCCGCCCGCGGCTCCATGGTGCGCGCGAGCTTCGGATCGAGCGAGGTAACCGAGATCGCGACCTTGGCGAGGTTACGCTTGGCCATCCGCGCGAGAATGTCGATATCGCGCACCACCAGCGCCGATTTGGTGACGATGCCGACGGGATGCCCGGCGCGCTCCAGCACCTCTAGGATGCCTCGCATGATCTTTCGCTCGCGCTCGATCGGCTGATAGGGATCGGTGTTGGTGCCGATCGCGATCATCCGCGGCTCGTAGCCGCTGGCAGCGAGCTCCTTCTCGAGCAGCGCCGGCGCCTCGGGTTTGGCAAACAGTTTTGACTCGAAGTCGAGCCCGGGAGACAGGCCGAGATAGGCGTGCGTCGGCCGCGCGAAGCAATAGACGCAGCCGTGCTCGCAGCCGCGATAGGGATTGATCGAGCGGTCGAAACCGATGTCGGGGGAATCGTTGCGGGTGATCACCTTGCGCGAGGTATCGATCCCGACCGTGGTCTTGAACGGAGGCAGTTCCTCCAGGCTCTGCCAGCCATCGTCGAAGGCGACGCGGGCCTCGGCCTCGTAACGGCCGCTCGCGTTGGACTGGGCGCCCCGCCCTCGCCTGCGTGCGCGGTCGATGGCAACGCCAAGCTCGGGAAAATCGGCAGGAAAATCAGAAGGCGCACCCGCCGGCTCGGAGGGCGCCGTAACCGGCGGGTGCTTGAGGGCACGAGAAGATGCTCGACTCATGAAGCCAACATAGCATGCGCCCGGAACAAATCAAGAACAAGAGCAAAAACGCGAAAACAACCCCATGCACAGTAGCGCTGCCCAAACTTCGGGCGCGCGCCCTTGACCTGACGCAACACCGGCGGGCGGCGATCCCGTTTCATGGCGAAGGGATCAATCGCGCCGGAACAATGTTGGTGACGATCGCTGGGTGAAGGTCGGCAAGAACATGACAAATCAACGACAACTGCGCGCCGCGAGCAGCGAACTCGATCTCCTCGATCGCTACTGGCGTGCCGCCAACTACCTCTCCGTCGGGCAAATTTATCTCCTCGACAATCCGCTGCTGCGCGAGCCGCTGCGACCCGAGCACATCAAGCCGCGCCTGCTCGGCCATTGGGGCACGACGCCCGGCTTGAACTTCATCTATGCCCATCTCAATCGGGTCATCCGTGCGCTCGACCTCAACGTGATCTACGTCTGCGGTCCCGGCCATGGCGGCCCGGGCATGGTTGCAAACACCTATCTGGAAGGCAGCTACAGCGAGATCTATCCCGACATCGCGCGCGATACTGAGGGATTGCGCAAGCTGTTCAGGCAGTTCTCCTTCCCAGGCGGCATTCCGAGCCACGCGGCGCCGGAAACGCCGGGCTCGATCCACGAGGGCGGCGAGCTCGGCTATGCGCTGGTGCACGCCTATGGCGCGGCATTCGACAATCCCGACCTCATCGTCGCCTGCGTCGTCGGCGACGGCGAGGCCGAAACCGGCCCGCTAGCGGCGTCGTGGCACTCGAACAAGTTCTTGAACCCCGCCCATGACGGCGCGGTGCTGCCGATCCTGCACCTCAACGGCTACAAGATCGCCAACCCCACTGTGCTCGGGCGGATGCGCAACGAAGAGATCCGCGAGCTCTTCCGCGGGCTCGGCCATGAGCCGCTGTTCGTCGAAGGCGACGATCCCAAATTGATGCTCCAGGCCATGGCGGATGCGCTAGACGTCGCGCTCGTCAGCATCCGCTCGATCCAGCAGCACGCCCGCGACGGGCGCAAAGGCGTCGAGCGACCGCGCTGGCCGATGATCGTGCTGCGCAGTCCCAAGGGCTGGACCGGCCCGAAGGAGGTTGACGGCAAGAAGGTCGAAGGTTTTTGGCGCGCGCATCAGGTGCCCGTTGCGAGCTGCCGCGAGAATCCGGCGCATCTGAAGGTGCTCGAAGACTGGATGCGCAGCTATGAGCCGGACAAGCTGTTCGACCCCAGCGGAGCGCTGATTCCCGAGCTTCAGGCGCTCGCGCCCGAAGGCCAGCGGCGAATGGGCACCAATCCGCATGCCAATGGCGGGCTGTTGAAGAAGGAGCTGAAGCTGCCGGACTTCCGCAGCTTCGCTGTCGAGGTACCGCAGCCCGGCGGTGTCGTGGCGGAAGCCACACGCGAGCTCGGCAAATTTCTGCGCGACGTCGTTCGCCTGAACGCCGAGGCGCGCAATTTCCGCATCATGGGCCCGGACGAGACGGCATCAAACCGGTTAGACGCGGTGTTCGAGGCAACCGAACGCGTCTGGATGGAGCCAACCGAACCTTACGACGTGCATCTCGCGCAGGACGGCCGCGTGATGGAGGTCCTGAGCGAGCATCTCTGTCAAGGCTGGCTCGAAGGCTATCTGCTCACCGGCAGGCACGGCTTCTTCTCCTGCTACGAGGCCTTCATCCACATCGTCGATTCCATGTTCAACCAGCACGCCAAATGGCTGAAGGTGACGCGCGATCTGCCATGGCGCCGCCCGATCGCCTCGCTCAACTATCTCTTGACCTCGCATGTCTGGCGCCAGGATCACAACGGCTTTAGCCATCAGGATCCTGGTTTCGTCGATCTCGTCGCCAACAAGAAGGCTGACATCGTCCGCATCTATTTCCCGCCTGATACCAACACGCTGTTGTGGATCGTCGATCATTGCCTGCGCACCTACAACCGCATCAACGTCATTGTCGCGGGCAAGCAGCCGGCGCCGCAATGGCTGTCGATGCAGGAGGCGGCTACGCATTGCGACGCCGGCATCGGCATCTGGAGCTGGGCGGGCACGGAGGAGGCAAACGCAGAGCCCGACGTCGTGATGGCCTGCGCGGGCGACGTGCCGACACTGGAGACGCTCGCCGCCGTCGACCTGCTGCGCAAGGCGCTGCCCGAGTTGAAGATCCGCGTCGTCAACGTCGTCGACCTCATGACGCTGCAACCTCGGGCGCAGCATCCGCACGGCCTCTCCGACCGCGACTTCGACAGCCTGTTCACATCGGACAAGCCGGTGATCTTCGCCTATCACGGCTATCCTTATCTCATTCACCGGCTGACTTATAACCGCACCAATCATACCGGCATGCATGTGCGCGGATTTGCCGAGGAAGGCACCACGACGACGCCGTTCGACATGGTCGTGCTCAACGGGCTCGACCGCTACCATCTCGCGATCGAGGCGATCGAGCGCGTGCCGGGGCTTGCGACCAGGGCTGCGCAGGTCAAGCAACAGTTCCGCGACAAGCTGATCGAACATTCCCGCTACGTCCGCGAGCATGGCGAGGACATGCCTGAGGTCCGCGACTGGGTCTGGCCGAACAGCGCCGGCGGCAACACGCCAGCCGAAGCCGGCGACTGAAGCCATGTCGGACACTGTCCTTGTGCTCAACTCCGGATCGTCGAGCATCAAGTTCGGGCTGTTCGAGCTGCCGGCGTCCGGCCCCGCCCTGCTCTGCAACGGCTTGCTCGACGAGTACGAGGCAACGCCCCGCCTCGTGCTGAAGCGCCCGGCGGGCGAGAAGCTGTTCGAGACGCGAAGGGACGCGTCGGATACGGACAGCGGTCATCTGTTCGCCGACGTGCTGACCTTCGTAGACCAGCATTTCCGCGAGCATCGCCTGCGCGCCATCGGCCACCGCATCGTCCACGGCGGGCCGGACTACTCCGGCCCCGTCGCGCTAACGGACGACGTCTATGCCAAGCTGGAGGCGCTGACCCCGCTGGCCCCGCTGCACCAGCCGCGTTGCCTGGAGCCGATCCGCATCATCCAGGCGACCCGCCCCGCTCTGACGCAGATCGCCTGTTTCGACACCGCCTTCCACCACAGCCTGTCGCCGCCCGCGCGCCGCTTCGCCATTCCGAGGCGCTATGAGGAGCGCGGCGTGCGGCGCTATGGCTTTCACGGCCTCTCCTTCGAATATGTCGCGGGGCGCCTCGCGGCAATCGCGCCGCAGCTCGCCGCAAAGCGCACCGTCATCGCCCATCTCGGCAATGGCGCGAGCCTGTGCGCGCTGCACGATGGCCGCAGTATCGACACCACGATGGGGCTGACGCCGCTCGACGGCCTCGTGATGGGAACGCGCTGCGGCACGATCGATCCCGGCGTGCTGCTCTATCTGCAACAGCACGAGAACATGCCGGTCGACGACCTCCAAGATTTGCTCTATCACGAGTCAGGCCTGCTCGGCGTCTCCGGCATCTCCGCGGACATGCGCACGCTGCTGGCGAGCAGCGAGGCCGCAGCGCGGGAGGCGGTCGATCTCTTCGTACTCCGCGCGACGCAGCAGATCGTCATGCTGGCGACTACGCTTGGAGGGTTGGACTGCCTGATCTTCACGGGCGGCATAGGCGAGCATGCGAAGGAAATCCGGTTCGCAATTAGTGAACGCCTCGCCTGGCTCGGCATGCGGATCGATGCCGCTGCAAATGATGCCGCGCGCGAGCGCATCAGCCGGGGCGATAGCGCTATTGAGGTGTTCATCATTCCAACGAATGAGGAACTAACGATCGCGCGGCACTGCGCGACGGTGCTGCAGATAATAGAGGGCGCATCGGATTAGCCTTTGATGGCTGTCAATCCGTCATTGATGGCCGTCAATCCGTCATTGCGAGCGAAGCGAAGCAATCCAGACTGGCTCTTCGGCGGGACACTGGATTGTTTCGCTTCGCTCGCAATGACGAAGAATGCGGTAAAGCAGCGCATCACAACGCACCGGCGAGCGTGGGGAGAACCTCTCACCCAAGTGAGTTTGCAAGTGAGCTTGTGCCGACCAGCGGCGCTGCCCACAAGGAGAGAGGGCGCAGCAGTCACGCGCATCTCGCTCTCCTTTCTAATGCGTCCCCGACCAGATCTGGAAGCACCCGATCGCGACCTCGATCACGATCAGCACCACCACCGCGATCTCGAGGCGGAGCGAGCGCTGGGTGTCGATGATGTCGGTCAGCGCGTTGGCGGTCTCCGACACCGCCGTGAGCTTGCGCTCGAGCGTGTCGAGGCGCTCCTTCAGCTCATACTCGTCCTCGAGACGGGCGTAGAGCCGGTCGAGCTCGGGCTTCTCCCAGAGCACGTCGGGTTTTTCCGCGACGGCAACACGGCCCGCGACACGCTGCTGGACGAGAAGCGCGTTGCCGATCAGCCGTAATATACCTTTGCGCCGGCGCGGTGTACGGCCGCGCTCGGCGAGCTCCCGCGCAAACGGCTCGATCACGTCGAAGACCGCGGCGACGCGCCGCTCGTCGCGGGCCAGCGACGTGCTCTTGGCGAGCGCATCCGCGATCAGGAGCAGCCGGTCGTCGGAGAATTTGGCGAGGCAGATCGGCCCGCCGGGCTGGATCGCCTCGGCATTCTCGTCCTTGCAGAGCTGCGCCTGCGCGGTCTCTTCCTCATACGGACTGAACTCGCCGATCACCCGCGGCTTCAGGCTGTCGATCAGCACCTTCTCCTCGGAGGGCAGAAGTCCGATCAGCACCACGACGCCATAGCGGAAGATCACGACAAGCCCGGCATGGACGCGAAAGGCGGCCGGCGTCGAGGACACCAGCGTGCCGATCTCGAGGCCGGAGGCATTGATGCGGTCGCCCAGCATCAGGGCGCGAACCCGCAGGGTCGGCGCGGCGTCCTGCTTCGGCGTTGCTGCCGTCGCGTTGACAGCGAGTTGATCGGCGTTCATGCGAAGCCTCCGTCACCACCCAATCGGCACCCAAGTCGCACATCTTTCCCGTTCGGCGGCTGGTTGCAGCCGATCCTCAACTGGACGATTGCGAACTGCCCTGCGCCGCGCAATATCGCTCCGGGTTGATACGGTCCGGATGAGCTTGTGCCGAACATTCAACAATAATACCATCGCGCACGCGACACATTTGGGCGATGGCGGGTTTACCAATTGCATGCCGAAACCCCGCCGAAAAGTTGCACTCGGCAACGCCACGTGTTTATGACAACATCATGAACAGCTACGCTTCTTCCGAAGTGCAGATATTGAAGCTTCAATCATGCTGAGCGTCATCATCCCGACCGAAGGCGTCGAGCAGACGGCAGTCGCAACGCTGGCCGCGCTCGTCCCCGGCGCCGCGGCCGGCGTCATCCGGGAAGTGCTCCTGGTCGATGGCACCGGCAACGGTGTCATCGAGCGCGTCGCCGATGTCGCAGGTTGCCGCTTCATCGGCTTCGAGGGATCTTCGCAAGGCGCCGCGCGCGCCGCCGGCGCCCTCCAGGCCCGGTCGCCATGGCTGATGTTCCTCCCCGCTGGCGCGGTGCTGGAAACCGGCTGGATCGAGGAGACCACCCAGTTCATCCAGGCCGTCTCGAGCAGCGGCCGCGATCGCGCGGCGGTGTTTCGCTATGCGCGCTCGCCGTACGCCAACACCGGGCTCCGCGACATTTTCCACGCCGCGGCGCGCAAGCTCGTGGGGCCGCTCGGCGATCAGGGGCTTTTAATCGCACGTGATCACTACGACCGGATCGGCGGCTACTCGCCGCAGGCCCGCCGTTCCGAGGCCCGGCTGCTCCGGCGGCTCGGCCGCTCGTCCCGGACCATGCTGCGCAGCCGGATCGTCATGGTCGGCTGAAGCCGCCCGATACTTGTCAAAGTCAAATAATTGTTTGACAATGGCAAGTATCGAGGTGACCCATGTCAATTGCCGCTACCGACGACCACATTGCAGCGGTCCGCGCCTTCAACCGCTTCTATACCCGCAAGCTTGGTGTGCTCGACCAGCACCTTGGAAAAAGCCCATTTTCGCTCAGCGAGGCCCGGGTACTCTATGAGCTCGCGCATCGCGACGACCTGGCGGCCAAAGAGATCGGAAACGAGCTTGGTCTCGACCCCGGCTATCTCAGCCGCATCATACAAAGCTTCGATGAAAAGGGGCTGATCACGCGAAGGCCCCTGCCCGCAGATCGCAGGCAATACCAGCTCAGCCTCACCGCCAAGGGCCGCCAGGCCTTCGCCAAGCTGAACCTGAGCTCGCAAAATGAGGTCGCCGCAATGCTGGCTCAGCTTTCCGCCAGCGATGCAACGCGTCTCACGCAGGCCATGGCGACCATTGACGCCGTGCTGGAGCAACGTCGAAGCCAGCCCGCGCCTTTCATGCTGCGCAGCCATCGCGTCGGTGACATGGGCTGGGTCATCTCCCGACAGGCCGCCGCCTATGCCGCGGACTATAATTGGGACATCAGCTACGAGGCGCTGGTCGCCGAGATCTGCGCAGAGTTCATCAAGAACTACGACGCCGCGCGCGAGCACTGCTGGATCGCGGAAGTCGGCGGCGAGCCGGTCGGCTCGATCTTTCTGGTCAAGGCCACGGACGAGATCGCCAAGCTGCGCCTGTTGCAGGTGGAGAAGAAGGCGCGAGGGCTCGGCGTCGGCCGCGCGCTGGTCGAACAATGCATCCAAGGCGCACGCGAGAGGGGCTATAGCAAGATGACACTGTGGACGCAGAGCATCCTCGTGGCCGCGCGGAGCATCTATCAAAGTGCAGGCTTCAAGCTCGTGAAGGAAGAGAAGCACCACAGCTTCGGTGCCGATCTGGTCGGCGAGACGTGGGAGCTGGATCTATAACGCTCTTGCAGCAAGCGAGGTGCGCATAAATGTGCCCTCGCCACTTGCGGGAGAGGGCATGTCAACTGTCAGACACGGGCTCGCTTGGGTGAGCGGTATCTCCCTGGGCAGCCGTGCGGAAAGATACCCCTCATCCGGCGCTTCGCGCCACCTTCTCCCACAAGGGGAGAAGGGAAGAAAGTATGGCTACACCGTCGCGCCTTGCGCTTTCGGCCGGCGCAAGTGCTCGTCCAACCGCGGCATGATCTCGACAAAATTGCAGGGCCGCGTGCGGTAGTCGAGCTGGGCGGCAAGGATGCCGTCCCAGCCGTCGCGGCAGGCGCCAGGGGAGCCGGGCAGGCAGAAGATGTAGGTCGCCCCCGCAACGCCCGCAGTGGCGCGGCTCTGGATCGTCGACGCGCCGATCTTGGCATGGCTCAGCATGTGGAATGCGATGGAGAAACCGTCCATGCGCTTCTCGAACAACGGCTCGATCGCCTCCGGCGTGACGTCGCGCCCGGTGAAGCCGGTGCCGCCGGTGGTGATGACGACGTCTATGCCGGCATCCGCAATCCAGCGGCGGATCACGGCGCGGATCGCCTCGATGTCGTCGGTGACGATCTCGCGCGCGGCGAGCTGATGGCCGGCGGCGGTGAGACGGTCGGCCAGCGTCTGCCCCGACTTGTCGTCGGCGAGGGCGCGCGTGTCGGACACGGTGAGCACCGCGATGTTGAGCGGGATGAACTGCTTTGTCTCGTCGATTGAGGCCATTCTTCACTCTCGCTCGTCGTTCCGGGGCTCGCGGAGCGAGAACCCGGAACCTCGCGCCGCAACTTCTGGATTCCGGGTTCGCGCTACGCGCGCCCCGGAATGACGGCTTACAACGCGCCGGCACCGAACGTGTTGCAGGCCTGCACCGTGCCCTGCTGGTAGCCGGTCATGAACCACTGCTTGCGTTGGGCCGCCGAGCCGTGGGTGAAGGAATCTGGCACGACGCGGCCCGTCGCCTGGCGCTGGAGCGTATCGTCGCCGATCGCGCTCGCCGTGGTCAGCGCGGCGTCGATGTCGCCGGGCTCGAGGAAGTTCGGACGCTTCTTGGCCTCGCGGTTGACCCAGACGCCGGACAGGCAGTCGGCCTGCAATTCCACCTTCACCTGAAGCGCGTTCGCCTCGGCCTTGCTGCCAGCCTGTTGCTGCAGCCGCGTCACGCGCGGAATGATGCCGAGCAGGTTCTGGATGTGATGGCCGGCCTCGTGCGCAATGATGTAGGCGGTCGTGAAGTTACAGGCGGACTTGCCGGAGCAGCCGCGGAAGCGCGTCTCGACCTCGCGGAAGAAGCCGGTGTCGAGGAAGATGGTGCGATCCGGCGGGCAATAGAACGGCCCCATCGCCGATTGCGCCATGCCGCAGCGGCCGCCATTGGTGGCATTGCGGAACAGCACGATCTTCGGGCCGGTGTAGGACTGGCCGGAGGCCTGGAAGATCTCGCTCCACCGATCGTCGATCTCGCCGAGGATGCCGGAGATCATGCTGCCCATCTCGTCGGTCGGCGCGCCGCGCTTGCCGGAGGACGCCTGGCGGTCGGTCTGGTAGGTCGGTGCATGGCCGCCGCCGGTGAGGATCTCGGCGCCGCCGATCAGGATGCGCGGGTCGATGCCGAAGGCATAGCCGACCAAGCCGAGGATGATGATGGTGCCGATACCAAGCCCGCCGCCGCCCATCGGCAGCCCGAACCCGCCTCCTCCGCCGCCAAAGCCACCACCCTCGTCGCGACGATCCTCGATGTCGTCGCTTCGGCGGAAGTCGTCGTAACGCATGGCGGCTTTTCCCCCTGGGGGTCCCTGATTCGAATTCGGCGGCCCGGATGACTGCTGAAGCTCAACGCGCCACACACGTAAAATTTCCGTTGCTTTTATCAATATCGTGGCCGGCAAAAATTGCCTAGTGCGACACCATGCCGATGCCAGCAAATTTTTCCGAGGCTCGAGCAACTTTTTCCGAGAGAAATTTGGAGCCTTCCTGGAGCCTCGACTGCTTCCGCGACGCGAAGAAGCACGAATTGCACTATAAAACAGGGGGAATGCGCGCGACGTCCCGCACGCAATTCGCGATGCGGAGGCTGCTCACGAAAGCGGCGGGTTAAGTCGATTTTTACTTTGCCGCTTCAATGTAACGGTCAGTCGGTTGTTTGGTCCCGCGTCGCCGACAGCGTCGCCTGAGTCAGAGTTCTTGAGTCATGGTAGAGTCGCGTCGCGGGGCGTCTGCAAGGGCGCCCCGCACAAATTTTGAGTCCCCTTCGCATCGTATCATTCTCGGTGATTGCGTCGCCGAGATGTCGAAGCTTCAGGCCGGTTCGGTCGACCTCGTGTTTGCCGATCCGCCCTACAATCTTCAACTCAAGGGCGATCTCAAGCGCCCTGACGAATCCCATGTCGATGCCGTCGACGACGACTGGGACAAGTTCGATTCGTTCTCCGCCTATGACGATTTCACCCGCGCCTGGCTGCTTGCCGCCCGCCGCGCGATGAAGCCGTCGGCGACGATCTGGGTGATCGGCTCCTACCACAACATCTTCCGTGTCGGCGCCATCATGCAGGATCTCGGCTTCTGGCTCCTCAACGACATCGTCTGGCGCAAGACCAACCCGATGCCGAATTTCCGCGGCCGCCGTTTCACCAACGCGCACGAGACCATGATCTGGGCCGCGCGCGACGAGAAGGCCAAGGGCTACACGTTCAACTACGAGGCCCTGAAAGCCGCGAACGAGGACGTGCAGGCGCGTTCCGACTGGCTGATTCCGCTCTGCACCGGCGAGGAGCGCCTCAAGGGCGCCGACGGCAAGAAAGTTCATCCGACGCAGAAGCCGGAAGGCCTGCTCGCGCGTGTGCTGCTGTCCTCCTCCAGGCCCGGCGATCTCGTGATCGATCCCTTCAACGGCACCGGCACCACCGGCGCGGTCGCAAAACGTCTCGGCCGCTCCTATATCGGGTTCGAACGCGACAAGACCTATGCGAAGGCGGCCGAAGCCCGCATCGCGGCCGTCGAGCCGCTGCCGGAAGAGAGCCTGGCCCCGTTCATGACCGCGCGCGAAGCGCCGCGGGTGGCGTTCTCCGAGCTGATCGAGCGCGGCATGATCATGCCCGGCACGAAGCTGTTCGACGCCAAGAAGAAGCTCGGCGCTCTCGTGCGTGCCGACGGCGCCATCATGTTAGGGGACAAGGTCGGCTCGATCCACCGCATCGGCGCCGTGGCGCAAGGCTCGGCCGCGTGCAACGGCTGGACTTACTGGCACGTCGAGACCAAGAAGGGCCTCAAGCTGATCGACGAGCTCCGCGCCGAGATCCGCGCCGGCATGGCGGCGGAGTAGTTTCCCCTCTCGATGGTCATTCCGGAGCGCGCCTCTTGGCGCGAACCCGGAATCCATTGGCCCCCGTGCCCCCGTTGACGATGGATTCCCGGCCCGCGCTTCGCGCGCCCCGGAACGACGAGCGTAGTTGAACGCGCCCGCCGTCAGGACTAGGATCAGCACATCGCACCCCGTCCTGGTCCAGATCCCATGCGACGACAGTCCGAGACATTGCTGCTGGTGCCGCTGCTGCCGATCTTCCTGCTCGGCATGTTTCCGATGTTCCTGATCGCGCTCTTGGGATTTTTTGGCCTCGCCCTGTTCGGAGTGCTCGTGGTCTGCGTCGGGCTTGCCAGCAGCAACGAGGCCCACGACAACTTCAACCACGATATCATCGTGCATGGCTACGCGCGCGGATCGGAGCGCAAGGCGCGGGGCCTCCGACATGCATCTCGCGACCAAGCTCGGGCTGCGCCTGGAAGCGGTCGGCGCGGCGATGGTCATTACGGCGGCGATCGGTCTTTGTTACGCCGGCTGATCTGCGCCGCGCGCAGATACCGCCCGGCAAACTCGCCGGTTGCGCATCCGCATGGTTCGGGTCAGACAAAGCGGCCTCGCGGCAATGATGCAGCGCCGCTCTCGGCAACGAACCCCTGGGGAGATGATCGATGCTCAAATTCTATTTCAACGGGTCGCCGAACCCGACCAAGGTCGCGCTTTATCTCGAAGAGTCCGGCCTGCCCTTCGAGCCGGTTGCGATCGACACCCGCAAAGGCGAGCAATTCACGCCGGAATTTCTCAAGATCAATCCGAACGGCAAGGTGCCGGCGATCGATGACAATGGCACCATCGTGTTCGATTCGAATGCCATCCTGCTCTATCTCGCCGAGAAGACCGGCAAATTCCTGCCCGCCAATCGCGCCGAACTCCTGTCCTGGCTGATGTTCGTGGCGACCGGTGTCGGCCCCTATTCGGGCCAGGCCGTGCACTTCAAGCATTTTGCGCCGAAGGACCAGAACCACGACTACGCCCACAACCGCTACCAGTACGAGACCGATCGCCACTACAAGATTCTCGACGGTCACCTCAAAGGCCGCCGCTACATGGTCGGCGACGACTATTCGATCGTCGACATGGCGCTTTGGGGCTGGGCCCGAATGGTGCCGTTCAAGCTCGGCGACGACGCGTTTGCGCGATACCCGAACGTGAAACGCCTCGTGGACGAGATCTCGGCGCGCCCCGCGGCTGCGCGTGCCATCGCGTTGAAGGACAAGTTCACCTTCAAGGCCGAGATGGACGACGAGGCCCGCGCCAACATGTTCAAGCACATGACGGCGAAAGTGGCCTGATCGCGCCGCGCCGGTCCACGAGGCCACGCACATGCGCGTGGCCTTTTGCGACTCAGGCGGCGTGGACCGAGTTCAGGAACCTGGCGACCTCGACCTTCAAGCGGTTGCTGTCCGCCGACAGCGAGCGCGCCGCCGAGAGCACCTGCGATGAGGCCGAGCCGGTCTCGGACGCCCCGCGCTGCACGTCACCGATATTGATCGAGACGCGCTGGGTCCCGTGCGCGGCCTGCTGCACGTTGCGGGAGATTTCCTGCGTGGCGGCGCCCTGCTCTTCCACGGCGGCGGCGACCGCCGAGGAAATCTCCGACAGCCGCTCGATGGTGCCGCTGATCTCCCTGATGGCGCCGACCGATTGCTCGGTGGCGCCTTGGATGTTGGCAATCTGCTGGCCGATCTCGCCGGTCGCCCTCGCCGTCTGCTCCGCGAGCGCCTTGACCTCGGAGGCGACGACGGCAAAGCCGCGGCCGGCCTCGCCCGCGCGCGCCGCCTCTATGGTGGCGTTGAGTGCGAGGAGATTGGTTTGCCCGGCGATCGTGCTGATCAGCTCGACGACATCGCCGATCCGGGCGGCCGCCTTGGAGAGCTCGCCGACACGGTCATTGGTCCTGCTCGCCTGACCCACGGCCTCGCCCGCGATGCGGGCGGATTCCTGCACCTGGCGTGCGATCTCGCTGACCGACGAGGACAGCTCCTCGGTGGCGGAGGCGACCGCCTGCACGTTGGCGGTGGCTTCCTGCGATGCGGATGCCACTTCAGTCGACAGATCCTGGGCGCGCGAGGCGGTCGTGGTCAGCGTGCCGGCGGACGCTTCCAGCTCGTTCGACGCCGATGACACGGTGTTGACGATCTCGCCGACGGCCCGCTCGAACTGGTCGGCAAGCCTGACCATATCTCTCTTGCGGTTTTCGGCCTGACGCGCCTCGAGTTCGACCTGCTCGGTGCGCATGCGCTCGGTGTCGATCATGTTGTCCTTGAATACCTGGATCGCTTTGGCCATGTCGCCGATCTCGTCCGCCTTGCCGCTCCCGGGAATGTCGACATCGAGATTGCCGCCGGCCAGCCGGCCCATCGCGCGCGTCATCGAGGTCAGGGGCCCGACGATGCTGCGGGCGATCAGGAAGGCGACGATGCCGCCGAACAGGATGGCGAGGCCGCCGGCGATCTCCTGAATGGCCGTCGTGCCGGCGATCACAGCTTCGGCATGGTTACGCGATTCCTGATAGTCTTTCTTCAGCGTCGCTTCCGCGGCCTTGAGCCTGGCGATACTGTCGACGATGAGGGGCGCGAGACTCTTGTGATAGATCTCGTCGGCCTGAAGCATCGCGGCCGATGTCGTCTCGAACGCGGATTTGTAGATTCCGAGCGAGGTCTTCACCGGCGCAAGCGTGGCGCGCAAGTCCGTCGCCTGTGGACTTTTCTCGATCGCGGCGAGCCGTTGCGCTGCCCTGTCCACGCTCGCCCTGAAATTCGCCGGCCCCTGCGCGTCACGCACTGCCAGAAAACGCCAGTTTGCGACCCGGACAAGGAGGATTCTGGATTCGAGGTCGGCGACCAGGGCTGCGGTGTCCTCGTCGGCCGAGGCGCGCGCCGCATCGACCAGCTTGCCCATTTTGACGGCCAGTTCCTCCCCGCTCGGCAGCAGCGTCGCCTTGCCCGTTCTTGCCTCGTTGACGGCGTCTCCGAGATTGTCACGCAGCCGTCGCATTTTGGCGATGTCGTCGATGAGGCCGTTGTAGAGCGCTCGCCGCTCCTCCGAGCGCGTTCCTTTCGCCCCGACCTGCAACAGCTCGGTCGCCGCGGTCTCCCGCTCTTGCGCCTCTTTCATCGCCGGCTCGTTGGCGTCGTAGACGTAACGCAGATTGGCGCGCTGAATCGCCTGAAGATGGGCCGATATCTCCAGCACCCGCGCCGTGCTGTCCGAGAGCGCGGATTGTCTTGCGACCTGATCCTGCACCGCCCGCAAATTCCAGACGGCGACCACCGTCATCACCAGACCGACCGCCACAAGGGCCATGAAGCCTGCGTACAGGCGTCCCCTGATCCGCAAACGAAACTTCGGCATTCCCACTGTCCACCCAGATGCATTTCACTTCGAGCGGCCGAACAATTCCGGCGATCGTCACGGGCCACCCCGGCAGCCGCGCGTCGCGTCTTTGCGACTCACGCTGCACCGCGACACAATGGGGGACACTCGTTAATTGAACCTTCCAATTTTTCACGCAGCGCCGCGGCAACGCCGACGAAACCTGCTGATTTTGTCGGCAGTTGCGCAAGGTTCTGGCGTGCGTCCCGCACCGACTTGCAGATCGCTGCATGGGATGCCCTGGACCCGCTCTCTCTATTTCCGCCGACAGCCTTCTTCAGCTCGTAGGCGATCTCTGCCCGGGTTATCCCACAGTCCTGAAGCTCCCGTTCGGTCATGGCGGCGAGCTGACACCGTGCCTGAGACCGCTCGCGCCTGAGGCGGGCCATTTCGACCAGCGTCTGCCAGGTCTGCACGATCGTTATCGGCTCTGGCGGACGAGATCGGCCGGCGGAGGTGACGCGGCTCGATCCATTCAGCTCGCTGCCCTCCTGCCCGCTTGCGGAAAAGGACCGAGCGCCTTCTCGGTCAGGACCGAGTCGCAATATTCCCGGATCTCCTTGATCTTGCCGTTCTCCAGGCGAAACACGAGACAATAATCGTTGTCGTAACGGACGCCTTCGGGCGTGACGTTGTCGCCCTTGGCTTCCACCACGACGATATCGCCATCGGCAATGAAGCGGTGGGCGACCGTGCGCGTGCGGTCACGCAGGCGGGTGCGGACATAGCCGTGCAGATCGTTGAGGATCGCCTCCTTGCCCGCGAAGGTGCGCGACCAGGAATATTGCCCGGTCACGACCCATTTGGCGTCGTCGGCAAGGCTCGCGGCGAACAGCACGCGGTCGCGCGCAGCGGGATCAGGGTTTGCGGCGGCGGCAAAGATATCCTGCATCAGTTTCTTGTTGGCGCTCGCGCTCATGGCGGCATCTCCTTGTGGTGACATCGGGAAGATCATCGCCGTCCGAACACAATTCTTCAAATCGATAGCTAATATGATATCTATTCACCTCATGAATTTGAATTCGCTTGATCTCAACCTCCTGACCGCTCTCGATGCATTGCTGCGCGAGGCCAATGTCAGCCGCGCCGCACTTCGGATCGGCCTGTCGCAACCGGCGGCGAGCCATGCGCTCCAGCGCCTGCGTGACATCTTTGGCGATCCGCTTTTGGTGCGTACCGGCGCGCGCATGGAGCTGACGCCACGGGCCGAGGCGCTCCGCGCACCGCTGGCCCACGCGCTCGACCAGGTGCGTGGGTTGTTCGTGCCTGAGGACTTCGACGCGGCGCGTAGCGAACGGCAATTTCGCCTGATGATGCCGGACTTGGCGGTCGAGCTGTTGATGCCGCCGTTGATGGAGAAGGTGACACGCCTTGCGCCCAACGTCCGCATCGAAATCGTGCCATGGCGGGGACCTGCGATCTTCCACGCCGAGTTCGCCCGCACCATCGATCTCGTGATCTCGATCGGCAACGCCTTCAAGGGATTTCACCGCCAGCTGCTTTACACCGACAGCGATGCGCTGGCGGTGCGGCGCGGCCATCCCATGGGGGCGAAGCTGAAGCGCCGCGAGGCGTTCCTAGCTGCGCGTCATGTCGGCGTGATCATCCGCGGCCAGAGCGAGGATCTGATCGATACCTGGCTGCGCAGCAAAGGCATCGAGCGGGACGTCTCGCTGGTCGTGCCTGGATACCTCGAAGCCCTGCACGTCGCCGCCCGCACCGACCTCGTCGCCTTCGTGCCGCGCCGGTTGATCGCGGCGCTGTCGAGCCAGCTCGGCCTCGTCACGGTGACGCCGCCGCTCGACCCCGGCATCGACGAGCAGTTCATGTTCTATCCGACCCGCGCGCAGATGGATCCGGGATCGGTCTGGCTGCGGCGGCTGATGCTGGACACGGGACGGGAGCTGGAGAAAGCCAAGCGCAAGCTCCCGTAGGGGTCGGCAAAGCGAAGGTGCCCACCGTCTCGCGGCTTGGAAATGGCTGGGCACGGCACTTCGCGCCTTTGCCCACCCAACAAGGCCGCTTACGCCTTCTGCGCCTCCATCACCTTGCGCACGGCAGGGCGGTCGGACATGCGCTTGAAGTGATCCGCGATCTTCGGCGTCGCGTTGATGTCGACGCTGTCGCCTTCGAGCCAGGTCGAGAGGGTGTAGAGATAGGGATCGCAGATCGTGTACTGCTCGCCCATCACCCACGGACCCCGAAACATCTTCTGCTCGATCAGTGAGAAGGAGGCACCCATGGTCTTCGGGACCATCGCCTTCATGTCGGCGAACGAGCTCTCCTGCGTCGCCCAGCGCGGGCCGCGCATCTTGTGGGCATGGTTGATGTGTACGGTCGAGCAGAGATAGGAGTTGAACGACTGCACCTGGGCGAAGTCGAATGGATCGTCGAGCGGCGCGAGCTTCGCCTTGGGGAAGGTCTGCGCGGTGTAGGCCAGCATCGCCGGCGTCTCGGTCAGGACGCCGCGATCAGTCAGAAGCGCCGGCACGCGGCCCTTCGGATTGATCGCGAGATAGTCCGGGCTGTTCTGCTGGTTATCCTTGAAGCTCAGCCGTTCGGCCGTGTAGTCGGCACCAGCCTCCTCCAGGGTGATGTAGGTGGCGAGCGCGCAGGTGCCGGTGGCGTAGTAGAGCTTGAGCATGTCGGACCTCATGGGAAAGCTGGAAACTAACGGCTGCCGGCCCCCACGTCCATAGCACGATACCCTCTTCGCAGTTGCCCACCGCCGCCCGCCTGTGCCAAGACGCCGGCAACAGGAGGGGGTTTGTCATGACGGTACTCATCGCCGGTGGCGGCATCGGCGGGCTGACGCTCGCGCTCAGCCTGCACGGAATCGGCGTTCCCGTAAAAGTGTTCGAGAGCGTCGCGGAATTGAAGCCGCTCGGCGTCGGCATCAACGTGCTGCCGCATGCGGTGCGCGAGCTGATCGAGCTCGGACTGATGGAAAAGCTCGACGCCAGCGGCGTGCGCACCCGCGAGCTCGCCTATTTCTCCAAGCATGGTAAGCCGATCTGGAGCGAGCCGCGCGGGCTGGAGGCCGGCTACAAATGGCCGCAATTCTCGATCCATCGCGGTACGCTCCAGCAGCTCCTGCTCGACACTGCGGTCGAGCGGCTCGGCCGCGAGAACATTCTCACCAGCCATCATCTGACCGGCTGGACCGAGACGGCGGGTGGCGTGCGCGCCGACTTCATCGACAGGGCGACCGGCAAAGCCGCAGGCAGCTACGACGGCGCGATCCTAATCGCCGCCGATGGCATCCATTCCGCCGCGCGCGAAAAGCTCTATCCGAACGAAGGCCCGCCGATCTGGAACGGCCGCATCCTCTGGCGGGGCGTCACGCCGGCGAAGGCCTTCCTCACCGGCCGCACCATGATCATGGCCGGCCACGAGATCCTGAAATTCGTCTGCTACCCGATCTCGAAAGAGCCGGATGCGGCGGGCAATCACCTCATCAACTGGGTCGCCGAGCGCCACATGCCGCCGACCTATCAATGGCGCCGCGAGGACTATAACCGCACGGCGCGGCTGGAGGAGTTTCTGCCCTGGTTCGAGAGCTGGCGGTTCGACTGGCTCGACGTGCCCGGCCTGATCAAGAACTGCCCGCACGCCTACGAATATCCGCTGGTCGACCGTGATCCGGTGTCGCAATGGTCGTTCGGCCCTGTCACGCTGATGGGCGATGCCGCACATCCCATGTATCCGATCGGATCGAATGGCGCCTCGCAGGCGATCCTCGATGCCCGCGTCATCACCCGTGAAGTCCTGGCGCATGGACCGACGCAGGCAGCGCTGCTCGCCTATGAGGCCGAGCGCAGGCCCGCGACCACCGACCTCGTCCTGCTCAACCGCAAGAACGGCCCCGAGCAGGTGATGCAGTTGGTCGAGGAGCGCGCGCCCGAGGGCTTTGAGGTCGTCACCGACGTGCTGTCGCAACAGGAGCTGGAAGACATCGCCGCCAACTACAAGCGGGTCGCGGGTTTCCAGGTCGAGGCGTTGAATGCCAAGCCGGCGATCGTGAGCAAAGACGCGAAGCGGATCGGAGCGTGACGCTCTCGCTCGAGGCGAGACGCATGTTACTGTGCCCTCGCCCCTTGTGGGAGAGGGCAGTTCCGCTGGTAGACACGGTCTCACTTGGGTGAGGGGTCTGTCTCGGCGCACTCATCTCGCTGTTAGAGCTCGCGGATAGAACCCCTCATCCGGCGCCAAAGCCGAAGCTTCGCTTCGGCGTCTTTTAAGCACGGCCGCCGGAGGCGGCCTATGCCACCTTCTCCCACAAGGGGAGAAGGGAAGTGGAGCGCGTGGCTACCGCCTTACCGCACCACCCTCGCCGCCTCCAGCAGCCGCTCGGTCGCACTTGCCGCCGCCAGCACCGTGCCGTCCTCGGCCATCAGCTTGCCTTCGACGAAGGCGATGGTCTTACCGAGCTGCGTCACCCGGGCCTCGCCGAGGATCGGGCCGGGCTTTGCCGGCGACAGAAAATTCACGGTCATGCTGATGGTGGTGGTGTAGAGCCGGCCCTCGCTCATCACCAGCACGGCGGGGCCCATCGTGTCGTCGAGCATGGCCGAGAGCATGCCGCCCTGAATGAAACCTGCTGGATTGCAGAACTCCGGCTTGCCCTCGAAACCGAGCTTGATCCAGCCCTCCTGCGGGCGGGCATCGAGCAGGCGCCAGCCCAATAGCTCGGCGCAGGGCGGCTTTCGAAAGTTATCGAGCGCAGTCTTGACCATGCGAACCTCCGTTGCCGAACGGGGATAACGCAGGCCTGCTGCCAGCATGATGTCAGCAGACTGGGCGCTAGAGATCCAATCCATGCGCGATGACCTTGCGCATGACGTTGGGCAGCGCTTCGCCGGTAAGCGTGGCGATCGGCACCCACCGCATGCCCTCGGGCGCGCGCGTGCGGGCTTCCACCTCCGCCGTGTAGACCACCAGCTCCAGCGGAAAATGCGTGAAGACGTGGGTGACGACGCCCATCTTGCGCTGCCAGCGCGTCAGCCCTTTCAGCTCCGGCGCCTGCTGCTTCGCGGTTGTATCGTCCTGGCCGGCGAGCCAATCCGAGCACGGCACCTCGGTCATGCCGCCGAGCAGGCCCTTTTCCCGTCGGCTGCGGACGAGCAGTTCATCGCCGCGGGTGACGACGAAGGCGGCACCGCGCCGCAACGTTCCGCTCTTCTTCGGCGCCTTGCGCGGAAATGTTTCCTGCGTCCCCAGCGCACGTGCGACGCAATCCTCGTTGAGCGGACACAGCGAGCAGGCCGGCTTCTTCGGCGTGCAGATCGAGGCACCGAGGTCCATCAGCGCCTGTGCGCTGTCGCCGGCGCGAGCGTCTGCGAGCAGCGTCGTTGCCAGTTGCTGGATCAGCGGCTTGGCCTGCGGCAGCTCCTGCTCGACGGCGAACAGGCGCGAGACCACGCGCTCGATATTGCCGTCGACCGGCATGGTGCGGCGGTCGAATGCGATCGCCGCAATCGCAGCTGCTGTGTACGGGCCGATTCCTGGCAGCGCACGCAGGCCCTCCTCGGTGTCGGGAAAGACGCCGCCATGCTCGCGCGTGACCGCGACCGCGCAGGCGTGGAGGTTACGCGCGCGCGAATAGTAACCGAGCCCGGCCCACATCCGCAGCACGTCGTCGAGCGAAGCCCGGCCGAGCGCCGTGACGTCCCGCCAGCGCGTCACGAATTTCTCGAAATAGGGCCCGACTGCCTTCACCGTGGTCTGCTGGAGCATGATCTCCGACAGCCAGACGCGGTAAGGGTCTGATGCCTCGCCGGGCGCCGCGCGCCAAGGCAGACGGCGGCGGTGGCGGTCATACCAATGAAGGAGCGCCAGAGGACGAGCCAGATGTTCCGGTTGGATTGGTTCCGATTTCGTCTTGCGGGCCGATTTGGAGGGCATGCTCGCACTGTAACGATGTGGGGCCGGTCTCTCCATGTCCCGCCCGCGCTTGCCGCGGGCATCCACGTCTTTCTTCGCGGCAAGGCGTGGCTGGCCGGAAGAAAGCCCGGCCATGGCGGTAGCAGTTCCTGGCGCGTCGGGCACAGTGCTATAAGGTCGCCATGTCCAAATTCCCGCCCAAACCCGGCCCTATCAGCGCAAAGCCGCTTTCGCTCCTGCTGAACGACGTCTTCGCCGAGGCGTATGCCAAGCAGGGCTTTGCGGCGCGCGAGCTGGTGACGCGGTGGGCGCAGATTGCGGGGCCGGAGATCGCGGCCCACGCCGAGCCGCTGAAGATGCAATGGCCGAGGCCGGTGGAGGGCCAGCCGCAGGAGCCGGCGACGCTGGTGCTGCGGGTCGAGGGGCCGATGGCGCTGGAGATCCAGCACTCCGCCGACGTGATCCTGGAACGGGTCAACCGCTTCTTCGGCTGGAGCGCGGTCGGCAAGCTGGCCTTCCGTCAGGCCCCGCTGTCGCGTACCCGGCGGCCGGCTCGGCCGGGCCCGCCCGATCCCAAATCGGTGGCCAAGGTGGCGGAGAGCTTGGGCGACATCGAAGATGAACAGCTCAAGACGGCGCTGGCGCGGCTCGGAGCCGCCATCAAGCGAAATTGAGCCTCATTCCCTAGCTAATCTGGACCTCGACTTGTCGCTCGCCATTGCCTCAATCGACGTTTCAAGCTAGCGACAGGCCGCCCGGGCGGGAACTCGATAGAATCCTCGGGCGACACTTTGCCAATCCGGGAGCCGACCGTGATCATCACCCGCCGCGCCTTCACAACGATGCTGTCGCTGACCGGGCTTGCCGCGCTCGCCGGGTTCTCGCCGCTGCGGTTGATGTCCGAGGCCATGGCCCAGTCCGCCGCTGATGTGGCGAAGCCCGTGTCGCTTCCCGACATGGCGCTCGGCCCGAACGATGCCGCCGTCACCATCATCGAATACGCCTCGATGACCTGCCCGCATTGCGCGGCCTTCAACGAGCAGGTGTTCCCCAAGATCAAGAAGGAATACATCGACACCGGCAAGGTGCGTTACATCTTCCGCGAGTTCCCACTCGACATCAAAGCCGCCGCAGGCTCGATGCTGTCGCGCTGCATCGCCAATGGCGACGCACCGAAATATTTTGCGGTCACCGACATGCTGTTCCGCCAGCAGAACGACTGGGTGGTGAAGAACACCACCGAGACCCTGACACGGATCGGCAAGCAGGCCGGTCTCACCCAGCAGCAGGTCGAGGCCTGCCTGAAGGACCAGGCGCTGCTCGACAAGATCGCCGCCGACCAGAAATACGCCAGCGACGTTCTGAAGGTGGATTCGACGCCGACGTTCTTCATCAACGGCGAGAAGATCAAGGGCGAGGCCTCGTTCGAGGAGTTCGCCAAGAAGATCAATGCGCTGCTGAAGAGCTGATTCGCACGCCACAATTCTGATTCGCGCATCTAAAGCCGTATCATTCCTGGCGTAAATCCCTTGGGAAAAGCGGCTTTCGCCGGTTGCCCTCGCGGCGCACCGCGGCCATTGTCCGCCGCACGAGCCGCCTCGCGCGACTCGCCCAGACAGCGACAATGCCTTCCATGGTATTGTCCGGGCAGGGGATTCGCGCCTGCCAACAGAGATGCGTGTTTATGAAAATCACCCGCCTGCGCCTTCACGGCTTCAAGTCCTTCGTTGAGCCCACGGACTTCGTTATCGAGCCCGGCCTGACCGGCGTGGTCGGCCCCAATGGCTGCGGCAAGTCGAATCTGGTCGAGGCGCTGCGCTGGGCGATGGGTGAGACATCATACAAGTCGCTGCGCGCCGCCGATATGGACGCGGTGATCTTCGCCGGCTCCGGCAACCGCCCGGCGCGCAACCACGCCGAAGTGACGATGACGATCGACAATGCCGATCGCACCGCGCCGGCGGCGATGAACGACAGTCAGATCCTCGAAATCTCCCGCCGCATCGAGCGCGAGGCCGGCTCGGTCTATCGCATCAACGGCCGCGATGTGCGCGCCCGCGACGTGCAGATCCTGTTCGCCGACGCCGCCACCGGCGCGCGCTCGCCGGCGCTCGTCCACCAGGGCAAGATCGGCGAAATCATCCAGGCCAAGCCCGAGCAGCGCCGCCGCGTGCTGGAAGATGCCGCCGGCGTCGCCGGCCTGCACGCGCGCCGTCACGAGGCCGAACTGCGGCTGAAGGCGGCCGAAACCAACCTCACCCGCGTCGAGGACGTGATCGGGCAGCTCTCCGGCCAGATGGAAGGCCTGAAGAAGCAGGCCCGCCAGGCGGTGCGCTACCGCGAGGTCGCGGCCAAGGTGCGCAAGGCCGAGGCCACGCTGTATCACCTGCGCTGGCTCGGCGCCCATGCCGACGTCAACGAGTCCGGGCAGACGCACGATCTCGCGGTCCGCGAGATGGCCGAGCGCACCCAGCACCAGGCCGAAGCCGCCCGCATCCAGGCCATCCGCGCCGCCGAGATGCCGGCGCTGCGCGATGCCGAAGCGCGCGCCGCGGCCGGGCTCCAGCGCCTCACCAATGCCCGCGAGCAGCTCGACCGTGAGGAAGAGCGCGCCAAGGAGCGCGTCGCCGAGCTCGAACGCCGTCTCGCCCAGTTCGAGGGCGACATCTCGCGCGCCCAGCAGCAGACCATGGACGCCGACGTGGCGCTGCAGCGACTCGACGCCGAAGACGCCGAGCTGAAGGAAGAGATCAAGTCGCGGGTCGAGAAGCGCTCCGGTGTCGATGAGCGCGTCGCGGAAGCCGAGGCGGTGCTGACCGAAACGGAGCAGCGCTTCGCCGAGCTCACCACCGCGCTCGCCGACCTCACCGCCAAGCGCAACCAGTTAGAGGCCAACGTCCGCACCCATCGCGACAAGCTCGCCCGGCTCGACCAGGAGATCGCGAATGTCGCGGCGGAAGAGCAGAAGCTTGCGCAGGAGACCGGCGGCTTCGGCGATCTCGATGAGCTGACCGCTCTGGTCGAGATCGCAGAGCAGACGCTGGCGGCTTCCGAAGCCGCAGCGCAGGCAAGCGAAGCCGCGCATGTCGCCGCGCGCCAGACGCTGGAATCCTCGCGCTCGCCGCTGGTCGAAGCCGACAAGCGCGTGCAGCGGCTCGAGACCGAGGCGCGCACGATCTCCAAGATCGTCAACGGCGAGACCAAGAACCTGTGGCCGCCGATCATCGACGGCATCACCGTCGACAAGGGATTTGAAAAGGCGATCGGCGCCGCGCTCGGCGACGATCTCGACGCGCCGGTCGATCCCTCGGCGCCGATGCGCTGGACCAATGCCGGCGTCACCGACGGCGATCCGGAGCTGCCCGAAGGCGTCGTTCCGCTTGCCAACCACGTGCAGGCGCCGGCTGAGCTGGCCCGCCGCCTGGCGCAGATCGGCGTCGTGCCGCGCGAGCGCGGCGCCGAGCTGGTCTCGCAGCTCAAGACCGGCCAGCGGTTGGTTTCGCCCGAGGGCGATGTCTGGCGCTGGGACGGCTTTGTCGCCGCAGCTCATGCCCCGACGGGTGCCGCGCGGCGCCTCGCGGAGCGCGCCCGCCTCGTCGACATCGAGAACGAGCTGGAGCAGGCCCGCATCGACGCGCAGATCAAGCGCCAGGCGCTCGAGAATGCCGAGTCCGAGTTGCAGATGGCGGCCAGCACCGAAGGCGCCAGCCGCGAAGCCTGGCGTGCCGCGCAGCGCGAGCTCAACGTCGCGCGCGAGCGCCATGCCACCGCCGAGCGCGAGATCAGCCGCCATGCCGCGCGCAAGGCGACGCTGTCGGAAGCGCACAGCCGCCTCGCCGCCGACCGCGCCGAGGCCGAGGCCGCCTACGAATACGCCGAAGCCGGCATTGGCGAGCTGCCGTCGAGCGAGGACACCGAGACCCGTCTCGCCGCCGTCCGCAGCGACATTGAGGGCCATCGCCGCATGGCCGCCCAGGTCCGCGCCGAGGCGCAGGCACTGGCGCGCGAAGCCGAGCTCGCCGACCGCCGCGTGCAGGCGATCCTCGCCGAACGCACCGAGTGGCAGAACCGCAAGGAGAGCGCGGCCTCCCACATCGACACCATCCAGGCCCGCATCGCCGAACTGACGATCGAGCGCGGCGAGCTCGAAAACGCACCGGCATTGTTCGCCGAGAAGCGCAGCGCGCTGATCACCGAGATCGAATACGCCGAGAACGAGCGCCGCATGGCCGCCGACGCGCTCGCCGCCGCCGAAACCGCGATGGCGGAGACCGACCGCGTCGCGAAGCTGACGTTAGAGGCGCTCTCCAGCGCGCGCGAGGCCACCGCGCGCGCCGAGGAACGCATGGAAGGCGCGCGGCGCCGGCTCGAGGACATCGAGCGCGAGATCCGCGACATGCTCGAAGTCGAGCCGCAGGCCGTCGCCGGCCTCGCCGAGATCGAGCCCGGTGCCGAGCTGCCGCCGCTGCACGACATCGAGGAAGAGCTCGAAAAGATGCGCCGCGACCGCGAGCGCCTCGGCGCAGTCAACCTGCGCGCCGAGGAAGAGCTGCGCGAGGTCGAGACCCAGCACACCGGCCTCGTCACCGAGCGTGACGACCTGGTTGAGGCCATCAAGCGGCTGCGCCAAGGCATCCAGAGCCTCAACAAGGAGGCGCGCGAGCGGCTCCTGACCTCGTTCGAGGTCGTCAACAGCCACTTCAAGCGCCTGTTCGTCGAACTGTTCGGCGGCGGCGAGGCCGCACTGCATCTGATCGAGAGCGACGACCCGCTCGAAGCCGGTCTCGAAATCATCGCCAAGCCGCCGGGCAAGAAGCCGCAGACGCTGTCGCTGCTCTCGGGCGGTGAGCAGGCGCTGACCGCGATGGCGCTGATCTTCGCGGTGTTCCTCACCAATCCCTCGCCGATCTGCGTGCTGGACGAAGTCGACGCGCCGCTCGACGACCACAATGTCGAGCGCTACTGCAACCTGTTGCACGAGATGACCGGCTCGACCGACACCCGCTTCATCATCATCACACACAACCCGATCACGATGGCGCGCATGAACCGGCTGTTCGGCGTCACCATGGCCGAGCGCGGCGTCTCGCAGCTGGTGTCGGTGAGCCTGCAAGAGGCGGTGGATATTCTCGACCAGAACGTGGCGTGACGCGCGATCCCTCCATACCCATTGACGTCATCATCCGCGCAGGCGGATGATCCAGTACGCCGCGGCTTCTCGGCTTGACGGCACCGTCTCGGAGTACTGGATGCCCCGCCTACGCGGGGCATGACCGCGGATGATAATCTCACCCACCCTCCCCGCTGAACTCAAGGCGGCCCTCGATGCGAGGCTGCAGGGCTTTTCGCGCACCGAGGCAGCACAGCGCTCGCAAAAGATATCCAAAACCTATCGCTCAGGTGGCGGCTCGAGCGCGATCAAGTCGGAAGCCGATGCGCTTGCCTACGCGCTGGCGCGCATGCCGGCGACGTATGCGGCGGTGGCCGCAAGCCTGAATGCGCTGACCGCGATCGCACCGGACCTCGCTCCGGAAAGCCTGCTCGACATCGGCGCAGGTCCAGGCACCGCGAGCTGGGCCGCCGCAGAGGCGTTTGCCTCGCTTCAGGATTTTACCCTGCTCGACGCCAACGCCACTCTCAGCCGGCTCGCGCTCGAACTCGCACACGACAGTACCCGCCTCGCGGACTGCCGCTATCTGCCGGGCGACGCCGGCGCGAACCTCGCCGAGGTCTCGCAAGCCGATCTCGTCGTTGCGAGCTACGTCATCGGCGAGCTCAACGAAGGCGACCAGCGCAAGCTCGCGGCGGCCATGTGGACCAAAGCGCGGCACGCGCTGGTGGTGATCGAGCCCGGCACGCCCGCCGGCTACACGCGCATTCTCGCGCTGCGCCAGCAACTGATCGCGGCAGGCGCCTACGTCGCCGCACCCTGTCCGCACGACAAGCCGTGCCCGCTCATCGCGCCCGACTGGTGCCATTTCAGCCAGCGCCTGCCGCGCTCGCAGGCGCACCGCCAGATCAAGGGCGCCGAGGTGCCGTTCGAAGACGAGCGCTTCATCTACGTCGCCCTGACCCGCACGCCGCCTGCGCCGCGCGCCTCGCGCGTGCTGGCGCCACCGGACCTCGGCAAGGCGGAGATCACGGCAAAGCTCTGCACCGAGACTGGGGTCGCGCTGACGAAAGTCCCACGACGCGACAAGCCCGCCTATGCGCAGGCCCGGCGCTGGCGCTGGGGCGATGCGATCATGTCCGAAAGTTAACCTCGATCGCCCCTCTGGCCTTGAACTCAGATGGTTCCTCGTCCGACCAAGCCTTACCTCCCCGCGCCGGGGCTCTCGCCCTGCGCCAATTTGGTCTAGGCTGCGCCCGCCTTCTTCCCCTCTCCAGGAGTTCTCCATGTCGATCGGCTGGATCGTTCTCGGCGTCATCGTCGTCCTCGTGCTGCTCGCCTTCAGCGCCTACAACCGCCTGGTGGCGCTGAGCCAGCGCGTCGGCCAGGCCTTTGCCGACATCGACGTGCAGCTCAAGCAACGGCACGACCTGATCCCGAACCTGGTCGAGACCGTGAAGGGCTACGCCTCGCACGAGCGCGGCACGCTCGACGACGTCATCAAGGCGCGCAATTCGGCGATGTCGGCGCAGGGACCGGCGCAGGTATCCGCGGCCGAGAACCAGCTCTCCGGCGCACTCGGCCGGCTGATCGCGCTGTCGGAGGCCTATCCCGACCTCAAGGCCAACGCCAATTTCCAGCAACTCGCCAGCGAGCTCTCCGACCTCGAGAACAAGATCGCGGCGAGCCGACGCTTCTTCAACAACGCGGTCCAGGAATACAACACCGGCATCCAGCAGATGCCTGCCGCTTTGTTCGCCGGCATGTTCGGCTTCACCCGGAAGGAGTTCTTCGATCTCGGCGCCAGCCGCACCGAAGTCGAAATCGCGCCGCAGGTGAAGTTCTGAGTTGAGCCGATAGACCGGCAGGGCACGCGTCATGGCCGCGTATGGTCTCTACACGCACATCGCCTCGAACAAGTTTCGTTCGATGCTGCTGCTCGCCGGCCTGTTCATGCTGGTCTACGTGCTGGTCTATGCGGGCGCGCTGATTGCCGAGGTCGTCATCAACGGCAATGGCACGGTGGCCTACTATCTGAGCCGCGCCTTCGCCGACCTGCTCAAAGCCGCACCTTTCGCGACCGTCGCGGCGATCGCCTGGATCACGATCGCCTATTTCTTCCACCAGTCGATGATCGACGCCGTCACCGGCGGTCACGACGTCGCCCGGCAGGAGCAGCCGCGGCTCTACAACCTGCTCGAAAACCTCTGCATCTCGCGCGGCATCACCATGCCGAAGCTGAAGATCATGGAGAGCCCGGCGCTGAACGCGTTCGCGGCCGGCCTCAATCCGCGGCAATATTCGATCACCGTCACCACCGGTCTCCTCGATGCGCTGAACGACAAGGAGATCGAGGCAGTGCTGGGCCACGAGCTGACCCACATCAAGAACGGCGACGTGCAGCTCATGGTCGTCGCCGTCATCATCGCCGGCGTGGTCGGCTTCTTCGGCGAATTGTTCTTCCGCCTGTTCACGAATCTCAACTGGAGCTCCGGCTCGGGTGGCTCGTGGTCCTCGGGCTCCTCCTCGTCGTCGCGATCGTCCTCGTCGTCGAGCGACAGCAAGAGCTCCGGCGGTGGCGCAATCATCGTCATCATCATTGCGATCGTGCTGCTCGTGGTGGCCTGGCTGCTGTCGCAGGTGGTCAAGCTGGCGCTGTCGCGGTCACGCGAATATCTCGCCGACGCCGGCTCGGTCGAGCTGACGAAAAACCCCGACTCGATGATCTCGGCGCTGCGCAAGATCGAGAATCGCGGCGAATTGCCCGGCGCGACCTCGGCCGTGATGGAGCTCTGCGTCGACAATCCGCGCGAGGGCTTTGCCGATCTGTTTGCAACCCACCCTTCGGTGCAGTCGCGGGTCGACGCGCTGATCAAGTTTGCCGGGGGCCGCGACCCCGGTCCAATGCCGACTCTTACTGACCAGACGAAAGAGCCGGGGGCGCAAGCCGGCCGGCAGGATGCCCCGCCGCCGCTGCGCCATGGCCCATGGGATGATGCCGACGGATCGGGGAGCCCGCCGCCCGTGCCCGCAGCCAGTCCCTCCGGAACCGCAGGCAGCAACCCGGAGGGCAATCCCATGGGTAATTCTGTGGGTCCTTGGGGCCGTCATTGAGCACCTGATTCCCGCCATGCGCGGCGAGTTTCTCCGCGATTGGGAAAAACCTCGGGATTTGCCGTAACTGGGACCTCCGGAATTGAATTCTCCCTTGTTTCTGCCATGTTCGCGCCCAACAGCAGACTCGGGACATCGATTTGGGGCCCGGCCGATTGCGACCTCGCGATCGGGGGCGCGTTAGGGGACAGCAATGGCAAAGCCGGCAGTGGTTGTGGTGGGCGCAGACAAGGGCGGGGTCGGCAAGACCACGGTGTCGCGTACCTTGCTCGATTATTTTTCCGCCAACAACGTGCCGACGCGGGCGTTCGACACGGAGTCGCCGCGCGGAACCCTGAAGCGCTTCCACCCCGACATCACCGAGATCGTCGACATGACGACGACGTCGGATCAGATGAAGATTTTCGATACCCTCAACGCGGTGAGCCCGTCGGTGACCGTGATCGACGTCCGCGCCGGCCTGCTCTCGCCAGCGCTGGCTTCGCTCCGCGACATCGGCTTCCTCGACGCAGCCAAGGCCGGCCAGATTACCTTTGCCGTGTTCCACATCCTCGGGCCCTCGATCGCCTCGCTGGAGGAGATCGCGGAGACCGCCGGCTTCATGGGCGGCGCGAAATATTTCCTGGTGAAGAACTTCATCAACGACACCCAGTTCTTCCAGTGGGACCAGGCGACCTACAATTCCTATTTCCACCGCATCAAGGACGCGACCGAGCTGACCATCCCCAAGCTCAACGAAATGGCCTATGAGCAGGTCGAGGTCTCCTCCGTTCCGTTCCTGAAGTTCGTCGCCAACAAGGGCCTCAACGACGACGCCGCGAACTACTCGTTCGTGCTGCGCGGCTATGTCCGGCACTGGCTGGCCAATGTCTGGAGCGAGTTCGACCGGATCCGGCTGACCGACATCGTCGGTTCGAAATCCGCCACCCGCAACAGCGAAAAATAGTTGCGCAAGCGAGGCTGATACGGCTGGATTGGGCGGCGAGTTCGCTCAGATAATAGTTCGTGATGCCCGCGACACCCGTCTACATCATATGCTCGCCCCGCCCGCAGGTCGGCAAGACCCTGCTGGCGCGGCTGCTCACCGAATTCCTGCTGCTCAAGAACGGTAACGTCGCGGCCTTTGACGTCAACCTGAAGGAGCCGTCGCTGCTCGATTACTTGCCTGCTGTCACCGAGACCGCGGACGTGATCGACACCTACGGCAAGATGCAGCTGATGGACCGCGTCATCATCGATGACGGCCTTGCCAAGGTGATCGACCTCGGCTTCCACGCCTTCGACGAGTTCTTCAAGATGACCGAGGAGATCGGCCTGCTCAAGGAGGCGGCCCGCCGCCACGTCGCGCCTCAGATCCTGTTCGTCGCCGATACCGACCGCACCTCGGCGCGGGGCCATGAGATGCTGCGCGGGCAAATCCCGCGCGTGAACCTGATCACGGTGGACAACGAATATATCGTGCGCGGCGAGCTGCCGCCCGCGATGGCCGGCGGCCGCCTGTTCCGCCTGCCGGCCCTGCCGGGCTTCCTCAAGACCTATATCGACCGGCTGAACTTCTCCTTCACCGGCTATTTGCGCCAGGAAAAGGACGCCTCGACCGAGCTGCACCAGTGGACCCGGCGGAACTACATTGCGTTCCGCGAACTCGAACTCAGCTTGATCCTGCAGCGGTCGTAGCCTGGAATTACCAGGGCTTGCTCAATGCCCCTCGAACGTCATCAGCGTGCGCACCGGCACGTCCATGGCGCGCAGCTTGGCAGCGCCGCCGAGCTCGGGCAGGTCGATGATGAAGCAGGCCGCGACGACATTGGCGCCGATCTGGCGCAACAGCTTCACCGCGCCTTCCGCGGTGCCGCCGGTGGCAATGAGGTCGTCGACCAGGATCACGCGCTCGCCGGGCTGGATGGCGTCGACATGCATTTCCATCTCGTCGATGCCATATTCGAGGGAGTAAGCGATGCGCACGGTGGTGTGCGGCAGCTTGCCCTTTTTCCGGATCGGCACAAATCCCGCCGAGAGCTGATGCGCCACCGCGCCGCCGATGATGAAGCCGCGCGCCTCCATGCCGGCAACCTTGTCGATCTTGTTGCCGGCCCAGGGATTAACTAGCTCATCGACCGCGCGGCGGAACGCGCGCGCGTCCGCGAGCAGCGTGGTGATGTCGCGGAACATGATCCCTGGCTTCGGATAGTCCGGGATGGTGCGAACGCTCGCCTTCAGATCGTGGTCAAAGGTCATCGATGTCTCATCTCAGTTGTCATCCGGGGCGCGCAAAGCGCGAACCCGGAATCTCGAGATTCCGGGTTCGGCTCTTCGAGCCGCCCCGGAATGACGAAATATGAAATATCCTGCGCTCAATTTGCTCCCGCATCCAGCCGGAACGCATTCTCGACAATTCGCAAACCCACCTCGCCACCGAGCGACATCAGCGATTCCGGGTGGAATTGCACGCCGGCGACCGGCAGGGTCTTATGCTCGAGCGCCATGGCGACGCCGTCCTCGGTGCTGGCGGTCACGCTCAGAACTTCGGGCATGCTGTCGCGCTCGACAAATAACGAATGATACCGGCCAATGACGATCTCGTTCGGCAGATTGCGCATCAGTCGCCCGCCGCGCACCTGCACCCGCGAGGGCCGGCCGTGGGCGGGATGGGTGAGCTGCCCGAGCTCGCCGCCAAAATATTCGCCGATCGCCTGCACGCCGAGGCAGACGCCGAACACCGGCAGCTTCTTCTCCAGCGCCGCATCGATGGTTTTCTTGATTGCGAAATCCTCCGGCCTGCCGGGGCCCGGCGACAGCACCAGCAAGTCCCACCTCTTCTGCTTGAGCATGTCGAGCGCATGCACATAGCGGACCACGGTGACGCTGGCGCCGACCTGGCGAAAATAGTCGGCGAGCATGTGCACGAAGCTGTCGTCGTGATCGATCAACAGCACCTGCTTGCCCGAGCCGGTCGCATCGGGCGCGAAGGTCGAGAGCGGTTTTGGCGGATCGCCGCGCAGCGCCTGGAACAGCGCGGCGGCCTTGACCTGGCACTCGCGGTCTTCGGCGGCGGGATCGGAATCGAACAGGCAGGTCGCGCCGACGCGCACCTCGGCGAGGCCATCCTTCATGCGGATGGTGCGGATGGTGAGGCCGGTGTTGATGCTGCCGTCGAAATTCACCGCGCCGATCGCGCCGGCGTACCAGCGCCGAGGCGAGCGTTCGTGATCTTCTACGAACTGCATCGCCCAGAGCTTTGGGGCGCCGGTCACGGTCACTGCCCAGGCGTGGGTGAGAAAGGCATCGAGAGCGTCGAAGCCGGGACGCAGCATGCCCTCCACGTGGTCGACGGTGTGGAACAGCTTTGAGTAGGTCTCGATCTGCCGCCGCGCCAGCACCTTGATCGTGCCGGGCACGCAGACGCGCGCCTTGTCGTTGCGGTCGACGTCGGTGCACATGTTGAGCTCGAACTCGTCCTTCTCCGAGTTCAGGAGCTGGCGGATCTGCTCGGCGTCGCCGATCGCATCGAGGCCGCGCGCGATCGTGCCTGATATCGGGCAGGTCTCGACGCGGCGTCCGTCCGAGCGCACGAACATCTCCGGCGAGGCCGATACCAGGAATTCGCCCTCGCCGAGATTCATCAGCGCGCCGTAAGGCGACGGGTTGATGACGCAGAGGCGCTGGAACACTTCGGCCGGCGAGCGGTCGCAGGGCTCGGCGAAGAGCTGCCCCGGCACCGCCTCGAACAGATCGCCACGGGCGAAGGCTGCGCGCGCCGTCTCGACCGTGGCCTGATATTCGCCGGGGGCGTGATCGGCAAATCCTTGCCGCGGCGTCTTCAGATACGGGCTGTCGGCGGTCTCGCGCGGCAGGCCTTCGGTGGACTTGCCGTTCCAGGCGAAATCGTAAGTGAGCACCACGCCTCGGCCGGTGGCGCGGTCATAGGCCAGCAGGCGATCGGGCACGTAGAGCACGATGTCGCGCTGGTCGCTTTCGCGCGGCCGCTTCTGCACGAGGTCCTCGATCTGGAACACGAGGTCGTAGGCGAAGGCGCCGAACAGGCCGAGCAGGCCGTCGTCATTGGCGGAGAACGCGGCGACGAGATCGCGCACCAGCGACATCACGCTGGCGCGCCGGGTGCGTTGGTCCTCCTCGACCGGGGCGTCGCCACGGATGATGTGGCCGGCAAGGCGCGTCGCCGTCTTCTCCGAGATCACCACGCAGGGCTCGCGCAGGACCTCAGTGAGGAAAGCGATCAGCACCTGCCCGCGCACGTTCAGCGCTTCCAGCTTGAAATTGACGCCTGTGGTCTCGAGCTTGAGCGGCGGGTCGGAGAAGCCGAGATCGAAGCTCTCGTAGCGGCCGGGCACGGTCGTGCCCGAGGACAGCACCACGCCGCGACGGCGGTCGAGCAGGTTGATGAGATCATCGAGCCGGTTGGCTCCGCCGGTAAATTGCTCCGCCACGCGCGTGATCGCAAGACCTGCACGGGTCACGTAGTCACTTCTGGCCGGGAGGGCAAAGACTGTCCTGTTCATGTGGTCCTCTTACGAAACTTGCCGAGGGAACGCCACACAGGACAAACGATCAGGCCGCCGCACTGCGTGGGCGACCTCAGACGATTTGGGAAAGGAAAATCGCACCGGCCACCTCGTTAGGAGGTGCGCCACCAGAGACGGGCTGCGCGGACGGCGATGCTCATGGGCGGATACTCACCATGGCGCGGGGGCGGCGTCAAGGGCGGTCACGTGGTGGCCGCCTGATGGTCAGCGCTGTGGGATACGGGGCGCTCCGACTTCGACCTCCGCCGTCATCCTGCCGAAGGGCCGGGATCGATAGCCACATGAATTGGTTTGACGAAGACTAGTGGTTACAAGCTCGCGCCATAACTCCTCCTGGGGTTATGCGTCCCGGCCTTCGCCGCGACATCGAAAATGTGGCGCGACTGATGGCGCTCCACCTATCCCAGATGCTTTCGGAAAAACTCCGTCGCCCTGCCCCAGGCGAGCTCGGCGGCTTCGCGGTCGTGCACGGCCTGGCGCTGCTCGTTGACGAAGGCGTGCTCGGCGTCATAGCGGAACAGCTCCAGCGACTTGCCGGCGGCCTTCATGGCCTTCTCGAATCCATTGACCAGCTCCGGCGTGCACCAATCGTCCTTCTTGGCGAAGTGGGCCTGGAGCGGGATCTTGACATCGGCGGGCTTGGCCGCCTGCTCCGGCGGGATGCCGTAGAACACGACGCCGGCCGCGAGCTCCGGGATCTTGGTCGCGCCGATGATGGTGACGGCGCCGCCGAGGCAGAAGCCTGTTAGCCCGACCTTGGCGCCGTTGCGCGACAGATATTGCGCGGCGCCGCGCACCGTCTGCGTGGTGGCATCCATGAAGTCGAGCGAGTTCATCTCGTTGTTGGCGCTCTCGGTGTCGTGATAGGGCACCACCTTGCCCTTGTAGAGATCAGGTGCCAGCGCATCGAAGCCGGCGAGCGCGAAGCGGTCGCACAGGCCCTTGATCTGGTCCGACAGGCCCCACCATTCCTGGATCACGACCACGCCCGGCGCGTTGCCGCGCGCGGCATTGGCGAGATAGCCCGAGGCGTCCTTGCCGTCCGGGCGCTTGAAGGTGATGGTGGTTCCCATGGTGTCCTCCGACGCGTTTTCTGAGGGAGCAATTGGCGGTATTTTGGCTGCTGAGAGCGCGCGGCGCAATCCACACTCACGTCATTCCGGGGCGCGCGTAGCGCGAGCCCTTGACCATCCAAAAAAAGCCCCCTCGCGGGGGGCTTCTTCACTCGTCTCGTCTCGTCTCGCGCCGCTCAGTGCGAGTCGGCCCAGACCTTCTTCTTGGTGAAGTACATCAGGATCGCGAAGATGATCAGGAACACGAACACCTGGAAACCGAGGCGCTTGCGCGCTTCCATGTGCGGCTCGGCGGTCCACATCAGGAACGTGGTGACGTCCTTGGCATATTGCGCGACCGTGGTCGGCGAGCCGTCATCAAAGGTCACCTGGCCGTCGCTGAGCGGCTTCGGCATCTTGATGGCGTGGCCCGGGAAGTACTTGTTGTAGTACGAGCCCTCCGGGATGGTGACGCCCTCGGGGGCCTTGTCCTCGAAGCCCTGGAGCACGGCCGCGACGTAGTCCGGACCCTGCTCCTGGTACTGGGTGAAGAAGTCGACGATGAACCAGGGGAAGCCGCGCTTGTAAGAACGCGCCTTGGTGATCAGGGACAGGTCCGGGGGCGCCGCACCGCCATTCGCGGCACGCGCCGCCTGCTCGTTCGGGAATGGCGAGGGGAAATAGTCCGCCGGCCGGCCCGCACGCTCGAACATGTCACCAGCATCGTTCGGGCCGTCCTTGACCTTGTACTCGGAGGCAAACGCCGAGGCCTGCGCCACCGAATAGCCGGGCCCGCCGGGCTCGGCGAGGTTGCGGAAGGCGACGTAGGACAGGCCGTGGCAGCTGGCGCAGACCTCCTTATAGACCTTCAGGCCGCGCTGGAGCGCGCCGCGGTCAAACTTACCGAAGGGGCCCGAGAACGACCATTTGATTGACGGCGGCTGGTCGCCACCCTCGGACGCCTTCGCGCTGTCGATCGAGCCCGCGAACAATGAACCGGCGAGCGCCAGCATTATCGCGGTCGACACCATCGGGGTCGACCTGCTCCCGGTTTTGGCCAACACCGCATCCGAGATCGAATTCGGTACCGGTCGCGGCTTTTCGATGCGCGCGAGCAGCGGCAGCACGATCAGGAAGTAGGCGAAGTAGCAGACCGTCAGGACCCGGCCGGCAACGACGTAAATGCCCTCCGGCGGCTGCGCGCCGAGATAGCCGAGCAGGATACAGACCGCGACGAAGATCCAGAAGAACTGCTTGGCCAGCGGACGGTACTTCGATGACTTCGTCCTGGCGCTATCGAGCCAGGGCAGGAAGCACAGGATGATGATCGCCCCGAACATCGCGATGACCCCCGCGAGCTTGTTCGGTATCGAGCGCAGGATCGCGTAGAACGGCAGGTAATACCATTCCGGCACGATGTGCGGCGGCGTCACGCCCGGGTTCGCCGGGATGTAGTTGTCGGCGTCGCCGAGATAGTTCGGCATGTAGAAGATGAACCAGGCGTAGAGCAGCATGAAGCAGGTGACGCCGAACATGTCCTTGATGGTCGCGTGCGGCGTGAACGGCACCGTGTCCTTTTCCGTCTTCGGCTCGACGCCGTCGGGGTTGTTCTGTCCGGCGACGTGCAGCGCCCAGACGTGGAGCACGACGACGCCCGCGATCAGGAACGGCAGCAGATAGTGCAGCGAGAAGAAGCGGTTCAGCGTCGGGTTGCCGACCGAATAGCCGCCCCATAACAGCGTCACGATGCTCTCGCCGACATAGGGAATGGCGGAGAACAGATTGGTAATGACGGTGGCGCCCCAGAAGCTCATCTGGCCCCAAGGCAGCACGTAGCCCATGAAGCCCGTGGCCATCATCAGCAGGTAGATGATGACGCCGAGGATCCACAGCACCTCGCGCGGCTCCTTGTACGACCCGTAGTAAAGGCCGCGGAACATGTGGACGTAGACGGCGACAAAGAACATCGAGGCGCCGACCGCGTGCATGTTGCGCAACAGCCAGCCGTAATTGACGTCACGGACGATCAGCTCGACCGACTTGAAGGCGAGATCGGCATGCGGCGTGTAGTGCATCGCCAGGATCACACCGGTGAGGATTTGCATCCCCAGCATGAAGGAGAGGATGGCGCCGAAGGTCCACCAATAGTTCAGGTTGCGCGGGGTGGGATAGGCGACGAAGGAGGAATGGATGAGACCAAAGATCGGCAGACGCCGCTCGATCCATTGCAGGGCCGGATTGCTCGGCTGGTAGTCGGATGGTCCGCTCATGATGCGATCCTGAGGAAATAGTACGACGAGACGGCACGAAGCTTCGGACGTCGGTCCGAGGCTCAGCCGATCTGGATTTTGGTGTCGGAAACGAACTGGTACGGCGGCACCGGCAGGTTCGCGGGCGCGGGCCCCTGGCGGATGCGGCCGGACGAATCGTACTGCGACCCATGGCAGGGGCAGAAGAAGCCGTCGTAGTTGCCTTCATGAGCGATCGGGATACAGCCGAGATGGGTGCAGATGCCGATAACGACCAGCCACTGCTCATGGCCGGACTTAACCCGGGCCTCGTCGCTCTGCGGATCGGGCAGGCTCGCCACGTTGACGGCGCGCGCTTCGTCGATCTGCTTTTTGGTACGGTGGCTGATGTAGATCGGTTTGCCGCGCCAGAACACCTTGATGTCCTGGCCTTCGGCGATCGGGCTGAGATCGACCTCGATCGGCGCACCGGCGGCGATGGTCGAGGCATCCGGATTCATTTGCGAGATGAAGGGCCAGAGCGCGGCCGCGCCCCCTACTGCTGCGGCGGCCCCCGTTGCAACGAATAAGAAATCACGGCGTGTCGGATGGTCCGCCGAAGACGCTGTCGTCACGATTCCAACCCTTTCTTCTTATGCGGCCGGTCGAACCGCTCCGGGGGGCGCCCATGAGGTCCCCGGAAAGGCTGCCGGCGCCCGCGGCCCCCCGCGGCGGCAGAACTTTGCGTGCTCGCACCTAAACAGGTGAAACAGCAGTCCAGAATCGTTCTATTGGCACCCTTGCCGGGCGAGCGCAAGCCCGCTATCGGCGCGGGAGCGTGCAATGCACGAATTCCCGGGCGAGCGATGTTTTATTGAGACATTTCCGGCCGCAACCAGCCCCGCACAGCCCATGCAGATAGCTCTTTTCCAGCCCGACATTCCCCAGAACACCGGCACGATCCTCAGGCTCTGCGCCTGTCTGGACGTGGCCGCCCATATCATCGAGCCGGCTGGGTTCCCCGTTTCGGATCGCACGTTCCGCCGGGCGGGAATGGACTACCTCGACCATGTCAGGATCGTCAGGCACGATTCCTGGGCGAGGTTCGAGGAATGGCGGGCGGCACAAGGCTGCCGCCTGCTGCTGTTCACCACCAAAGGTGCCACCGACTACCGCGATTTTCGTTACCAGACGTCGGACATCCTGCTATTCGGGCGCGAGAGCGCCGGCGTCACCGACGCGGTGCTCGAGGCCGCGGATGCGCGGCTGGTGATTCCGATCAAGGCCGGCCTGCGGTCGCTCAATGTGGCCATGAGTGCGGCGATGGCCGCCGGCGAGGCGCTGCGCCAGCTCCGGACCCCTGAAGGCCGAAACGATTGAGGAGAGAGACTTGAATTACGCGGTCAAGGAAATCTTCCTGACCCTGCAAGGCGAAGGCGCCCATGCCGGGCGCGCCTCCGTGTTCTGCCGCTTTGCCGGCTGCAACCTCTGGAGCGGCCGCGAGGCGGACCGCAACGACGCGACCTGCAAATTTTGCGACACGGATTTCGTCGGCACCGACGGCACGCTCGGCGGCCGCTATGGCTCGGCCGCGGAACTCGCCGACACCATCGCCGCGCAATGGATCGCATCGGCCGACAACCGCTACGTGGTGCTGACCGGCGGCGAGCCGCTGCTCCAGGTGGATGCCGCGCTGGTCGACGCGCTGCACGCCCGCGGCTTCGAGATCGGCGTCGAGACCAACGGCACGATTGCAGCCCCCGAGGGGCTCGACTGGATCTGCGTCAGCCCCAAGGGCGGCAGCGAGCTCGTTTTGCGGCGCGGTCATGAGCTGAAGCTGGTCTATCCGCAGGTGCTCGCCCCGCCCGAGACCTTCGAGGGCCTCGCCTTCGAGCGCTTCTCGCTCCAGCCGATGGACGGACCCGAGGTCGCCGAGAACACCGCGCGCGCGATCGACTATTGCCTGCGCCATCCGCAATGGCGGCTCAGCGTGCAGACGCATAAGTCGCTCGGCATCAGATAGGTTTGGTAGACGGACAGATGCAAAGCTCACCCGCGTCAGCGACCACCGCGACAATTGCAACGAGAGCTGCAGCTGTTGGGGTCCGAAAAGGGCTGACGAAATGACCGCGATAATGGATCTGGCCCTGATCGAAGACCGCAAGGCCCGCGCTCGCGCCTGGTTCGAAGCCTTGCGCGACGACATCTGCGCGAAGTTCGAACAGCTGGAAGACGAGGTCCCGCCAAGCCTCTATCCCGGCGAAGCCGGCCGCTTCAAGCGCACCCCCTGGCAGCGCACCGATCATTCCGGCGCGGCCGGAGGTGGCGGCGTGATGTCGATGATGCATGGCCGTCTGTTCGAGAAGGTCGGCGTGCATTGCTCGACGGTGCATGGCGAATTCGCCCCTGAATTTCGTGCTCAAATTCCCGGCGCCGCGGAGGATCCAAAATTCTGGGCCTCCGGCATCTCGCTGATCGCGCATCTGCGCAATCCGCACGTGCCCGCCGTGCACATGAACACGCGCTTCGTCGTCACCACCAAAGCCTGGTTTGGCGGCGGTGCGGATCTGACGCCGGTGCTGGAGCGCCGGCGCACGCAGGACGATGCCGACAGCATCGCCTTTCACGCCGCGATGAGACAGGCCTGCAACCAGCACAGCAGCGTCGCCGATTACGACAAGTACAAGAAGTGGTGCGACGAATATTTCTACCTGCCCCACCGGAAGGAGGCTCGCGGCATCGGCGGCATCTTCTACGACTGGCACGACAGCGGCGACTGGGACGCCGACCTCGCCTTCACCCAGGAAGTCGGCCGCGCCTTCCTGAAGATATATCCCGAACTGATCCGGCGCAATTTCGCGACAGCCTGGACCGCTGCGGATCGCGAGGAGCAATTGATCCGGCGCGGTCGCTATGTCGAGTTCAACCTGCTCTACGACCGCGGCACCATTTTCGGGCTCAAGACCGGCGGCAACGTGGATTCGATCCTGTCGTCGCTGCCGCCGGAAGTGAAGTGGCCATGAACCTTGCAATGCCGCCGCTCCCTCGCGCCATGCTGATCGACATGGACGACACCATCCTGTCGGCCTATGGCCGGCCTGAGATCGCCTGGAATACGATCACGGCCGAGTTCGCCGAAGAACTCGCGCCGCTGCCGCCGCCGCTGGTGGCGACCGCGGTGCTGGCGTTCGCGCGAAACTTCTGGGCCAACGCGGAAGCCGCATGGCGGCTGAAGCTTGCCGAGGCCCGCCACCTCACTGTCAAGGGCGGCTTTGCCGCGCTCGCGGCCGCCGGCCATCGCGCCCTGCCCGACGACCTCGCCATTCGCCTCGCCGACCGTTTCACCGCCTATCGCGAGGAGGAGATGTTCGTCTTTCCCGGTGCGCATGAGGCGATCGACCGGTTGAAGGCGCTCGGCATCAAGCTCGCGCTGGTGACCAACGGCGCTGCCGACACCCAGCGCGCAAAGGTCGAGCGCTTCGAACTCGCGCACCGCTTCCACCACATCCAGATCGAGGGCGAGCACGGCTTCGGCAAGCCCGAGGAGCGCGCCTATCTGCATGCGATGGAGGCGCTCGGCGTCACCGCAAAGGACACCTGGATGATCGGCGACAATCTGGAATGGGAAGTCGTGACGCCGCAGCGCCTCGGCATCTATTCGATCTGGATCGACGTGCATGGCGACGGCCTGCCCGAAGGCTCGATCGTCAAGCCCGACCGCATCATCCGTTCGCTGACCGAGCTCCTGCCGGAGTAAACCAAAGGCGGCGAAAACAAAAATATCGAAAAACAACCCCATGCACAGTAGAGCGCTGCTGCGAATTCAAGGACTTACGGCAAACGCAAATTCTGTTTTCGATTTTTACGAAATCGCGTTGACGCGCCGGGCAAAACAGGGGCATGATGGCATCGTCGCGGTCTTTGCGATGAAAGGCCCCCTTGCCAGCGCCCCCGGCTGTCCCTGCACGGGCACGCGCGGTCTCATCCGCCGTTTTCCGGATGTCATGACAAATTGCTAGCCTCGCGTCCGGGTCGATAAACTCGAAAGGACAATCCATGGAATTGAAAGCCGGCGATGTCGTGATGCTGAAATCCGGCGGCCAGCCACTAACGGTTGCGGAGGTGAAGGAGAACGACGTGCTCTGCCTCTGGATGGGCATGGAAGGCGATCTGTTCCGCGAGACGCTGCCGCTGGCCACGCTCGTGCAGGTGGAAGAGGAAGAGAACGACGAAGACGACGAGGATGAAGACGAGGATGAAGACGAGGACGACGAGGAATAAGCACACCGAAGAGCGCACGCTGGTCAGATGCGAGTGCTTGCGCGTGCTCGATGTTTAGATTTTCTATCGCTCGACCCATCGAAAGTCGGCGACGCCGAGTCTCACCTTAGGAAATCCATTGAAGTGGCGCGTGGTCAAAGCGCCAAATCCTTGGAGTTGCGCGCCGCCACAAGCCTTGCAGAACTCTGGCGGAGGCAAGGAAGGATTGATGAGGCGCGCACGCTGCTAGAACCGATCTGCGATTGGTTTGACGAAGGAACCGACACGGCCGACCTCAAGCGTGCGCGCGATTGTCGGTGTGCACTGCATTGATCCCACAGCTCGCAGCGCGTTGCCTTGGTCGAGTGCATCGGCTCTATGCTCGCCGGATCGCGATTGCGCCTCCGCCTGGCCCAGCAAATGCATCGCCCTGGATTCGCAACAAGGATGCCCGTGCCGCTCGCGTCAAATCTCCGACATCTGTAGGGATCAAACGGAAAGCGACAGCCAACAGGACCTTTTTCCGCCTACCCACTATGAGCGGACATGATCGCTGGTCCGCCAGGTTGGCTCGGACCAAGGGCCGCCCTCGCCAAATCCAATTTGTCCATTCCCGGATTCGGGAGCATGCCCGAGACGTATCAGCATCGATGTTCTGGTGTTAGATTTCCTGCCCTACCGAATAGGAGGACGACATGCCCGATAGCGTCTACAAGGTCATTGAACTCGTGGGTACCAGCACCGACTCCTGGGAGAAGGCGGCCGCCAATGCGGTCGAGCAAGCTGCAAAATCTCTCCGAGATCTTCGCATTGCAGAAGTCGTCAAGCTCGATATGCAACTGGATGACAAAGGAAAAGTCGAGGCCTATCGCGCCAAGCTCAACGTATCATTCAAGTTCGAGGGCTCCTGAGCCTCAGCACCTCGCCCCCCACTCGCGGGGCGAGGATGGCTCATTGAAAAAGGCGCGTCTCCCAGTCCGCCCAGCCGGAGCCTGTGGCCCATCGCGGAAGTTGGCCCTAGTCCGACCGAGGCCGATATGCTTTGATGCGAGGGGGCGTGTAGCGCGCGTGGTGGCCCGATGTACATGGTCATTCGCAAGTACACGAAGGTTCGCTCGGTCGCGGACGCCGCTCGTCGTGCCAAGAGCGGCGTAGGTGAGATCCTCAGGCAATCGCACGGATTCAGATCTTACCATGTGCTGGATGCTGGCGACGGTGTTGGTATCGCCGTAATGATATTTGACGACCGCGAGAGCGCCAACGCAGCGAACGCCAAGATACTGGCGTTTGTTCAGGCGAGTCTGCATGACCTCGATCTTGGGGTTCCCGAAGTCACCACCGGCGAGGTCTTGGTGAACATCGAGTCTAATGGGCCTTCAGGCATAAAGTAGCGGCAAACATGACCAGTTCCGTGGCAGGTGCCGCCCCTGCTCTCGCCATCGACCTGGTGTCACCCTCGGGCAACGATCGCGCCCTGAACATGCGCGTGCCGCCCGTCAGCAATATTCGACTGCGCGTGCTTTTCGAGGAGCAGCAACGACATGAAGCAACACACCTCCGAAGCATTTTCCACGATAGCGATCGGCTGGACACCGCTGATGCTTATGGGCATCGCGATGCCGCCCCGGGATCCCGACGATGAGGATGAGGAGGACGAAGACGACGATGAGGAAGATGACGCTGACGAACCGGCAGTCGTGCGCGAGCCGGACGATGACTAGACTAGCCTGCATCTGGCAGTCGGCGCTATAGTATCTCCCATGGGCTGGGATGCGAAAGACATAGCGCTGCTCAAAAGGCTCTGGTCCGCAGGACAGAGCGCGGCGCAGATTGCGCGCCGTCTCGGGTGCAGCCGTAACGCGGTCTGCGGCATGCTGACCCGTCTCAGCCTGAAGCGCGGCCGCAAGCCGCCCACGGCACGGCCCAAGATAAGGCCGCCCCCGAAGCTGAGGCCGGCATCGTCGGCAGCCTGCGCCCGTCCAGTCGCACAGAAGGTGTCGTCGAGTACAGCAAAGAGGCCGCAGCCCAAGGAACTCAGCAAGCAGCAGCTTTACGCCATTCTGGCTGAGGCGGTCAGAAACACCGGCTAAGAACTCACATGAAGGTCGTTGCGCTCCCGTCAGTGCCTGGCGCAGTTCGACGGGTTCGGCTGTCGTGTACCTTCCCAAGGCTCATGTGCTTCGGGTCAGAAATCTCGGTTTGAGATCACAACAGTAAGGTCGTATCTGGCTCCGGTAGTAGGCCTGCGCTGAGCTATCGACCTATTCAGCTGTGGACGCAGAAGCGGTCACGGCACAGCGGGGTATTCGGACAAGCCCGCTTTCCGAAGCCCCTCTCGCCAACGCACAGTCTACCGGCACGATTGTTTCAGGCCTGGTACGAACCAGGATCGTGCTTGGCGTTTCTCGGCTCACGGCGGAGAAGGGCCGGAAAACGGCATACGCATCGCACGCGCCGCCTGCCTCCTCGGAGCGGCCACGGCTAGGTTTTTACAGTCGATGTGAGCCATGGTTCGGTTGGTGATTGAGCTGCGACACGATGTTCTAAGGTAGGAACGCCCCCGTGGCGGCCGAGTTAAGACGGCAAAAGCACCTATCAAGGAGGCAAAGTCATGGCCCGCGCAACAGCTCATCCGGATCATCACTGCATCTCAAGCGAGGACATTGAAGGAACCAAGGTCTATGGAGCAGATGGGACGAATATCGGTGAGATTGATCACCTCATCATCGACAAGGTGTCAGGCCGAGTGGCTTATGCTGTCATGAGCTTCGGCGGATTTGTTGGCTTGGGTCACAGCCACTACCCCATTCCCTGGGGTGCTCTGACCTATGACACGTCGCTTGACGGTTTTCGAACCAACATCACCGAGCAACAGCTGAGGGACGCGCCTGAGTTCAGCGATGATTCCTGGCAGGATCGAGACTGGGAAACACGAACCCACCAGTATTATGGGACACCCACCTACTGGGAAGGACGAGCTGGCCTGTAACGCCAGGCGGCGCATCAGAAACATTCCAATCGTGAGTGCCGGCTGAATTGATCGGCGGGCCCTCACGGATGACGGCGGATTTGATCCCGCCGACGCAAGCTGGTGCGAGGCGGTGCTGTCCGCAAAGGAACTCAATCGAGGCCCCTCTTGCGGTGAGGCTTATCGATGAGGTTACGAGAGATCATCCAACAAAGTTCAGGCCGCTTCCAGTGTTCATTGGCGGCCCTGCGCCCAAAGAAGGACAGCCGCAGCATCGGCGAGCGGGCGTAATCGTCGAGGATGCTGCTCACTGGCTCAGTCGAGGCGAAACCACCGATAGCCATAGCCATCAAGCTCGATAAGAGTGGCGTCGGCGGTAAGGTTGGAATCGTAAATTCGGTTACCGAATATATCGGTCAGCTTCCGTCCCTTCGGAATATCCCTGATCTCCGTGCTGCAGCTCGTCTGTGATAAATTGTGCAGCACCAGCACGAATTTGCCTTGCCAAACGAAATGCTGGATCAAGACAGCGGGACAGTTGCTTTCGGGTACGGTGCATTCACCCCAGCCGATCTCCGGGCACGACTGGCGCATTTCGACCAGACGCCGCAACCAATTGAACAGCGAGTCCGGGTCGCGTTGCTGGGCAATCGCATTCACGTTGGCTGGTGCGTATTGGCCCCCGCGGATCACATGATGAAGCAAACGATCTCCCGGCCGCGTCGAGAATCCGGCGTTTTCGTCGTCTGTCCATTGCATGCACGTACGGACAGGCCATCGCTCAGGAAGCGTCAGATCGTCGCCCATTCCCAGTTCGTCGCCGTAGTAAATGACCGGTGTACCAGGAAGACTGAACAGCAGGCTGAATGCCAGCTCGATGCGGCGGCGATCGTTTCCGAACATGCAGGCGAGCCGCCGCCGAATTCCCCGTCCGTAAAGCTGCATTTTGCGGGTTGGAGCGAATGCAGCATAAACTTCGTCGCGCTCTTCAGAAGTTAAACGGCCGAGGTCCAGCTCATCATGATTGCGTAGAAATTGAGCCCAGTGTGCGAATTGCGGCAATCGGGGCAGCTGGCTCATGCAGCGCCGCAGCGGTTCGGCACTTTCCCGTGCAAGTGCAAGGAACAAGTGCTGGTTCAACAGGAACGCAAATAGCATGTGGATCCGCGATCCATCGCCAAAATAATGCTGAAGCTCCGTGGGAGCTACATTTGCTTCCGCCAGCAACACCGCATCACCTTTGCGCCAGGACAGGAAATTGCGGAGCTCGGCGAAAAACTCATACCGACGCTTCGCCGGACGATCTGGACGTATTTCCTCCACGACGAACGGTGCAGCGTCTATTCGGAATCCCGAAACACCGAGTTCAAGCCAGAAGCCGAAGATCCTGAAGATTTCTTCGCGGACGGCAGCGCAGGCTATGTTGAGGTCAGGTTGATGTTGGTAAAACCGGTGATAATACCACGAGCGCGCGCAGAGGTCGTAAGTCCAGACGCTGAGTTGAAACCCGGGAAATACGACGCCTTCTGTGCTATTTTCGGGTTCGCTGGTTGACCAGACGTAATATTCCCGAAACGGCGACGACGGGTCGGCGCGAGCCTGCTGAAACCATGGGTGTCTGTCCGAAGTGTGATTGATGGGAAGATCGACTATCAGCCGCAATCCGCGCAGTCGGGCCTGATGACTGAATTCGACGAAATCGCCCAACGTTCCGAGTGCCGGCGCGATGTTGTAGTAATCCGTGACATCGTAGCCGTGGTCTAGTCCGGGACTGGGATAAAATGGAAGCAACCACAGGCAATTTGCGCCGAGCTGAGCGATATGATCGAGCTGCTCGGTTAGTCCCTTGAAATCGCCGATCCCGTCTCCGTTGCCGTCCTTGTAGGTGGCTACGTTGAGGCTGTAGATCACGGCGTTTTTGTACCAGAGGTCGAGCAAGCGCCGACTTCCTTTGCTGGTGAGCGAGCGAACGGCTTGCAGGTAACCACCAGTGTGGACAGTCGTTCCGGGAATTAGTGGCAATGGGACGCAATGGATGGCCGAGCGGGGCGACTTTCGCTTTGGGCTCGGGAGCCGACTTTTGTGAGTACACGCCCGGAGGAAGTTCGATCCCCGGTCCATCCACCAATGCCCGGTGAGCGGCGTCGTCTAGGCGGCGAGTTGCCTCGCCGCCGCCGAGATCATCACCAGCCCGCCCGTGATCACCGCAACGTCGAGGATCGCGGTGTGGATGTGCATCGGCATCCGCTCGACGAAGGCTTTTGCGAGGAACGCACCGGGAATCGCAATCGCACCGATCAGCAGCGCAAAAGCGAGCACCTGCGCGGTCACCGCGCCGGCAAGGCCGAACACCGAGATCTTGATCAGGCCGGTGCCGAGCGAGATCATCGCGTCGGTCGCGATCACCGCGGCGCCTTCGAGGCCTGCGGCCATCAGCAGCGAGAGCAGGATCACGCCGGAGCCCGAGGTGCCGCCGACCAGCACGCCGTAGCCGATCGAACCGGCCGCAAGGCCGGTATCGCCGATCCTGACCTCGCGGCGGCGGAGCACGCGGCGCAGTGGTACGCTCAGGATCAGCATGGTGCCGATCACGAGCGCCGCGCCCGCATTGGTCAGACGCGTGTAACCGTAGGCGCCGAGCGCGGTCGTCAGCGCCGCGCAGGCGAGCACGATCAGAGTGCGGCGGCGGTCGGCATAGCGCAGGTAAGCTACCGCGCGGCTGAGATTGGTGAAGATCGCGGAGATCGCGATGATCGGCACCACTGGCTCGGCGCCGACCAGCGGCACCAGCACCAGCGGCATCAAAGCGCCGGTACCGTAGCCGGCAAGACCACCGATGATCGAAGCCAACAACGCCATCGTTGCTACCAGCAGGAGCTGATAAGTCGAGATGTCGGCGAAGCCTGAAACGATGCTCACGTTCTCTCGTCGCGGCGGACGCGGGCGGCAGCTTGATCGGCGATGGCAGCAAGCGCGGCTTGCTCTAGTGGAAAATCCGCCGCAAGCCAAGCGTCCTCGGCGAGCGTCAAGACATGTCCGAGCGCAGGTCCTTCCGCCATGCCGCGCGCGATGAAATCGGCCGCCTTCAATGGAAATTTCGGCGCAGTCCAGCGCTGCGGCAGCTCGGCGAGCGCACGCCAGCGCGACGACGCGACGTCGCCGGCCCGGGCCCAGGCCAGCAACACGCGATCGTGATAGCGCTCTGCGCCGAGCCGGTAGAGCAGCCGCCGCGCCTTCGGCTCGTCCTTGGCAGCCAAGCGCCACCAGCGGTGCCCCATCGAATCCAGCGCCTTGGTCTCGGTATTGGAGAGCCGCAGGCGCGCGGCGACCCGCTTGGCATCTTCGGTGACGGCGACCGTCAGCGCGGCCAGGCGCCGCGTGCTGCTTGCGGTGAGACCGAGCTCGCGCTCGATTGCGATCATCGCCGACAGCGGCCCCGTATAGACCACGCCTCCGGTCAGCGCCTGCAGCAATCCACCCTCCGCCATGGCCAGCACGGCCGCGGATGCACCGCCGGCGACCAGCAGCTTCAGCATCTCCATGCGCACCCGCTCGGCCGAGAGGTTCGCAAGGCCCGCGCGTCCCCGGATACAGGCGAGATAGCCGTCGCGGTCTGGCTCGCCGGCGCCAAAGGCCGCGTGGATGCGGAAGAAACGCAGGATGCGCAAATAATCCTCGGCGATGCGCTGGCCGGGATCGCCGATGAAGCGCACGCGGCGCGCTCTGGCATCCGCGATCCCGCCGACATAGTCGTGCACGATCCCGCTCGCATCGACGGACAGGCCGTTCATGGTGAAGTCGCGCCGCTCGGCATCCTTCACCCAGTCGCGGCCGAACGCGACCTTGGCCTTGCGGCCGAACGTTTCGGTGTCCTCGCGCAGCGTCGTCACTTCATAGGGATGCCCGTCGATGACGAGCGTGACGGTGCCGTGGTCGATCCCGGTCGGCACGCTCTTGATGCCGGCGGCCTTGGCACGCCGCATCACTTCGTCCGGCAACGCGGTGGTCGCGATGTCGATGTCACCGGGTGAGAGACCGAGCAGCGCGTTGCGCACCGCGCCGCCGACCACCCGCGCCTCCTCGCCATTCGCGCCGAGCAATTGCAGGACGCGCGCGGTCCCGCCTGCGGTCAGCCAGGGCGCATTGGCGAGTAACGGCTCCGCGCTCATCGTCCAGCCCTTATTTTTCCGTGCCCGGCACGAATTTGCCGTTCTCGATATGCGCGGGAACGTAGGTCGAGTCCGGTCCGGCGCCGGAGAAATGTGCAAGGCCGACCAGCCCCGCGATCACCAGCGCGATCGCCACCAGGGCAAGGCGCGCGACGATGGTGACCGGCCAGGACGATCGCGCGAACAGGCCGGATCGGCTGGCGGCCAGGAACAGCGCATAGACGGCAAAGGGAATAAGGAAGATTCCGATCTCGGTCAGAACCGTCCGGATCATGACGAATAGATCCGCTCATACAGCACACGCAGCATTCCCGCCGTCGCACCCCAGATGTAGCGTTCCGCGAACGGCATCGCGTAATAGGAACGCTCCATGCCGCGGAATTCCTTGCTGTGCACCTGATGGTTCACCGGGTTCATCAGGAAGGATAGCGGCACTTCGAATGCGTCATCAACCTCTGAATGGTTGATCGTGAGCTCGAAGCCCGGCCGCACCCTGGCCACTGTCGGCAGGATGCGGAAGCCGAACGCGGTCCCGTAGAGGTCGAGATAGCCGATCGGCTCGACGAAGTCGCGCGACAGCCCAATCTCCTCCTCGGCCTCGCGCAGCGCCGCATCGAGCGGCGAGGAGTCGGTCGCGTCGATCTTGCCGCCAGGAAAAGCGATCTGGCCGGCATGGTCGTTCAGATGCGCCGAGCGCTGCGTCAGCAGGATGGTCGGCTCGGGATGGTCGACTACTGCGATCAGGACCGCCGCCGGCCGTACCGGCTGCTCGCGCGCGATGATCTCGAGCATCCTGTCGGTGCCGGGATCGCCCGAGGCGGGAATGATGTTCGGATCATAGAGACCAGGCGGGACGTCGAAATCAAGCTTGGCCCTGGAGCGGGCGAAGAAATCCGCCGCACTGAGCGCGACCGGATCGTTCTTCAGGATAGGTTTGTTCAAAGCGCGGCCCTCACCTGCTCAGCGTCGGCCATGGCGAAGAATTCGCCGGCCGACTCGACGCCGAACATCGGCTGGCCATCGACCATCCGCTCCTCGCCCATGTCAACCAGATCGTAATAGAGCGCGCGGGTGACCTTGGCCCAGAGATCGGCGCGGACATGCAAGTATGGCGTCAGCCCGCCGTCCGCGGCCTGCTCGAAACGCAGGCGGTGCGCGGCATCGCAGGTCACCCAGTCGTCGACATTGGTGCGGAAGCGCAGCACGCGATGGCCACCCTCGCGCTCCTTCAGCATCTCGACCGCCATGAACGGCGCGTCGTCGACGCGAATGCCGACCTTCTCCACCGGCGTGACCAGAAAATGCTTGTCGCCCTCGCGCTTCAGAATCGTCGAGAACAGGCGGACCAGCGCGTGACGCCCGATTGGCGTCCCCATGTAGAACCAAGTACCATCGGAGCCGATTCGGATATCGAGATCGCCGCAAAACGGCGGATTCCACAGATGCACCGGAGGCAGCCCCTTCGTGGCACCTTCGGCACTGGCAGCATTTTTGGCGGGGGCAGTCAGCCCCTCAAGGCCGCGATCGGCACTCTGCCCTTGGTTCGCCATGGTTTGCCCTGACTTTGTCCTTGGCACGATTGGTGCAGGTCTACGTTGTATTCGGGTGTGCGGTTCCACTGCGGATTAAATCCGATGTGCGAGGTCGCCACTTCGTGATGCCGTACATAACCCGAAGCCGATAAGGTGGGGATAGGTTAATTCAACGAATACATGGCCTTCCTGCAAGTCTAGCATAGGCCCATGATCCGGCGTGATGACCTGACGCGATGTGCCGACGTGACGACGCAGGCAAGCCGCGTGGCAGGCTGAAGGAGAGCGAGCGAATGGCGGAAAGTGTCGAGAAACTCGAAGACGGAATCGTCCGTTCGGCCGAGCAGGTATCTAGCCAAATTCGCGCGGCGAAGGAGGCGATCGCCTCGGTCATCTTCGGCCAGGATCGCGTGATCGAGAACACGCTGGTTACGATCCTCTCCGGCGGTCATGCGCTGCTGATCGGCGTGCCCGGTCTCGCCAAGACCAAGCTGGTCGAGACGCTCGGCGTCACGCTGGGCCTCGACGCCAAGCGCATCCAGTTCACGCCCGATTTGATGCCCTCGGACATTCTCGGCGCCGAGGTATTAGACGAGAGCACCGCGGGCAAGCGGGCCTTCCGCTTTATTGCCGGTCCGGTGTTCGCGCAGCTGCTGATGGCCGACGAGATCAACCGCGCCAGCCCGCGCACGCAGTCGGCGCTGCTGCAGGCGATGCAGGAGCAGCACATCACGGTTGCGGGTGCGCGCCATGACCTGCCGAAGCCGTTCCACGTGCTCGCCACGCAAAACCCGCTGGAGCAGGAAGGCACCTATCCGCTGCCCGAGGCGCAGCTCGACCGCTTCCTGATGGAGATCGACGTCGACTATCCCGATCGGGATGCCGAGCGCCGCATCCTGTTCGAGACCACCGGCGCCGAGGAGACGCTGGCCAGGGGCTCGATGAGCGCCGATGCGCTGATCGTCGCGCAGCGGCTGATCCGGCGCCTGCCGGTCGGCGATTCCGTCGTGGAGGCGATCCTGTCGCTGGTGCGTTCGGCCCGTCCGGGCGCGGAGAGCGGCGAGGCCGGCAAGTTCATCGCCTGGGGCCCCGGCCCGCGCGCCAGCCAATCGCTGATGCTGGCCGTGCGCGCGCGTGCGCTGATCGACGGCCGTCTCGCGCCTTCGATCGACGACGTGCTCGACCTCGCCGAGCCCGTGCTGAAGCACCGCATGGCGCTGACCTTCCAGGCGCGCGCCGAAGGCCGCACGATTCCGGACGTGATCCGGCAATTGAAGACACGGATTGGTTGATGGCGGCAGAGAACGGGCACACAGCGAAGGAGATCATCGCGATCCGACGTGCCGATGGCGAAAGCCGCACGCTCGCCGCTTCGCTGCCGCGCCTGGTGCTGGAGGCCCGCCGTATCGCCGCCAACGTCATCCACGGCCTGCACGGCCGCCGGCGTGCCGGCTCCGGCGAAAGCTTCTGGCAATACCGCCGCTTCGTCTCGGGCGAGCCGTCGCAGAACGTCGACTGGCGCCGCTCGGCGCGTGATGACCATCTTTACGTCCGCGAGCAGGAATGGGAGGCCGCACACACGGTTTGGATCTGGCCCGACCGCTCGCCCTCGATGGCCTTCGCGTCGAAAATCGCGCGCGAGTCCAAGCTCGAGCGCACGCTGATCGTCGCCTTCGCCCTGGCCGAGCTGCTCGTCTCCGGCGGCGAACGCGTCGGTGTTCCCGGACTGATGGCGCCGACGGCGAGCCGCAGCGTGATCGACAAGATGGCGCAAGCGATGCTGCATGACGACGCCGAACGCCTCAGCCTGCCGCCGTCCTTCGTGCCGTCGGCGCTCGCCGAGACGATCGTGCTGTCGGATTTCTGGTCGCCGATCTCCGAGATCAGGACGACGCTCACAGGGTTGTCCGGCTCCGGCGCGCATGGCACCCTAGTGCAGATCGTCGATCCCGCCGAAGAGTCGTTTCCGTACTCCGGCCGCGTCGAGTTCGTCGAGCCGGAGGGCTTCGGCGTGATCACCGCCGGCCGCGCCGAGAGCTGGGCACAGGATTACACCGCGCGGCTCGCGCTGCACCGCGACCAGATCCGCGCCGAGACCAACAAGCTCGACTGGCTGTTCACGACGCACGCGACCGAGCGCTCGGCCGCCGAGCTGCTGTTGTTCCTGCATGCCGGCATGCAGGTGAGCAAGTCGGGCGCCCGCACCACGGCGATCAAGGCGGGGCCGGCCGCATGATGGGATTGCCGCTCGCCTTCACCGAACCGCTGCTCCTGATCGGCCTCGTCAGCCTGCCCGTGCTGTGGTGGCTGCTGCGGGTGATGCCGCCGCGGCCCCGGCGGATCGAGTTTCCGCCGACGCGGCTGTTGTTCGACATCGCGCCGCGCGAAGAGACGCCCTCGCGGACGCCATGGTGGCTGACCGCGTTGCGGCTTCTAGCTGCGGCGCTCGTCATTTTCGCCGCCGCCGGCCCGATCTGGAATCCGCAAACAGGCGCCGCCGGCAGCAAGGCGCCGCTGATGATCATGTTCGACGATGGCTGGAGCGCGGCGTCGCACTGGGACATCAGGATCAGGGCCGCCGATGAGCTGATCGCCAACGCCGACAACGATCGCCGCGCCATCGCGCTGGTGCCGCTGTCGGAGCCGAACCGCGACATCACCCTGATGCCGGCGGGTGCGGCGCGCGTCGCGCTGCGCCAGCTCGCCCCGAAGCCTTATTCGATCGATCGCGTCGAGACCCTGGCCGCAATCGACCGTTTCCTGAAAACGACCGGCGACTGCGAGATCGCGTGGTTGTCTGACGGCGTCGACACCGGCCGCGGCGAAGAATTCGTGGCTGGCCTCGGCAAGACTGTCGGCGATCGCAGCCTGACCGTGTTCGAAGGCGGCACCTCTGCGCCGCTGGCGCTGGTCGCGGCCGAGAACGCCGCTGCCAGGATGACGGTGAAGGTGCTGCGCACCGACAGCGGCATCGCCGTCGGCACGGTGCGCGCGCTGGACCAGAAGGCCTCGCCGATCGGAGAAGCCCGTTATTCGTTCGGCCCGCAGGACAAGGAAACCGACGCAGCGTTCGATCTGCCGGTCGAGCTGCGCAACGACATCACGCGGCTCGAAATATCCGGCGAGCGCTCCGCCGGCGCGGTGCAGCTGCTCGACAAGCGCTGGCGCCGCCGCGCCATCGGCATCGTCTCGGGCTCAACCAGCGAAACCGCGCAGCCGCTGCTGGCGCCGACCTTCTACCTCACCCGCGCGCTGGCGCCGTTCGCAGACGTGCGGCTCGCCGACAAGGGCTCGCCGCAGCAGGGCATCACCCAATTCCTCGACCAGAAGCTGCCGATGATCATCCTCGCCGATGTCGGCACCATCGCGCCCGAGCTGCGGGAGCGCCTCAACGCCTGGATCGACCAGGGCGGCGTGCTGGTGCGGTTCGCGGGACCCCGCCTGGCGCAGGCCGAAGACGATCTCGTGCCGGTCAAGCTGCGCAAGGGTGGCCGCACGCTCGGCGGCAGCCTGACCTGGGAGAAGCCGCAGCATCTCGCCTCCTTCGCCGCCGACGGGCCGTTTGCCGGCGTCGTGGTCCCCAAGGACGTCACCGTGAGCCGCCAGGTGCTGGCCGAGCCCGACGCGGTGCTCGCCACCAAGAGCTGGGCTTCGCTGGAGGATGGCACGCCGCTGGTGACCGGCGAGCATCGCGGCAAGGGCCTCGTCAGCCTGTTCCACGTCAGCGCCGACATGCGCTGGTCGGATCTGCCAATGTCAGGCACTTTCGTCGAAATGCTGCGGCGTGTCGTCGACATGTCCGGCTACACCACCAAGCCCGGCGCCGGGGTCGCAGCCGAGACCACCGCCGAGACGGTGGCGCCGCTGCACATCCTCGACGGCTTCGGCGCCTTCGGCCCGCCGCCGGCCACCGCAAAACCGCTGCCCGCGGATTATCGCGACCGCGCCACACCCGATCATCCGCCGGGCTTCTATGGTCCGGCCGAAGGACCGCTTGCCGTGAACACGCTTGCCGCCGCCGACCGTATCGCAGCCCTGAACACCGCGAGCCTGCGCGCCCGGCACGCCACCTACACCAACGCCGAGCCGCGCGATTTGCGCGGCTGGCTGCTGTCGACGGCGCTTGCGCTGTTTCTGATCGACGCGGTCATCGTCGCTCTGCTCGGCGGCGGCATCGCCGCGCTGCTGCGCCGCCGCGCCGCGCCAGCGATGATCGTGCTCGGTATCGTGCTTGCAGGCGTCGCGTCGCTCTCGCCGGCGCCCTCGCGCGCCGACGGCGTCACGGACGATTTCGCGATGAAGGCGGTGTCGCAGACCCGCCTCGCCTATGTCGTGACAGGCAATGCCGACGTCGATTCCATCGTCAAGGCGGGGATGAACGGGCTGACGCTGTTCCTGGCGCAGCGCACTGCGCTCGAGGCCGGCGATCCCGTCGGCGTCAATCCCGCGCGCGACGAACTCGCCTTCTTTCCGCTGATCTACTGGCCGATCGTGCCCGGTGCGCCCAAGCCGCCGCAGGATGCCATCAACAAGATCGACGCCTACATGAAGCAGGGCGGCACCGTGCTGTTCGACACCCGCGATGCGATCGAAGCACCGCCCGGCGCGAACGGTGCCGCGCAGACCCCGGCCATGCAGACGCTGCGCGAGATCCTGTCCTCGCTCGACGTGCCCGAGCTCGAGCCGGTGCCGCGCGAGCACGTGCTAACCAAGACGTTCTACCTGCTGCGCGACTTTCCCGGCCGCTTCGTCACCGGCCAGACCTGGGTCGAGACCCTGCCGCGCGACGAGGACGAGGACAGCGCGCAGCGCCCGGCGCGCGGCGGCGACGGCGTCTCGCCGATCATCATCACCTCGAACGACCTTGCCGGCGCCTGGGCGGTGCGGCCCGACGGCCAGGCCATGCTGCCGGTGACCGGCGGCGACACCCGCCAGCGCGAATTCGCCTACCGCGCCGGCGCCAACATCGTGATGTACACCCTGACCGGCAACTACAAGGCCGACCAGGTGCACGCACCGGCGCTGATCGAACGGCTGGGGCAATAGGATCGATATGAATTACGGCATCGCGTTCACGCCACTTGTTCCCGCGATCGTGCTGTGGCTCGCCCTGGCCGCGATCGTCGTCGTCGCGCTGGTGCTGCTGCTGGCGCGCGCGCGCGGGGCGGCCGTGCGCGTCGCCGCGTTGGCGCTGTTCCTGCTGGCGCTCGCCAATCCCTCCTTCACCCGGGAGGATCGCGATCCCCTCACCTCGGTCGCCGCGGTTGTCGTTGACAAGAGTCCGAGCCAGAATTTCGGCGACCGCAATCGCGAGGCCGCGCAGGCGCAGGAGGCGCTGGTCGACAGCCTGAAGAAGATCAAGGGCCTCGAAGTCCGCGTCGTCGATGCAGGACAGGCGGACGGCGAGACCGACGGCACCAAACTGTTCGGCGCCCTCGCCTCGGCCCTGTCGGACGTGCCGGTCGACCGTGTCGCCGGCGCGTTCCTGATCACCGACGGCCGCGTCCATGACATTCCGGCGAACGCAACCGCGCTCGGCTTCCAGGCGCCGGTGCACGCGCTGGTCACCGGGCAGAAGGACGAGCGCGACCGCCGCATCGCGATCACGGCGGCGCCGCGCTTCGGCATCGTTGGGCAGACCCAGACCATCAGCTACCGCCTCGACGACCAGGGCGTCACCGGCGAGCGCGCCAAGGTCACGGTCCGCAGAGACGGCGAGGTCATCAACGAGCGCACGCTATCGAGCGGCCAGGCCGCAAGCGTCGACGTTGACATCAAGCATGCCGGCCCGAACATCGTCGAGATCGAGGCTTCGCCCCTCGAACGCGAATTGACGCCGGTGAACAACCGCGCCGTCGTCGCCATCGACGGCGTGCGCGACAAGCTGCGCGTGCTCTTGGTCTCGGGCGAGCCGCATTCCGGCGAGCGCACCTGGCGCAATCTGCTCAAGTCCGACGCCAGCGTCGATCTCGTGCATTTCACCATCCTGCGTCCACCGGAGAAGCAGGACGGCACGCCGATCAACGAATTGTCGCTGATCGCGTTTCCGACCCGCGAGCTGTTCCAGCAGAAGATCAACGAATTCCAGTTGATCATCTTCGACCGCTACGCTCGCCAGGGCGTGCTGCCGATCGCCTATTTCGACAACATCGCACGTTATGTCCGCTCGGGCGGCGCGGTGCTGGTCTCGGCCGGCCCCGACTACGCCTCCAACACCAGCATCTGGCGCACGCCGCTGGATTCGGTGCTGCCGGCCGAACCGGTCGGCGTGACGGAAAAGCCGTTCTATGCGCATCTGTCCGACATCGGCAAACGCCATCCGGTCACACGCGGGCTCGAGGGCTCCGCCAGCGAGCCGCCACACTGGAGCCGATTCTTCCGCACCGTCGACACCCGCAACGCCGTCAACCCGCCGGTCATGACCGGCGTCGATGGCAAGCCGCTGTTGTTCCTGTCGCGTTTCGGCGAGGGCCGCGTCGCGCTGCTGCTGTCCGATCACATCTGGCTGTGGGCGCGCGGCTATGAGGGCGGCGGCCCGCATCTCGACCTGCTCAGGCGGATGTCGCACTGGCTGATGAAGCAGCCGGATCTCGACGAAGAAGCGCTGCGCCTTCAGGTGCAGGGCAAGGATCTCGTCGTGGTGCGCCAGACCATGTCAGACAGCGTCCAGCCGGTGAACGTGACCTCGCCCTCGGGCGTGTCGCACGACCTGACGCTCAGCCCTGGCGATCCCGGCGAGTGGCGCGCCAGCCTGCCGGCGAACGAGCTCGGCCTGTGGCAGGCCACCGACGGCACGCTGAAGGCGCTGATCAATGTCGGCCCGACCAATCCGAAGGAGTTTTCGGAAGTCACCTCCACCACCGAAACCCTGAAGCCGCTCACCCAGGCGACCGGCGGCAACGCCGTGCGCGTGGTCGACGGCACCAGCGTCGAGCTGCCGCGCATCCTGCCGGTGCGCTCTGCGAGCGTCTTCCACGGCGACAATTGGATGGGAGTGCGGATGCGCGACGCCAGCGTCGTCAAAGGCGTCGGCGTGCTGCCGATCTTCGCCGGGCTGATCGGCCTGCTGTTGCTGCTCGGCGCCTTCGCCGCGACCTGGGTCCGCGAAGGGCGGTAAACTCACGAAGCTCGTTGAAATTCGGTTGGCTGTCCATCAAACACCTCTCCCCACGGGAGATGTCGAATTGCGTAGCAATTCGGGTGAGAGGCGGCAGCTCACCGTAGGACTGTAAACCCTCACCCGGATCGCATCTCTCGATGCGATCCGACTTCTCCCCACGGGAAAGGTGCTTCGAGTTCTGGGCACGCACCATTTAACCAGACATCCACTCTAGTTGCCGGAACGACACATCGGGTCGCGGCCCTGCGTGCGCCGATCCGGCCGCCGTTGACATCCACTGTCCGATCGGGCGATGTTACATTGTAACGCCGCGATGGCAGGGGATTGGCCGCGCGGTGTGGGGCGTTTTCGGATGAAATGGTTTCGGTCGAATGTGAGGCATGCTGCCCGGCTCGCGTTGTTCGCGATGCTGGTGCAGTTCGCGCTGACGTTCGGCCACAGCCACTGGTTCGCGCAGGCCGCCCTCGCCCAATCCTCGCTGCAGCAGACCGACGGCGTCAAGGACAGCGTCAAGGGCGTTGCTGCGATCGACCGCGCCGCAGTCCAGGCGCGATCGCCGGTCGGTCCCGACCGCGAGCATCCGGGCGAGGACAATTGCGCGATCTGCGCTGTCGTCGCGATGGCGTGCACAATTGTGTTCGCGACGCCGCCCGTGCTGCTGCTGCCGCAAGCGATCGAACTGCTTCACCGCACCACCGGCGCCGAATTCGTCCATCTGAAATCGGCCGGCACGGCATTCCAGCCCCGCGCCCCTCCCGCGTCCTGACCTCCAACGCTTGATCACGCCCAGCCTCGCTACTGTCGGCGAATGCCTGGGGGGAAGTTGAAGTCGAATTCCGTCGCGCTGCGACGGCAGGCCGCCTCCGATCAGCAGACGATACAATCATGCGGACGGCGCCTGAGTGGAATCAGGACCATGTCATTTCAATTGCGACGCGCGCAGCGTCTTGGCGGAGCAAGCCTGCTCCTGCTCAGTGCCGCCGCCACACCTGCCTTGGCCCAGTCGGCCGAGGACAAGTCGTCGACCGAGATTCCCGCGGTCACCGTGACGGCGCCGAGCCCGATCGTGCGCAGAGCGGTGGTGCCCTCCCGCACCGCAGGCCGCGGCACGCGGACCGCGCGGGTGCGCAGCCGCCAACAAACGGTGGAAGCGGCGCCCGCGGCATCCGCGCCCGCCGCGCCGCAGCAGGGCGTGCTGCCTGTTGTGACCAACCAGTTCGCTACCGTCACCGTGGTGCCGAACGAGGAGATCCGCCGCGAGGGCGGCGGCCAGCTCGGCGATCTCCTGTTCTCCAAGCCCGGCATCACCGGCTCGAGCTTCGCACCCGGCGCCTCGAGCCGGCCGATCATCAGAGGTCTCGACGTCAACCGGGTCGGCATCGTCGAGAACGGCACCAATGCCGGCGGCGCCTCCGATCTCGGTGAGGACCATTTCGTCCCGATCGATCCGCTCGCCACCAACCAGATCGAAGTGGTGCGCGGGCCGGCGGCGCTGCGCTACGGCTCGACCTCGATCGGCGGCGTCGTCAGCGCCACCAACAACCGGATTCCGGACGCGATGCCTGCTTGCGCGCCCTCATTCCAAACCTATGGCATGCCGACCAAGGCCCCGCTCGCGAGCGCCGCGACCGCTCCTTGCGTCACCGCCGAGACGCGCACCGCCTTCAGCTCGGTCGATCGCGGCGTCGAAAGCGGCGTGCTGCTCGACACCGGCGGCGGCAATTTTGCATTCCATGCCGACGCCTATGGCCGCACGACCTCCGACTATTATATCCCGAGCTATCCCTATCTGACCGACCAGTCGCGCCCGGTGAACGGCCGACAGCCGAACTCGGCGACTCGCTCGGACGGCGCCTCGATCGGCGGCTCCTACTTCTTCCAGGGCGGCTATATCGGCGCATCGATCACGCAGAACGACTCGCTCTACCACATCCCCGGCATCGACGGCGCCGACCACAACACGCGGATCGACGCACATCAGACCAAGATCAACGTCAAAGGCGAGTACCACCCCGACGCGGCCGCGATCGACGCGGTCCGCTTCTGGGCCGGCGCGACGGACTACCGGCACAACGAGATCGGCCTTGCCGATCCCGTCGACCCCAACAGCGACGGCGTGCGCCAGACCTTCACCAACAAGGAGCAGGAGATCCGCACCGAGGTGCAGCTGATGCCGTTCAATGCCCGCTTCGCCGAGGTGACGACGGCGCTGGGCTTCCAGGTCGGACATCAGGAATTGAGTGCGCCGAGCCCCGACAATCCCGGCACGCTGTTCAACGGCCTGTGGGACCCGAACAACAGCACGCGCGTTGCTGGTTACGCCTTCAACGAGTTCAAGTTCACCGAGGCGACGCGGGCACAGATCGCCGGTCGCATCGAGCATGTCGAGCTGCACGGCACGACGCCTGATTTCCCCGCCGATTACCTGCCCGACGGCACGCCGCAGACGGCGATCGCGCGCAATCCGTCCTTCACGCCGAAGAGCGGCAGCATCGGTCTGCTGCAGGACCTGCCGGGTGGCATGGTCGGCAGCGTCACCGCGCAATATGTCGAGCGCGCGCCGAAGGCGGCCGAGCTGTTTTCACGCGGCGGCCATGACGCGACCGCGACGTTCGACATCGGTAATCCGAACCTCACCATCGAGACCGCAAAATCGATCGAGGTCGGCCTGCGCAGGGCAACGGGGCCGTTCCGGTTCGAGGCAACGGTCTACTACACGCATTTCGACAATTTCATCTATCGCCGCCTCACCGGCGTGTCCTGCGATGACGACTTTGCGTCCTGCGGGGGACCAGATGGCGAGCTGAACCAGGCGGTCTATTCGCAACGCAATGCGAATTTCCGCGGCGGCGAATTCCAGTCGCAGCTCGACGTCGGCGCCTTCCAGGGCGGCATCTGGGGCATCGAGAACCAGCTCGACTTCGTCCGCGCCACCTTCAGCGACGGCACCAACGTGCCGCGGATTCCGCCGCTCAGAATGGGCGGCGGCGTATTCTGGCGCGACGACAACTGGCTGATGCGCGTCAACCTGCTGCACGCCTTCGCGCAGAACAACGTCGCGGTGATCGCGGAGACGCCGACAGCGGGCTACAATTTGCTGAAAGCCGAGGTCAGCTACAAGACCAAGCTCGACCGCAACTGGTTCGGCGCGCGCGAAATGATGGCGGGCATCGTCGGCAACAATCTCCTCAACGAGAACATCCGCAACTCGGTGTCCTACACCAAGGACGAGGTGCTGATGCCCGGCATTGGCGTGCGGGCATTTGCGAACTTCAAGTTCTAAGCTCATACAGTCGGGGCCCACAGCGGCCCCGGCTGGCCTCGCCCGGCTGGTTCACGCCGTCGCAATGACCGAGTATCGGCACCGCCGCGCTTCCAATTCACAGCGTCGTAGCACCTACCTCCGCGCCTTGCTCCAGTCCGGCGCAACCCGCCCCGATACGCCTTCGAAGGCGCCGTCGACGAGCTCGAACACCAGAATGCGGGCGGGGTCAACCGGACCCGGCATGGTGACGCGGCCCTTTGCGACCGGCTTGAAGCCGACGCGGCTGTAATAGGGTTCATCGCCGACCAGGAGCACGATGGCGTGGCCTTTTTCCTTGGCGTCCTTCAGCGCGCGCTCCATCAGGAGACGGCCGATGCCGCGGTCGCGGAACGGCGGCTCGACGGTGAGCGGCCCCAGCAGCAGCGCCGGCGTGTCGCCGATCAGAATCGGCAACTGCCTGACCGAGCCGACCAGCAGCGTCCCGATGCGCGCGGTGAAAGACAATTCGAGCAGATGGTCGACATGCTCGCGGATGCGGTAGGCGCTGAGCACGAAGCGGCCGGGGCCGAAGGTGCGTTCGTGCAGCCGTTCGATCGCCTGAGCGTCGCCGGCGGCCTCGGGAAGGATGGTGAGTGAGAGATCGCTCATGTCAGCGCGCGGGATAGCACCTGGACGCAGCGCGGTCCATCGGGCAGCAAAGATGCTCAGTTCCTTTTTCAGCGCCGACGGGAGGCGTTCTGACTCGCCAGTTTGCACCGTTGAACCACAACCCTCACGCACTGGCACGGGCCGCCCTCATCGCCACGTCGCAATCAGCGGCTTACCGTCCAGCACTTCCGCGATCCGCAGCCGTGTGCCGGGCGTGGTCCCCTCGGGCAGCGCCGTGATCGCGAAGAACCCGCATTCGACGATCTCGCGGTTCGGTCCGGGCAGGCGGTCCTGGCTGAACTGCCTGACGACGTAGACGGCGACGTGGTCGCGGCGGGAGACGTGGCTGTTGAGGAAGATGCCGTGCAGCACGGCGTCCCCGGTGAGATCAATGTCGCCCTCCTCCTTGAGTTCGCGCCGCAGCGCCTGCGCCATGGTCTCGCCGAAGTCGACGCCGCCGCCGGGCAGGTACCAACCGGTGACGTAGCTGTGCCTGACCAGAAACACCCGGTTCTCGGCGTCCAGCACCACGGCGCGGACGCCGAGCGTCATCCCGCGAACCAGCAGGAAATAGGCATGGAAGAGGTGCCGCAGCAGCGGCTCGCATTGTCGTCGAATGCTGTTCAGACGTTCTCGCATCAGGCCTTCTTGACGCCCCATTTCGAGCCGCGCTTGCGCGCTGGCTGCGACCTTGCCATTACAGCGCAGCAATAGCGAGGCAATCGCGCGCCATGGCCCCCTTCACGCTCGCCCATCTGTCCGACCCGCATCTGCCGCCACTGCCGAAGCCGCGGCTGATCGAGCTCGCGGGCAAGCGCGCGCTCGGCTACATCAACTGGACGCGCAACCGGCACAAATATCAGCGCCGCGAGGTGCTCGACGCGCTGGTCGCCGATATGAAGGCCCAGGCGCCCGACCACATCGCGGTGACGGGCGATCTCGTCAACCTCGCGCTGGAAGCCGAGTTCGCGCCGGCCCTGGCTTGGCTCGAAAGCGTCGGTCCGCCCGACCGCGTCACCGCGATTCCCGGCAATCACGACGCCTATGTCAGCGCGACGCGCCATCGCTTCGGCGAGACGTTCCTGCACTACATCGCCGCGGATACGCCCGATACCGTTGCCTTCCCCGCCGTGCGCCGGCGCGGGCCGCTCGCGCTGATCAGCCTGTCCACGGCGGTACCGACCCTGCCGCTGATGGCGACGGGCACGCTCGGGCGCGATCAGCTCGCGGCCCTCGCAGAGGTGCTCGAGCGGCTCGCGGCGGAAGACGTCTTCCGCGTGCTGCTGGTGCACCATCCGCTGAGATCCGTCGCGCGCCAGAAGCGGATGACGGACGCGGCCGAGCTGCTGGCCCTGTTGAAACGGCACGGCGTCGAGCTGATCCTGCACGGGCACGACCACATTCATTCGACGATGTGGTTCGAGGGCCCGAACGGCAATATTCCCGCACTCGGCGTGCCTTCGGCGTCGGCGCTCGCGCACGGACGTTACCCGGCGGCGGCGTATAACCTGTTCACGATCGAAAAGGACAATGCCGGCTGGCGCTGCGAGCAGACGGTGCGGAGCCTGGGCGCTGGATTTCAGATCGGGCAGATCAAGCATGCGCGGTTGATTTAGTTCGCCGTCATTGCGAGCGAAGCGAAGCAAATCCAGAGCCCCTCCGCGGAAAGATTCCTGGATTGCATCGCTTCGCTCGCAATGACGGCGGAGAGAAATTCACCGGCCCCGCTTGGTAGCCCGGATGGAGCGTAGCGTAATCCGGGGCAGTGCATCTGTCGCGACAGGTATCCCGGATTGCGCTTCGCTCGATCCGGGCTACGAGAATTGTCCTCACCAGCTCCGCAAGGCCGCTACTACGGCAAGGCCGAACAGCGCCGCGGCGCCGAGAATGAAGCCGAACAGGAACGGCCACACGCGCGAGCGGCGCGGCGGCTCGGCGGCGGGCTTCGGCTCGGGCGGCACCACCATCGCGCGCTCGCGCTCGATCATGCGGCGCGCGACATAATCGGTGACGGCCTCGACGATAACCGCAGTGTCGTGCGATTCGGCGAGCACGATGCGGCCGAAGCGGGTGTCCTGAACGAAGCGGTACATCCGCTTGTCACGCCCCATCAAGATGTGGGCGACGACGTCGATCCAGAGCCTGGGCGTATCGCCCTGGCTGATGCCGCGGTCGAAGAGGTCGATCTGCTCCGGCACCTGCGCGAACAGAGGATCGAGCGCGTCGTTGAGGATCTCCAGCCGGGCCACCTCGGCATCCCTGAGGTCGACGACCACGCCGGTCCGGTCGGCGGCCTCGATCCGGGCGCGCAACAGTGCATCGCGCAGCCGCACCGGGCGCGGCTGGCTGGGATGAATCCCGCTGGTTTCGGGCTCTGACATTGTCGGCCTCGTCCTCAAACACGGGAGTTAACCTATCAGCAACCACAGCGCCCGCAAAGGGTCCACAATTCCAGATACTTACGGCGCCCACAGACGTTTCACCTGTGCCGAAAACAGACGATCCCACCCAGGCTAAGGCCTAGGTGGGACCATCCGTCCTTGGACGTCTTCTTAGTTCGATCGGCAGCCGGGATCCTTAGGCCGAGACCCGCGACGGCTCTTCCACGATGGAGAAGCGGACGCCGGCCTTGTAGCGGCTCTCTTCCGACACCTCGCGCCAGCAGTCCTCGGCTTCCTTGCGGGTCTTGAACGGACCTTTGACCTGGGCCGAGCCTTCCACGAGCTTGTGGAAGTTCATCGAACCGAACTCGCCGCCGATCACCCAGAAATTGCTGCCTTTGGTCATGTCAGTCTCCTGTCGAAGTGCGTGATGCGTTAGCCGAACTGGTTCATCGTGTTGTGGGCGCCGCCCGCCTTCAGGGCAGCTTCGCCGGCGAAATATTCCTTATGGTCGTCGCCGATATCGGAGCCGGCCATGTTCTGATGCTTGACGCAGGCGATGCCCTGACGGATCTCGGCGCGCTGGACGTTCTTGACGTAGCCGAGCATGCCCTGCTCGCCGAAATATTCCCGCGCCAGATTGTCGGTCGACAGCGCCGCGGTGTGATAGGTCGGCAGCGTGATCAGATGGTGGAAGATGCCGGCACGCTTGGCCGAATCCGCCTGGAAGGTGCGGATGCGCTCGTCGGCTTCCTTCGCCAGCGGCGTGTCATCATATTCCGCCTTCATCAGCTCGGCACGGTTGTACTGGCTGACGTCCTTGCCGGCTTCCTTCATCGCATCGTAGACCTGCCAACGGAAGTTGAGGGTCCAGTTGAAGGACGGCGAGTTGTTGTAGGCCAGCTTCGCGTTGGGAACCACCTTGCGGATGCGGTCGACCATCTTGGCGATCTGCTCGATATGCGGCTTCTCGGTCTCGATCCAGAGCAGGTCGGCGCCGTTCTGAAGCGAGGTGATACAGTCCAGCACGCAGCGGTCTTCGCCGGTGCCCGGGCGGAACTGATAGAGGTTGGAGGGCAGCCGCTTCGGACGCATCATCTTGCCGTTACGGTTGATGATGACGTCGCCGTTCCTGGCGTTCTCCGCCGTCACTTCCTCGCAATCCAGGAAGCTGTTGTACTGGTCGCCGATGTCGCCGGGCCTGTGGCTGACGGCGATCTGCTGCGTCAGGCCGGCCCCGAGCGAGTCGGTGCGGGTCACGACGACGCCGTCTTCGACGCCGAGCTCGAGGAAGGCGTGGCGGCAGGCGCGGATCTTCGCGAGGAAAACGTCATGCGGCACGGTAACCTTGCCGTCCTGGTGGCCGCACTGCTTCTCGTCGGAGACCTGGTTCTCGATCTGGAGCGCGCAGGCGCCCGCTTCGATCATCTTCTTGGCGAGCAGATAGGTCGCCTCCGCATTGCCGAAGCCGGCGTCGATGTCGGCGATGACGGGCACGACATGCGTCTGGAAGTTGTCGATCTTCTCGATCAGCTCCTTCTCCCTGACCTTGTCGCCTTCCTTGCGGGCCTTGTCGAGCGCGCGGAAGATATCGTTGAGCTCGCGCGAGTCGGCCTGGCGCAGGAAAGTGTAGAGCTCCTCGATCAGGGCGGGCACCGAGGTCTTCTCGTGCATCGACTGGTCGGGCAGCGGGCCGAATTCGGAGCGCAGCGCGGCGATCATCCAGCCCGACAAATACAGGTAGGTGCGATCGGTCTTGCCAAAGTGCTTCTTGACCGAGATCAGCTTCTGCTGGGCGATGAAGCCGTGCCAGCAGCCCAGCGACTGGGTGTACTTGGTGGGGTCGCCGTCATAGGCGGCCATGTCGGCCCGCATCAGCGCGGCGGTGTAGCGGGCGATATCGAGGCCGGTCTTGAAACGGTTCTGCAGGCGCATGCGTGCGACGGCCTCGGCCTTCACCCCGTTCCAGGTCGGCTGGGTCTCAAGGAGCGCCTGAGCCGCCTCGATTTCGCTCTGATACGAAGCCGGGCGCAGGAGGGTGCTGATGCCGCGGGGCTGATAGTTCATGTGCCTGATCCTTTCGCTATCGACGGGCGAGCCATCGACATTCTTGACAATGCATTGCGAAATGCGTGTCAGGAGCTAAACGCGAAAACAGAAACTTCGTACAGATGGCTTGTTTCTTATTGGTGATGTCATGTAACATAAGAACATGTACTAGATGTTACTTTGTAAATTTTGTAAAGACTGTCCTTGATGCCTACGGAGTCCTGAGAAATGCCTGTCGATTCCGCGAAGAAACTGTTCTCCGGGAAGAAACTGTTCGTCGGCCCGCGTTTCCGGAGGATCCGGCAGCAATTGGGGCTGTCGCAGACCCAGATCGCCGAGGGGCTCTCGATCTCGCCGAGCTATGTCAACCTGATCGAGCGCAACCAGCGTCCGGTGACCGCGCAGATCCTGCTGCGGCTGGCCGAGACTTATGACCTCGACCTGCGCGACCTCGCCACCGCCGATGAGGACCGCTTCTTCGCCGAGCTCAACGAAATCTTCTCCGATCCCTTGTTCCGCCAGATCGACGTGCCCAAGCAGGAGCTGCGCGACCTCGCCGAGCTTTGCCCCGGCGTGACTCATGCGCTGCAACGGCTCTATGCCGCCTATACCGAGGCGCGCCAGGGCGAGACGCTGGCGGCCGCGCAAATGGCCGACCGCGACGTCGGCACGCGTTATGAGGCCAATCCGGTCGAGCGCGTGCGCGAACTGATCGAGGCCAATCGCAACTATTTCCCGGAGCTGGAGCAGGCCGCGGAAAACCTTCGCGATGAGCTGAACGTGCCGGCCGAAGGGCTCTATGCGGCGCTGGCCGCGCGCTTGCGCGAAAAGCATTCGATCCAGACCCGTATCATGCCCGTCGACGTGATGCGCGAGACGCTGCGGCGGTTCGATCTCCACCGCCGCCAGCTCCTGATCTCCGAGCTGGTCGACCCGCCCGGCCGTGCGTTCCAGCTCGCCTTCCAGCTCGGCTTAGGTGAATGCGCGCAGCATTTCGAGACCATCATCGGCCGATCCGGCCCGCTCGACGACGCGCCGCGGCGGCTGTTCCGCATCACGCTTGGCAATTATTTTGCAGCCGCTGTCATGATGCCCTACCCGGCGTTCCTGGCCGCGGCCGAGGCGCTCAATTACGATATCCACGTGCTGGCGCAGCGCTTCAATTCCGGTTTCGAGCAGGTCTGCCACCGGCTCACCACTCTGCAGCGGCCCAATGCGCGCGGCATTCCGTTCTTTCTCTTGCGCGTCGACAATGCCGGCAACGTCTCGAAGCGCTTCTCCTCCGGTACGTTCCCATTCTCCAAATTCGGCGGCACCTGCCCCTTGTGGAACGTGCACTCGACCTTCGACACGCCGGACCGCCTGCTGAAGCAGGTGATCGAGCTTCCCGACGGCACGCGCTATTTCTCGATCGCGCAAATGGTGCGCCGCCCCATCGCGCCGCACCCGCTGCCGCAGCCGCGCTTCGCCATCGGCCTCGGCTGCGAGATCCGTCACGCCGCGCGCCTGACCTACGCTGCGGGGATCGACCTGGAGAAGACCGAGGGCACGCCGATCGGCGTCAACTGCCGTCTCTGTGAGCGCGAAAACTGCGCCCAGCGTGCCGAGCCGCCGATCACGCGCACGCTGATCCTGGATGAGACGACGCGGCGGGTGTCGAGTTTCGCCTTCTCGAATGCACGGGAATTGTGAGACACACCGCTGTCATGCTCCGGCTTGACCGGGCGATGACAGTTGAGGGTGGGGCGAGAGTGCCCCGTCCAAGTTCCACCGTCCTAGTCCCTACCGCCCCCTACGCCAGCGTATGCACGATCACCGGCCCGGCCGCAGCGCTCGCATGTCCCGCCAGCAGCGGAGCCAGATCCTTCTCGATCCAGGCGATCGCACGCCGGTTCGCCTCCTCCGCCTGTTCGAACTTGTCGAAGATCGAGATCGCGGTCACCGTGTCGTCGCCGGCATAGACGACGTAATAGGCGCGGAAACCGTCGACGTCGCTGATGATCGGGACGGCGCCGTCCTTGATGCGGCGCGCCAGCTCTTCAGCGCTCCCGCTTTTCGCCTTGGCCTGACGGATGGCGGCATACATGACATCCTCCTTCCGGCTACTGATGTAAGGGCCTGGTGCCCGGAGCGGATGTTACGCCGAAGCGCGCCGCCGATCCACGCTTGGTTAACCCCGCCCTAATCCGTCGCCGCGATCTGCAACCAGGGATTAAGCACGCCTCAACATCGGTGCCTTAGTCTTGCCCCACTCACGTTTCGCGAACGACGGTGGCTTATCATGCCGGGCGAGGTGAGATCAGGGGGTTCATCATGCGCATTGCGTTGCTGCTGACCGCAACCATCGTCGGCGCGCTCTTCGTCAATCCATCCATTGCCGGATCGCTCGATGCGTCGACCGACGCAGCGCAGCCGCTGCCGCCCGGCTTCCAGAGCTACCGCGGCTACATGTTCGACTTGTCCGAGAATCGCGACCGCAAGGATGTCGACAAGCTCACCAGCAATCTGAAGAGCCAGATCGACGTCGTCGAAGGCGTCGGCCTGTCGCCGCGCGTGCTGCGCTTCTTCCACACCGTTCCGATCGTCGCGAGCGAGCTGGCCTGCCTCGACGAAGGTGCCGCGACCGCCTGCTATGGCAGGGTCACGCCGGACATCCAGCGCAGCGCTCCCCGGACGCTGACGGTCTGGGATCCCGACAAGCAGCGCTGGACCAATCCGAATGCGGTCGATCTCGCGGTCGATTCGGGGCTCGGCGTGATCATGCTGCGGCCCGACATGATGCGTTACGAGAAGGAGGCCGTGCTGCTGCACGAGCTCCTGCATGCCTACCACGCGCGGCTGTTGCCGGACGGCTACGCCAACAAGGGCGTGATCGCCTATTACGCCCTGGCCAAGTCCAAGGACCTGCTGCCCAGGGAATCCTATGCGATGAAGAATCCCGTGGAGTTCTTTGCGGTGACTGCGAGCATCTTCCTGGCCGGCAAGAGCGAATTCCACGATCCGAAGTCTCGCGAGGCGCTCAAGGAAAAGTTGCCGGACTATTACAAATACCTGGTCGGCGTGTTCGGCTTCGACCCCGACCCTGCAGCCCCAAGCGGTCCGGTCGCCTCGCTGAAGTGAGGCTGACGTCGCGCGTCCTGCGCCAGATGACATCAGAGCCGCGCGAAATGCGCGGCTTTTTTGTTTTGTAAACCGGAAGCTGCGGATGGCGGCTCAGCGGGAATTGCCAAGGTGGGGGCCGATCTGCATAGTCCCGCCCGCATCGATATTGTTTTCGAAGGGGATAGAACAACATGGCGGACGCCGACCTGGATGTCGTGATCCGGCAACTGGCCAGACAGCTGCATACGGGCCTGATGACCCGCGCCAAGGAGCGGCGGGATCGCTTCAACGGCCTTGCCGCCAAGGCCAAGGGCAAGGAGACCAGCGACCGCTTCAAGATGATGGCCAAGGCCACCCTGGAGCAGGCCACCGCCGCCGCCAAGCGCCTCCAGATGTCCGCAGACAACGTCGCCGACAGCTACGCCCGCGCCATGCGCCTCGCCGCCAGCACGCCGGTCGCGGCAAAGGTGGAGAAGACGGCGAAGGAGAAGCCGGTGAAGAAGGCTGCGAAGGCGAAGAAGGCCAAAACCAAGAAGGCGAAGTAATCAGCTCACCTTCTCGGCGCGGCGAGCCGGGTCGGCTCGGCGCTGGCGAGCTCGGCGAGCTTGGCACGTGCCGCCTCATGGGTGCGGCCGTCCTTGCCGGGCGGCAGCGCCAGCGCTGCCTCGAAATCGGCCCGTGCGTCGTCGGTCTGGCCGCGGGCGAGGAATGCAAAGCCGCGGTCGAGGCGGGCCTGCGCGTCCGAGGGGTCGAGGCGGACCGCCGTGTTGTAGCTCAGGATGGCGCGGTCGAGATCGCCTTTGGCAGCGAGCGCGAGACCGCGCTGGTGATAGGGCGCGGCGAGCTTGGGGTCATGCGCGATCGCCTCGTCATAATCCGCAATCGCAAGCTCCAGATCGCCGTTCTGCCGGCGCGCCAGCGCTCGGTCTCGATAGAGTGAGGCGCGGTTGGGATTGAGTTGGATGGCCTCATCGAAATCGGCGATCGCCCGCGTGAAGTCGCCATGGCGCAGCGCGATCCGTCCGCGCCCCTCATAGGCGAACGCGATCAGCGAGCCGCGCAGCGGCGAGAAGCCGATCACGGCTGAGCAGATGTCGGGATCGTCCTCGTCGCCGCAATTGACGACCATGTGCGTGGACAGCCCAATAAGCACGCAAAGGACGATCAGCAATGGTACGGCAGCTCTGGTCATCTTCGACGGTGCCCGGCAGAGGGCCGGTCACGCATCCCCTTTCGAAGAAGTGGTCTCGCCGGGATGTTAACACCGGCGCCGGGGATCCTGTGTGCGCCAGGTCACAAAGCAGAGCCAATTTCCAGCCGGTGCCGCATCAGCCCCAAGGACCGCGCGAAGAGGAGCGGCCCCACGGGCTTCGCGGCGGATAGTTCTCGTTGGCGCCGAGCGACGGCGCTGACCGAGCGCCGAGTTCGGCCGCGAGCTGTTGAAGCGCCGCGATGCGGTTCTGGGTCGAGGGATGGGTGGCGAACAGATTGTCGACGCCGTGGCCCGACAGCGGATTGATGATGAACATGTGCGCGGTCGCGGGATTCCGCTCCGCCTCGAAGTTCGGCACCTGATGCGCGGCGCCCTCGATCTTCACCAACGCGGACGCCAACCACATCGGCTGTCCCACGATGCGCGCACCGAGATTGTCGGCGGCATATTCGCGGGTGCGGCTGATCGCCATCTGCACCAGCATGGCGCCGAGCGGGGCAAGGATCATCATCAGGATCGAGCCGACGATGCCCAGACCGTTGTTGTTGTCGCGATTGCCGCCGAAAAACATGCCGAACTGCGCCAGCATGGAGATCGCGCCGGCAATCGTCGCGGTGATCGTCATCAGAAGCGTGTCGTGATGTTTGATATGCGCCAGCTCGTGCGCGATCACGCCGGCGAGCTCCTCGCGGCTGAGCTGGCTCACCAGGCCGGTGGTGACGGCTACCGCGGCGTTCTCCGGGTTGCGGCCGGTCGCGAACGCGTTAGGCTGCGGCTCGTCCATCAGGAACACGCGCGGCATCGGCAGGCCGGCGCGGCCGGCAAGCTCGGCGACGAGGCCGACCAGCTCCGGCGCGCTGGCACGGTCGACCTCATGGGCGCCGTACATCGAGAGCACCATGCGGTCGGAGTTCCAGTAGGTGAAGAGATTGGTCGCGGCGGCAATGACAAGCGCGATCATGGCGCCCGAGGCACCGCCGATCAGATAGCCCACGCCCATGAACAGGGCAGTGAGGCCTGCGAGCAGCATTGCGGTACGAAGATAGTTCATGGCCGTCTCCTGGCGCGGCCGCGGGCGCTGGAGACGCCAGCAGGCCGGCAGGCATGAGGTAGGGATGACCCCGCCCCGGGCGCAAGGTTTTCAAGGTGCGTCGCGGAGCCGCGGCACTGGTTTGAGCGCGAACGTCCCATTAAACTTCATCAAGAATTCAAGCGCCTCTCCCTCCGGAAACCTCATGCTCCTGACCCGATATGCGATCGCGACCATTGCTCTCGCCGCCTACTCCTCTTGCGCCTTCGCCCAGTTCGCCCCGCCACCCGCCAAGCCCGCAGTGCCGAAGGCTCCCTCTCCGCGCGCGGCGTCGTGCCACAATGGCGCGAGCTTCGATCGCTTCCTGGCCGACGTGAAGCAACAGGCGATGGCTGCCGGCGTGTCGCAGCGCACGATCGCGGAGGCTTCGCCGTATCTCATCTACGACCAGGGCATCGTCAACCGTGACCGCGGCCAGCGGGTGTTTGGCCAGCTGTTCACCGAATTTGCCGGCCGCATGGCCGCGCCCTATCGCATGCAGAACGGCCAGCAGCACATCAAGCAATACGCGGCCGCATTCGCGCGCGCCGAGAAGGAATATGGCGTGCCGCCGGCCGTCATCGCCGCGTTCTGGGGGCTGGAAAGCGATTTCGGCGCCAACATGGGCAACCTGCCGACGCTGAAATCGCTGGTGTCGCTCGCCTATGATTGCCGCTGCTCGGAGATGTTCGTCAACGAGACCATCGCCGCGCTGAAGATCATCGACCGCGGCGATCTGCATCCCGACGAGATGATCGGCTCCTGGGCCGGTGAGCTCGGGCAGACGCAGTTCCTGCCCGTGCATTACGTCAACTACGCCGTCGACTATGACGGCGACGGGCGGCGCGACCTGTTGCGCTCGGGAGCCGACGTGATCGGCTCGACCGCGAATTACATCGCCAACGGATTAAAGTGGCGGCGCGGCGAGCCGTGGCTGGAAGAGATCAAGGTGCCGCCAAACCTGCCGTGGGACAAGACCGATCTCAACGTGCGGGAGCCGCGCTCGATATGGGCGCAGCTGGGGGTCACGTACCCTGACGGACGCCCGCTGCCGAACGACAATCTCGCCGCCTCCGTGCTGCTGCCAATGGGACGCTTTGGGCCGGCGTTCATGGCGTATCCGAATTTTGCCGCCTACACCGAGTGGAATAACTCGCTGATCTACTCGACCACGGCAGGCTATCTCGCCTCGCGCATCGCTGGCGCCCCGCCGATGCGCAAGCCAACGGCGCCGGTGGCGCAGCTGCCGTTCAACGAGCTCAAGGAATTGCAGCAGCTCCTGGTGCGTGCCGGCTTCAATGTCGGCAAGATCGATGGCGTGCTGGGCCAGCAGAGCCGCGCGGCCGTCAAGGCGATGCAGATCAAGCACGGCCTGCCGGCCGATTCCTGGCCGACCACGGAGCTCTTGGCCCGCATGCGCGGCGGCACGGCACAGGCGCAGCCGGCGGGCATCGTGAGATAAGCGAGCCTAACTCGCGTCATGCCCCGCCACCGGGTCTCGGCTTCGACGAGCCCGGGTGGCGCGACATGACAGCGAGAGGTGTGGCGGCTACGGCACCACGAGCCATCGAAGGAGAATTTTCGCATCGCACAAGCCAATTCCGCGATTGTATTTTTCCATGACGTTCCCATGTGAGTCGCTCAGGTTTTCTCCTGATTGCCCTCCCATCGAAGCGAGCATCACATGTCCTTCTACGACGCCGTCGTCCCCGCCTATTTGCAAATCCTGAACAGCCTCACCGGCCTGCTCGCCAAGGCGGAGGCACATTGCGCCGCCAAAAAGATCGACCCCAGCGTCCTGCTCGGATCACGCCTGTTTCCGGACATGCTGCCGCTGTCGAAGCAGATCCAGCTCGTCAGCGATTTCGCGGCCAAGGGCTGCGCCCGGCTGACCCATAGCGAGGTGCCGTCGACGCCTGACACCGAGGCTAGCTTCGCAGAGCTAAAGCAGCGGCTGGCCAAGACCATCGACTACGTGAAGTCGTTCAAGCCCGAGCAGTTCGAAGGTGCCGACGTCAAGGACGTCACCTTCCCGGCCGGTCCGGACCAATCCATCACCATGAAGGGCCAGCAATTCCTGAGCTCGTTCTCGCTGCCGAACTTCTATTTCCACGCCGCGACCGCCCATGGCATTTTGCGCCACAACGGCGTCGAAATCGGCAAGCGCGATTTCCTCGGCGCGAACTAATTCGAAAATGCAAGCGGCTGCGGCAGGAGATCGAATCTGCCGCCGCGGCCGAATTTGCATATGATTCATGCTGCGCAGAGCTCGCCGCGCAGCTCGCCTGCACTTTCCGTATGGCTCCTCCCTTGCACCTGTTATCGCGATGCACAAGTGTTCGTGACCTCTCATCGCCTGGAAGCATTCCCATGAGCCGTCCGACCAAATTGTTCGAGACCTACAAGCTCGGCCCGATCACGCTGGCCAATCGCCTGGTGATGGCGCCGTTGACGCGCAACCGTGCTGCGCCCGGCACGTTCGTACCTGGTCCGCTCGCGGCCGATTATTACGGCCAGCGCGCTTCCGCGGGGCTCCTGATCACCGAAGCGAGCCAGGTCTCGCAGCAGGGCCAGGGTTACCAGGACACGCCCGGCATCTATTCCAAAGACCAGGTGGCCGGCTGGCGCAAGGTCACCGACCGCGTCCATGAGCGCGGCGGCAAGATCTTCATCCAACTCTGGCATGTCGGCCGCATCTCGCATGTCGACCTCCAGGCGAATGGCGCAGCCCCCGTGGCGCCGAGCGCAATCCGCGCCAAGAGCAAGACCTTCGTCAACGGCGGCTTCGCCGACGTCTCCGAGCCGCGCGCGCTCGATCTGTCCGAAATTCCCGGGATCATCGACGACTTCAAGCGCGCCGCGAAGAATGCGCTCGAAGCCGGCTTCGACGGCGTCGAGATCCACGGCGCCAACGGCTATCTGCTCGATCAGTTCGCCAAGGACGGCGCCAACAAGCGAACCGACGCCTATGGTGGCTCCATTGAGAACCGCGCGCGGTTGATGCTTGAGGTCTCCAGAGCCGTCGCGGCTGAAGCCGGCAGCGATCGCACCGGCATTCGCATCTCACCAGTGACGCCTGCCAACGACATCTCCGACAGCAATCCGCAAGCTCTGTTCGATCACATCGTCGACGGTCTCAGCGCGCTCAAGCTGGTCTATCTCCACGTCGTCGAAGGCGCCACCGGCGGACCGCGGGACTTCGCACCGTTCGACTATGCGTCGTTGCGCAAGCGCTTTTCGGGCGCCTATATCGCCAATAACGGCTACGGCTTCGATCTCGCGAACAAGGTGCTGGACGCGAATGCCGCCGATCTCATCGCTTTCGGCAAGCCGTTCATCTCCAACCCCGACCTGGTCGAACGGCTGAAGCAAGGCGCGGCCCTGAACGACTGGGACAAGACCACGTTCTACGGCGGCGGCGCGAAAGGATACACGGACTATCCGACGCTCGCGGCTGAGCTGGCGGAGTAAGGCTGCGCCGTAGCCCCATTCGCCGTCATTGCGAGGAGCCCGCGACAAAATTGCGAAGCAATTTTGCGCTGGCGACGAAGCATCCAGACTGCCTTCGCGGGAAGACTCTGGACTGCTTCGCTCCGCTCGAGCCCAACTCACCAAAAAGAAAAAGGCCGGGATTGCTCCCGGCCTTCGTTGTTATGAGACGCTGCTTACTTCGCTTCCGCGCGCTTGGGCGGAGTGGCCGGCCACGACTTGATCAGGGTGTCGTAGTCGACCGTCTCGCCCTTCGGCTTCTCGTTGGCGAGCTTGCGCTGCGGAGCAATCGTGCCGTCCTTCTGGGCCTTGGCGAACCAGTATTCGGCCGATTCCTTCTTGTGCAGCTTGGGACCGCAGGCGCCCTGCACGCCGGACTTTTCGAGGCGTTCCATCACGGAGTCCTGGGCGGCCGCAAGGGCATCCATCGCCTGCTGCGGCGTCTTCGCACCGGACGACGCATCGCCGATGTTCTGCCACCAGAGCTGCGCGAGCTTCGGATAGTCGGGCACGTTGTTGCCGGTCGGGGTCCACTGCACGCGGGCGGGCGAGCGGTAGAACTCGATCAGGCCGCCGAGCTTCGGCGCACGTTCCGTAAAGGATTTATCCCAGATGTCGGACTCACGGATGAAGGTGAGACCGACATGGCTCTTCTTCAGGCTCACCGACTTGGAGACGATGAACTGGAGATAGAGCCAGGCTGCCTTGCGGCGGTCCGGCGGAGTCGACTTCAGCAGCGTCGCGGAGCCGGCGTCCTGGTAGCCGAGCTTCATGCCTTCCTTCCAGTAGGAGCCGTGCGGCGAGGGAGCCATGCGCCACTTCGGCGTACCGTCCGCATTCACGACCGGCAGACCCGGCTTCACCATGTCGGCGGTGAAGGCGGTGTACCAGAAGATCTGCTGGGCGATGTTGCCCTGCGCCGGCACCGGGCCAGCTTCGGAGAACGTCATGCCCTGCGCCTGCGGCGGCGCGTACTTCTTCAGCCACTCGAGATACTTGGTGATCGAGTAGACCGCGGCTGGACCGTTGGTGTCGCCACCACGTTCCACCGACGAGCCGACCGGACGGCAGCCTTCCATGCGGATGCCCCACTCGTCGACCGGCAGGCCGTTCGGAATGCCCTTGTCACCGTTGCCGGCCATCGACAGCCAGGCGTCGGTGAAGCGCCATCCGAGCGAGGGGTCCTTCTTGCCATAGTCCATATGGCCGTAAACCTTGACGCCGTTGATCTCCTTGATGTCGTTGGTGAAGAACTCGGCGATGTCCTCATAGGCGGACCAGTTCACGGGCACGCCGAGCTCGTAGCCATACTTGGCCTTGAACTTGGCCTTGTAGTCGGGATTGGTGAACCAGTCGTAGCGGAACCAGTAGAGGTTGGCGAACTGCTGGTCGGGAAGCTGATAGAGCTTGCCGTCCGGCCCGGTGGTGAACGATTTGCCGATGAAGTCGTTGACGTCGAGCATGGGATCGGTGACGTCCTTGCCCTCGCCGGCCATGTAGTCCGACAGCACGATGGTCTGGCCGTAACGGAAATGCGTGCCGATCAGGTCGCTATCGTTGATCCAGCCGTCATAGACGTTCTTGCCGGACTGCATCTGGGTCTGGAGCTTCTCGACGACGTCACCCTCCTGGATGAGGTCGTGCTTGAGCTTGATGCCGGTGATCTCGGAGAACGCCTTGGCCAGCGTCTGCGCTTCATATTCGTGGGTCGTGATGGTCTCGGAGACAACGTTGATCTCCATGTTCTTGAAGGGCTCGGCGGCCTTGGCAAACCACTCCAGCTCCTTCTTCTGGTCTTCCTTCGACAGCGTCGAGGGCTGGAATTCCGCGATCCACTTCTGGATTACGGCGTCGTCGGCGGCGCGAACCGGCGCCGAGACGGCGAACGACACCGCAACGATCGCGGCGACGCTGGACATCGTCGTAAAGCTATTCCTGGTCAATGGACCTTTCCTTCTCCTGAACTGTCGCATGTTATTCCTCCGTTGCAGCGACAAACTTTTATACAGGCCCGGGTTGGTCCCGGATCTGGCCGTCCCTTCGCCAGCTTCAGACCGTGCGAAAAATAAGCGCGGCCATGACCAGCGAAATTCCACTTGCGAGCCACAGGCTCGAAATCTCAAAACCTTCCTCGCCCACCGGCAGCGTGGCGATCGCATCGGTGCCGACGAGGCCGATCCACACGAGGTGAATGACGGCGGCCGCGATCAGCGAGATGAACAGGCGGTCGCCTCGCGTGGTCGGAATGCTGAGCACGCCGACGCGCTCGGCCTCGGGATAGACCGCGGCAAGCCACGTCATCACCGCCAGCGTGCAGGCGAGCGCTGCGAAGAAGATCGCGGTCGGCAGCGTCCAGGCCATCCATGCAATGGATTCCATATGAGCCTCCTTAGACCCGGCCAAGCGCGAAACCGCGCGCGATATAGTTGCGGACGAACCAGATCACGAGCGCGCCCGGAATGATGGTGAGCACGCCGGCGGCGGCCAGCAGGCCCCAATCCATGCCGGCGGCCGACACCGTGCGCGTCATGATCGCGGCGATGGGCTTGGTCTGCACCGAGGTCAGCGTGCGCGCGAGCAAGAGCTCGACCCATGAGAACATGAAGCAGAAGAAGGCGGCGACGCCGATGCCGCTCGCAATCAGCGGCACCAGGATCTTGATGAAAAAGCGTGGGAAGGAATAGCCGTCGAGGAAGGCGGTCTCGTCGATCTCGCGCGGCACGCCGGAGACGAAGCCTTCCAGGATCCACACCGCCAGCGGAACGTTGAAGATGCAGTGCGCGAGCGCGACCGCCCAGGGCGTATCGAACAGGCCGATCGCCGAATAGAGGTTGAAGAACGGCAGCGCATAAACCGCGGCCGGCGCCATGCGGTTCGACAACAGCCAGAAGAACAGGTGCTTGTCGCCGAGGAAGCGGTAGCGCGAGAAGGCGTAGGCCGCCGGCAGCGCCACCGCGATCGAGATGACGGTGTTGAGGACAACGTATTCCAGCGAGTTGATGTAGCCCGAGTACCAGCTCTCGTCGGTGAAGATGCGCTTGTAGTGCTGGAGCGTCGGGGTATGCGGCCACAGCGTCATCGTCGAGACGATCTCGCTGTTGGTCTTGAAGCTCATGTTGACGAGCCAGTAGATCGGCAGCAGCAGAAAGATCAGGAACAGCCCCATGATGAGGCGGCGGCCGGGGATCGAATGCATCAGGCCACTCCTTCCTTTGGCTTGAGCGCGGGCACGGGCTTGAGCCGGACCGAGGGCTTGGACTCAATCGCCGGCTCGCTCTCTGCCTGGACTTTGCGTTCGACGCCGGCATTGGTCATGACGGTGTAGAAGATCCAGCAGACGATCAGGATGACCAGATTGTAGACCAGCGACAGCGCGGCGGCCTTGCCGAGGTCAAACTGGCCGAGCGCGATCTTGACCAGCTCGATCGACACGAAGGTCGTCGAGTTGCCGGGCCCGCCGCCGGTGACGACGAAGGGCTCGGTATAGATCATGAAGCTGTCCATGAAGCGCAGCAGCACCGCGATCAAGAGCACGCGGTTCATCTTCGGCAGCTGGATCGCCTTGAAAACGGCCCAGCGCGAGGCGCCGTCGATCTGGGCGGCCTGGTAATAGGCTTCGGGAATCGACTTCAGACCGGCGTAACAGAGCAGCGCAACGAGGCTGGTCCAGTGCCAGACATCCATCACGATGACCGTGACCCAGGCGTCGATGTCGTTGGAGACGTAGTTGTAGTCGAAGCCCGCGGCGTTGAGAGCATAACCGAGCAGGCCGATGTCGGGGCGGCCGAAGATCTGCCAGATCGTGCCGACCACGTTCCACGGAATCAGCAGCGGCAGCGCGAGGATGACGAGGCAGGCCGCAACCGTCCAGCCCTCGCGCGGCATCGACAGCGCGACGAGGATGCCAAGCGGCACCTCGATGGCGAGGATCACCAGCGAGAAAAACAGATTGCGGCCGAGCGAAGCGAGAAAGCGGCCGCCGAGATCGGTCGAGGGATCGAGCAGCTCCTTGAACCAGCCGACGCCGTTCCAGAAGAACTGGTTGTTGCCGAAGGTGTCCTGCATCGAATAGTTCACCACCGTCATCAGCGGCAGCACCGCCGAGAAGGCGACGACCAGGAACACCGGCAGCACCAGGAACCACGCTTTTTGGTTGACGATCTTGTCCATCAGGCGCCTCCCTCCACCAGAAGGCTGTCGGCATAGACGTGGACATGCGACGGATCGAATTTCAGCCCCGCGTTGCCGTCCGGGCTGGTGAATCCGCCGGGGGCGCGCGCGGCGAGCTTTGCATCGCCGAGCCGCGCCCGCGCGAAACGGATGCGGCCGAGATCGTCGATGCGCTCGATCTTCGCGGTGAGCAGACCGGGCGCGGGCGCGACGACCTCGACGAATTCGGGACGGACGCCGATCTCGACCTTGGCGCCCGAAGGCAAATTGTCGTAGCTGCGGTTGAGCGCGATGACGTGCCCGCCGATCCGCGCCTCGCGTCCCCTCACCTCCGCCGGCAGGATGTTCATGCCGGGCGAGCCGATGAAGTAGCCGACGAACGTATGGGCAGGCTTGTCGAACAGTTCGGCCGGCGTGCCACTCTGCACCACGCGGCCGTCATGCATGACGACGACGGTGTCGGCGAAGGTCAGCGCCTCGGTCTGGTCATGGGTGACGTAGATCATCGTGAGGTCGAGCTCGCGATGCAGCGCCTTCAGCTTGGAGCGGAGCTGCCATTTCAGCTCGGGATCGATCACGGTCAGCGGCTCGTCGAACAGCACCGCGGCGACGTCGGAGCGGACCAGACCGCGGCCGAGCGAGATCTTCTGCTTGGCGTCGGCCGTGAGCCGCGTCGCCTTGCGGTTCAGATAGGGCTCGAGATCGAGCAGGCGGCCGATCTCGGCCACGCGCTTGTCGATCTCGGCCTTCGGCACGCCGCGGTTCTTCAGCGGAAACGCCAGGTTCTGCCCCACCGTCATGGTGTCGTAGATCACCGGAAACTGGAACACCTGGGCGATGTTGCGCTTCTGGGTTGACAATGGTGTGATGTCCACACCGTCGAACATGATCTTTCCGCGCGAGGGCGTGATAATGCCGGAGATGACGTTGAGCAGCGTGGTCTTGCCGCAGCCGGACGGCCCGAGCAGCGCATAGGCGCCGCCCTGCCGCCAGGTCATGGTCACAGGCTTCAGCGCAAAGCTTTCCGACGGCGCATCATTGCCGCCATAGGAGTGCGCGAGATTGACGAGGTCAATGCGGGCCATGGCGCATCTCCCTCAGGAGCTTTTTCTGTTTGATGCGTTTTCTTCACGCGAACCGCTACGCAATTCGCTTGAAAACGCTATGCCAGGTGCAGCGACCAGACGATCGGCCGCATCGAACACGAAGACATCATTGGGATCGAGCACGGCGTCGAGGGTCTGGCCCGGCTCGAACTCGTGCACGCCGTGCAGGACCGCCACCCAGTTCGAACCCTCGCGGGTCAGATGCACGAAACTCTCCGAACCGGTGATCTCGGTCACCGTCACCGTGGCGTGGAAGGCGTGGCGGCCGGCCTCGCCATTGGCAAGCCCGAGTTGATGCGCGCGGAAGCCGACGCGATAGGCGCCGTCCGCAAGACCGGCATAGAGTCCCGAGGCGGGCGAGGCCGTGCCGCCGGCATATTGCACGGAGCCATTTCTCTTCTCGATACCGACGAGATTGAGCGGCGGATCCGAAAGCACCTGCGCGACGCGCAGCGTCTGCGGGCGGCGGTAGACGTTGGATGTCTCGCCCATCTGGAGCGCCTGACCCTCCCACATGCACACGGTGTTGCCACCTAACAGCAGCGCCTCGGTCGGCTCGGTGGTGGCGTAGACGAAGATCGCGCCGGAGGCCTCGAAGATGCGCGGCAGCTCGGCGCGCAGCTCCTCGCGGAGTTTGTAGTCGAGATTGGCGAGCGGCTCGTCGAGCAGCACGAGATCGGCGCCCTTGACCAGCGCGCGCGCAATCGCGGTACGCTGCTGCTGGCCGCCCGAGAGTTGGAGCGGAGTTCGCTTCAGGAACGGCTCGAGGCGGAGCAGCTTTGCAGCCTCCGCGACACGCGCCTTGATCTCATCGCGCGGCTTGCCCTGCACGCGCAGGGGCGAGGCGATGTTCTCATAGACCGTGAGCGAGGGGTAATTGATGAATTGCTGATAGACCATCGCGACCGAACGTTGGCGCACGTCGGCGCCGGTGACGTCCTTGCCGCCCACCAGCACCCTGCCCGTCGTCGGCTTGTCGAGGCCGGCGAGCAGCCGCATGATCGAGGTTTTGCCCGACAACGTCGGGCCGAGCAGTACGTTGAGGGTACCGCTCTCGAACGTCAGCGAGACGTCGCGGATGTGCGGGACGCCCTCGACCGTCCGGGTCACGTGATCGAGCGTCACTGTCATGAGCGTCCTCCTGCTTCCAACAGGGGAGTTTGCGGCACGGCGTGGGCCCTGATCCAGTCATCAAGCGCGGCGATCTCGTCGGCAGATAGTCGCAGGCCGAGCTTGGACCGGCGCCAGACGACGTCCTCGGCGGTGACCGCCCATTCATTCGCCATGAGATAGCGGACCTCGCGCTCGGTCAACGTCGCACCAAAGGACCGGCCGAGATCGGCGGCCGATTTCGCATCGCCCAGCAGCTTGATGGCACGGGTGCCATAGGCGCGGGCGAGGCGCCGCGCATGCTCGTGGCTGAGAAAGGGATAGCCGCGCTGGAGCTCGGCGATCAGGCCGTCGATGTCGGATACGTTCATATCGCCGCCGGGCAGCGGCCATTTGCCGGTCCAGCCCTCGCGCGCTTTCGCGCTGCGAAGATAGGGCGCCAGCCGTTCCAGCGCCTCTTCGGCGAGTCGGCGATAGGTCGTGATCTTGCCGCCATAGATCGACAGCAGCGGCACGCCGCCGGGCGTATCGAGCTCGAACACGTAGTCGCGGGTCGCGGCCTTGGCCTCGCTGGCGCCGTCGTCATAGAGCGGGCGTACGCCGGAATAGGTCCAGACCACGTCGTCGGACGTCACCGGCTTGGCCAGATATTCGCTCGCCGCCGTGCAGAGATATTGAATCTCCTCGGCTGTCGCCTTCACCTTGGCGGGATCGCCATCATAGTCGCGGTCGGTCGTGCCGATCAGCGTGAAATCGTCCTGGTACGGAATCACGAAGATGATGCGGCCGTCGGCGTTCTGGAACATGTAGGCGCGGTCGTGGTCGTAGAGCTTCTTCACCACGATGTGCGAGCCCTGCACCAGGCGCACCTTGGCCTTCGCATTGAGGCCGGCGCCGCGGCCGAGCACGTCCTCGACCCAGGGACCGCCGGCATTGACCAGCGCGCGCGCCTGGATCGACGAGCGCTCGCCGGTCAGCGTGTTGACCATGGCGACGGTCCAGACGCCGTCGGACTGGCGAATCTCGGTGGCGCGGGTGCGGGTGCGGATCTCGGCGCCCTTGTCGGCGGCGTCGCGCGCGTTGAGCACGACGAGACGGGCGTCGTCGACGAAACAGTCGGAATATTCGAACGCGCGGCTGTAACGGTTCGGGATCAGCGGGCGACCGACCTCGTCACGCCGGAGATCCACCGAGCGGGTCGCGGGCAGCAGGTGGCGGCCGCCAATGTGGTCATAGAGGAAAAGGCCGAGGCGCAGCAGCCAGGCCGGGCGCAGGCCGGCGTGATGCGGCAGGACGAATCTCAGCGGACGGATGATGTGGGGCGCGATGCCCCAGAGGATCTCGCGCTCGATCAGGGCCTCTCGGACCAGGCGAAATTCGTAATATTCGAGATAGCGCAGCCCGCCATGCACCAGCTTGGTCGACCAGGACGACGTCCCGCTCGCCAAATCGTTCATTTCGCACAGGAAAACCGTGTTGCCGCGGCCCACCGCGTCGCGCGCGATGCCGCAGCCATTCACACCGCCTCCGATGATGGCGAGGTCGAAAATACGCTCCAACAGACGCATCCCCCGGCGACCGCCCGTTCATCGAGGCGGCAACTTTCGTTTTTGATTAGATCACACCCTGAAACGAAAGCAAGATGAAAGAGAAGCGAGGGGAAGCGAAAGAGGAACTCTTCAACGGAGCGGGGAATCGGCAGGAGAACGGACAGATTAGGGGCACGACGCCCTTATTGCTGCGACCGCACTTGTTCACGGCTTAACGGTCGCTACGCGCAATGTGGGAGATTTCGAACCTACGGGCGTGACGCTGCTGAACCCCTGGGACGCACCTAAATCTTAGCGCAACCGCACCACCGGCACCGCTTCAGGCGCGGCATCCTGCGCATCGGCCTGCGTCTCATCAATCTCCCTCGCCTCCTTCGGCATGGCTTCGACCACCTCGATGCCCTTGCTGTGGCAGATGGTGGCGAGACGCTCGGGCAGCTCCTGGTCGGTGACGAAGGTCTGTATCTGGCTGATGTGGGCGATCCGCACCGGCGCGCTGCGGCGGAGCTTTGTGGAATCGGCGACCAGCATAACGCTGCGCGCATTGGCGATAATCGCCTGCGCCACCTGCACCTCGCGATAGTCGAAGTCGAGCAGCGCGCCCTCTTCATCGATCGCGGACGCCCCGATGATGGCGTAATCGACCTTGAACTGGCCGATCAGCTGCGTCGCGGTCGAGCCGACCACCGCGCCGTCGGCGCGCCGCACGGTGCCGCCGGCGACCACCACCTCGATGCGGGGATGGCGGTAGAGCAGCATGGCGACGTTGAGATTGTTGGTGATGACGAGCAGATCCTCGTGCGAGGTCAGCGCGCTCGCGACCTCCTCCGTCGTGGTGCCGATGTTGATGAAGAGCGAGCAGCCGTTCGGGATCAGCGAGGCGGCAGCAGCGCCGATCGCCTTCTTCTCATCGGCAGCGACGAAGCGGCGCGCCTCGTAGGCGAGATTTTCAACCCCCGAGGCGATGATGGCGCCGCCATGGATGCGGGTCAGCGATCTCCGCTCGCAGAGATCGTTGAGATCCTTGCGGATCGTCTGCGCCGACACCTCGAACCGGCGCGCGAGCTCCTCGACCATGACGCGGCCTGAGGCCCGCGCGAGGTTGAGGATTTCGGCTTGGCGATGGGTCAGTCCGGTCACGGCAAGAGCCTCAAATCAGAACGATGCATGGTGCGGCGGTTCGCGCGTTCGGTCAATGCGGGAGACGATCACGGTTAACGGACTGCCTCACCACGCCATGGCGGCGGCCAGGCGCGCGAGCAGCTCCGGATCGTCGTAGGCGCGCGCGGACGCGACCGCGCCCGCGGCAACAAGGTCTGCATGGCTGAGGGTGGTGCGCATGCCGATGGTCGGGATGCCGGCCGCTGCGGCCGATTGCACGCCGGAGCGTGAATCCTCGAACGCGATCGACGCCTCTGCGCTGGCGCCGACGAAACGCAGCCCTTCCTGATAGGGCAGCGGGTGCGGCTTGCCGTGCGGCAGCTCGTCGCCGATCACGATTGCCTTGAACCGCTCAGTGATGCCGAGGCCGGAGAGCAGCAGCTCGGCGTTGAGGCGCGGCGCGTTGGTCACGGCCACCATGGGAATGCCGGCGGCATCCGCACGGTCGAGCAGCGCCATCAGCCCCGGTATCGGCGCGATCTGCCCGGCCACCAGATCACGAAAGATCGCCTCCTTCTCGCCGAGGATTGCGAGGCGCCGTTCCGACGATTCGTCTGGCAGAAATCGCTCTCCGATCGACACATTGGAAAAGCCCTGAAGCTCGCGCTTGAAGCGCTCATCATCCACCACATGGCCGCGGGGCGAACACGCGGTGAAAGGCTTCGCGATGAAGCGGATCCGTATCGGCCAGCGTCCCGTCAATGTCGAACAGTAACGCCCTGCCCATCGCTTGCCTTTTGGCCTCGATCATTTCCGTACTTCCCAAGTGCGTGGCGCATCAATGCGAAAGACGTATCAATACGGCCTCGATTGCGCAATGACGCGTCCACATCACGACAATGCGGCACTCGACAAAGTCGCGCGCGGCTGCAACACTCGTGGCAAGATCAAAAAGGAGGAAACGATGACGATCAACCGACGCGATCTGGCTCTCTCGACTCTCGCCGTCTCGGCGCTTGCTCTCGCGGCACCTGCATTGGCCGCTTCAGCGGACGAAGAGGCCGTGGCGAAGAAGGTGGAGGCCTTCCGCCTCGCCCAGATCGCAGCCGATCCCAAGGCGCTCGGCGCACTCTGCGCGGAGGAGCTCAGCTACAGCCATTCCAGCGGCAAGGTCGAGGACAAGGCGACCTTCATCGCCAATGCGACCGACGGCAAGTCGAAATTCCTCTCGATCGAATACAAGGACCCGACCATCAAGGTCGTCGGTCCCGCCGCGATCGTGCGCTTCCACTGGCTCGGCGAACAGGAGATGGCGGCCGATGGCAAGAAAGTATCGACCAACCTCCACATCCTGATGAACTGGCAGAAGCAGGGCGACGAATGGAAGCTGCTGTCGCGGGCGGCGACGAAGTTGTGATGACGTTCAACCCTCTCCCTTGCGGGAGCTCGCGGCGAAGCGGCGAGACGGGAGAGGTCTCTATCCACGAAACCAACCTCCCACTTCTGCGTTTGCGAAGCCGACCCTGATCCGGCGCTTCGCGCCACCTTCTCCCGCAAGGAGAAAAGGAGGAGCAGCGGTGTGGGCGGTAAAAATTTCCGACCACGCTTCGCGCGTCAAAATTACCAAGCGGCACGCGCTTACGCCGCCTCCTTCACCTCGCCGTTCACAAGCTTGCGCGCGGCGCGCTCGGCTTCGCGGGCGTTACGGAAGAGTTGACCTTCGAGGCGGTTGAAGCGGTCGGATGAGGCGAAGAAACAGTAGCCTCCCTGAGAACGAACGACGATACCTGCGGTCTGCGAATTGACTTCGATGATGTAGCTGTCCGGCATGGCCCGTGGATTCCTCAGTGCGGGCAAATAACGGCATTCCTGCCCAAAGGTTCCGCGGGCATTTGAGGCCGTTTCCACCCCGAATCGACACGCAATTGAGTACGCCGGGACCTCATCCGTTTTATGACTGGTTCTTGGCGAAGACGCGACGCGATGACTTAGTCGCGCCGCGTTTGCGGCGCTTGCCACGTGTTCGTGAGATGAGGCAGAGCGTCGCGCGCGATTACGTCGCGATTGTCGTGTCGGTCGCGCGAACCGCCTGCGGACGGCCGTGCTCGTCGATCGAGACATAGGTAAAATTGCCGTCGGTGACGAGGAACGGATGCTCCTCGCCGCGCCGCAGCGCCCAGGCTTCCAGATGCACGGTGAGCGAGGTGCGGCCCACCCGTACGAGATTGGCGTAGACGGATACGAGATCACCGACATAGACCGCTTTGCGAAAATTCATCGCTTCGATCGCGACGGTCACTGTGCGCGACTTCGCGACTTTCGAGGCGAACACGCCGCCGCCCACATCCATCTGGCTGAGCAGCCAGCCGCCGAAGATGTCGCCATTCGCGTTGGTGTCGGCGGGCATCGCCAGAGTACGGATGCAGAGATCCCCGCGCGGCCCGGTGGTGGCGTGTTCACTCATATCTCTCTCACGAGAAACTGTTCCAGCCCGGATCGGGCGCAAAGCGCTCGCCGAATCGCTCGGCCAGCGCGCGCAAGCTGGATACGACATTTTCCACACCGCGCGTGCGCGCATAGTTCAACGGACCGCCACGAAACGGTGCATAGCCGGTGCCGAAGATCGTGGCGCCGTCGACCGCGTCGGCGTCGTCGACGACGCCTTCGCGCAGCGCAGCGACGCAGACGTTGGACATCGGCAGCACCAGGCCGTCGATCATCTGGTCGGTGACGCGCGGGCCGGTCTCGGGAAGCTGTGCCTTCTCCGCCTTGCCGTCCTTCCAGACATAAAAGCCCTTGCCGGTCTTGCGGCCGAGCTCGCTCTTGGCCACCTTCTCGCGCAGCCAGGCCGGCGTCGGCGGCAGCAGATCGCCGAACCTGGTGCGCAGCATGTCGCCGACATCGAGACAGATGTCGAGCCCGACCTGGTCGGCCAGCTCGATCGGTCCCATCGGCATGCCGAACTGCTCGGCCGCGGCGTCGATCAGGCGCTGGTCGATCTTCTCGTCCAGCATCACCATGGCTTCCAGCATGTAGGGCGTCAGTGCGCGATTGACGAGGAAGCCGGGCGAGCTCTTCACGGGCAGCGGCAGGCGGTCAATCGCCCCGACGAAGGCGAGCGCCTCTTTCAGCACTTGCGGGTCGTTGCCGTCATGGCTGACGACCTCGACCAGTTGCAGCCGCGACACCGGATTGAAGAAATGCAGGCCGACCAGCCGATCCGGCCGCGCCAGCGTCGTTCGCAAGTCCTGTAGCGGAATGCTCGACGTGTTGGTCGCAAGAATCGCGCCGGGCTTCATTCGCGGCTCGAGGCCGGCATAGACCTTCTGCTTCAGCTCGAGCTTCTCCGGCACGGCCTCGATGATGAGATCGGCGTTGCGTACGCCTTCTCCGTCCATGTCGGGAATGAGGCGATCGAGTGCGTCGCGCACGTCGGTCGGCTTGCGAATGATCTTGCCGTAGAGTTCGGCCGCGCGCTTCACCGCGCCGGCGATCGGCTCCGGCTTCATGTCGGCGAGCGAGACGCGCATCCCCTGTCCCGCGCACCAGGCCGCGATGTCACCGCCCATGGCGCCGGCGCCGATGACATGGACATGCTTGACGGCATTGCCGCTGCCCGCCGCCTTCTTCATCTGCTCGCGCAGGAAGAAGACCCGGATCAGGTTCTGCGCGGTCGGCGTCACCATCAGCTTGGCGAACGAGGCCTGTTCGGCTTTCAGCATCGCGGCCTTGCTGCCGCCATGGGTCTCCCAGAGATCGATCAGCGCATAGGGCGCCGGATAGTGCTCACGAGATGCCGCCTTCGCCGCCTCCGAGCGCATGCGTTTGGCGAGCAGCCCGCGCACGAGGCCGACATTCGCCGCGCGAACCAGCAAGCCCGGCCGCGCCCGCTTCAGACGTCCGAACAGCGCATCCTTCACGGCATTGTGGACGTGGCGCTCCTGCGTGACGGTGTCGACGAGGCCGAGCGATCTGGCGCGGCGCGCATCGATGGTGCGGCCGGTCAGCATCAGGGCCATCGACTGGGTCGGATTGACCAGCGCGGTGAAGCGCGCGGTGCCGCCGAGGCCTGGATGAAGGCCGAGCATCACCTCCGGGAAGCCGAAGCGCGCACCCTCGATGGCGATGCGCGCCTGGCAGGCGAGCGCGACCTCGAGCCCGCCGCCGAGGCAGAAGCCGTGGATGACCGCCACCGTCGGCAACCTCAAGGCTTCCAGGTGATCGACTACGGCACGCGCGGACCGGATGCGTGTCTCCACCGTCTCGGGATCGGACGCGCCGCGAAATTCGTTGACGTCGGCACCGGCAATGAAGCCGGACGGCTTTGCCGAGCGGATCACGAGGCCGGCGGGACGCTCGGTCTCGATCGCCGCAAGCACGGCATCGAACTCCTCCATCACATCCGAGGACAGCGTGTTGGCGCTTGTCTCGGCGCGGTCGAACAGCAGCCAGGCGACACCATCGGCATCGCGCGTCAGCTTGAAATGCTTGTAGGGGCTGTCTGTCCCAGGCTTTGGCCCGAGCTCCAGCACGCGATCGCCAAGCGCGGTCATGATCTTGGAATCCATGGTCACAGCGCCTCGATCAGCATGGCGCCGCCGAGCCCGCCGCCGATGCATTCGGTGGCAACGCCGCGCCGCGTGCCAAGCCGCTTCATGGCGTTGACGAGATGCAGCACGATCCGGTTGCCGGAGGCGCCGACGGGATGGCCGAGCGAGATCGCGCCACCGTCGACGTTGAGTCTTTCGCGGGCGATCTCGCCGGCTGCGCCGTCGAGCCCCAAAATCTCGCGACAGAATTTATCGTCGTTCCAGGCGGCGAGACAGCCGAGCACCTGCGTGGCGAAAGCCTCGTTCAATTCCCAGGTCTCGACGTCGTTGATGCTGATGTCGTTGCGCTGGAGCAGCGGCGTCGCCGACATCACCGGGCCGAGTCCCATGATGCTAGGATCGAGCGCGGCCCAATTGCTGTCGACGATGACGGCTTTCGGAGTCAGCTTGTGCTTGGCGACCGCGGCGTCGGAGGCCAGGATCACCCAGGAGGCGCCATCGGTGATCTGCGAGGAATTGCCGGCGGTGACCTGTCCCCAGGGGCGCTCGAACACCGGCCGGAGCTTTGCAAGCGTCTCGGCCGTCGAGTCCGGGCGTACGCCGTCGTCATGGTCGAAGAACTTGCCATCCCTGGAGAACGCGGTCTCAACCTCGCCCTTCAGAAAACCTTCGGCCTGCGCATGCGCAAGGCGGCGATGGCTCTCGGCCGCGTAGGCATCGGACTGCGCGCGCGTGATGCCAAAGAGATGACCGACGACCTCGGCGGTCTGGCCCATGTTCAAGTCGGTGACGGGATCGGTCAGTCCGCGCTCGAGGCCGATGATCGGCTTGAGATAGCTTGGGCGCAGCCTGAAGGCTGCGGCGAGCTTCGCGGCAACGCCCTTGGCGGTGGCGAGCCCGGCGAACCAGCGCACTCCGGAATTCGGCCAGACCAGCGGCGCGTGGCTCAGCGCCTCGGTTCCGCCGGCCAGGATTATGTCGGCATGGCCTTCGCGGATGTAGCGATAGGCGGTGTCGATCGATTGCATCCCGGAGCCGCAATTGATCTGTACCGTGAAGGCAACCATGTCCTCGCCCATGCCGAGCCGCAGCGCGGCGACACGGGCCGGGTTCATCTCGTCCGCGATCACGTTGACGCAGCCGAGGATGACCTGGTCGAAGTCAGTCGGGGCGAACGGCTGGCGCGCCAGCAGCGGCCGGCCGCATTGCACCGCGAGATCCACCGGCGTGAACGGGCCGGGGCCCGAGCGCGCCTTCAGAAACGGCGTCCGGCTGCCGTCGATGATGAAAACCGGTCGTGCCATCAGCTCGCCGCCCTCTGTTCACCGAGTTCCTGGAAGAACTGATGCACATCGCCGGATTTCTTGTAAATCGGTGACAGCGCCTCCGGCGCAAAATCATCGACCTCGATCACTTCGTTGACGGCTTCGCGGGCGGCGGCGTGCCGCTCGCCCTCGGCTTGCGTGATCACACCCTTGGCGACCGCGTCCTTCCAGTCGCGGACCTGCGCGGCGCGCATGCGCCTGGCGATCGCATCGGTTTCTGCAACCAGCTTGAACGCGCGCTCGAGCCGGGCAAAGCCGCCGTCGTCGTCGACATGGGCGAGATCGGGCGTGAGACGCTCGCGCGCCGCCGACGGCTCCAGGACGAGGCTTGCGCATTGATGGACGACGCGGTCCGACGGGCCGAGCACGCGTGCGCCGAACGGCTGGATCACGAGCTTGAGGAAGGCTGCGACGAAGCGGTTCGGCAGATTGGCCAGAATTTCCGCGAGCCGGTTCTCGATGGTCCGGAAGCCCGTCGCCATGCACCATTCCAGCGCGGCGAAATCCTCCTTCTGACGGCCCTCGTCCTGCCAGCGCTTCAGCGCGGCCGAGAGCAGATACAGCTCGGACAGAATGTCGCCGAACCGCGCCGACAGCATCTCCTTGCGCTTGAGCGCGCCGCCGAGCGTCAGCAGCGCCAGATCGGCGCAGAGCGCGAAGGCGGCAGAGTAGCGCGAGAGCTGGCGATAGAATGACGTGGCATCGCCCGCGTCAGGCGCCGGTGCGAAGGCGCCGAACGTCCAGCTTCGGCCAAAGGCGCGAAGCAGTGTGCGGAAGCTGTGGCCGACGTGCTTCCAGAACGCCTTGTCGAACGCGGCGAGGCCGCGCTCGCGGTCGGTATCGGCGAGCGCATTCATCTCGCCGAGCAGATAGGGATGCGCGCGGATAGCGCCTTGCCCGAACACAATGAGATTGCGCGTGAGAATGTTGGCGCCCTCGACCGTGATGCCGACCGGCACGGCGCGATGCAGATTGCCGAGATAGTTCTGCGGACCATCGATCACCGCCTTGCCGCCGTGGATGTCCATGGCGTCGTCGATCGCAGTGCGCATGCGTTCGGTCGCATGCAGCTTCATGATGCCGGAGATGACGGCAGGATGAATGCCGGCATTGAGCGCCGCGCAGGTCAGCCGCCGCGCCGCATCGAGCTGATAGGCGGTCGCGACGATGCGCGCGAGCGGCTCCTCGACGCCCTCGAACTTGGAGATGGAGATGCCGAACTGCTCGCGGATGCGGGCATAGGCACCGGTGGTGCGCGCCGCAAAGGCGGCGCCGGCGGCCGACAGCGACGGCAGCGAGATGCCGCGCCCGGCGGCGAGCGCCGTCATCAGCATCTTCCAGCCCTGCCCGAGCCGAGCTTCGCCGCCGATGACGTAGTCGAGCGGGATGAAGACGTCGCGGCCCCGGTTCGGGCCATTCTGGAACACTTGCATCGACGGCAGATGGCGGTGACCGATCTCAACGCCGGGCAGATTAGTCGGGATCAGCGCCACCGTGATTCCGAGCTCTTCCTGATCGCCGACGAGGTGATCGGGATCATAGGCCTTGAAGGCGAGACCGAGCAACGTCGCGACGGGGCCGAGCGTGATGTAGCGCTTGTGCCAGTTGAGACGAAGGCCGATCACCTCGCGGTCCTCGAACTCGCCCTTGCAGATGATGCCGGTGTCGACCATCGAGGCGGCATCGGAGCCGGCCTCCGGGCTGGTGAGGCCGAAGCAGGGAATGTCGCGACCATCGGCGAGGCGCGGCAACCAGCGCTGCTGCTGCTCCCTGGCGCCGAAGCGCATCAAGAGCTCGCCGGGGCCGAGCGAGTTCGGCACCATCACCGTGACGGCGGCGGCGATCGAGCGGGTCGAGATCTTGCGCACCACTTCCGAATGCGCGTAGGGGGAGAAGCCGAGCCCACCAAACTCCTTCGGAATGATCATGCCGAAGAACTTTTCGCGCTTGACAAAGTGCCAGACGTCCTGCGGCAGGTCGCGCCATTCCCAGAAGATCTTCCACTCGTCGAGCATGGCGCAGAGCTCGTCGACGGGGCCATTGAGGAAGGCCTGCTCCTCCGCGGTCAGCGTTGCCTGCGGGACCTTCAGCAGCTTCGACCAATCGGGATTGCCGGTGAAGAGATCGGCGTCCCACCAGACGTCACCGGCCTCCAACGCCTCGCGCTCGGTATCGGACATCGCCGGCAGCACGCCGCGCGCCCATGAGAAGATCGGCTTTGTGATGGTGTCGCGGCGGAAGCTCATGGCGGACCTCATGCAACGGCGCGGTTATCGGGCATTTTAGCGGAAATCGGCTGGCGGAGGCGAACATCTCGCCTGCAACATTGACGCGGCCGGGCAGCCGCCCGAGCCATAACGGCGGGGGCGTGGGTGCAGTTCCGGCAGGAGGCGGGGGATGCCGCCGTCATTCCGGGGCGCGCCGTCAGGCGCGAGCCCGGAATCCATCCTGCAGCAGCGCGGTGGATGAATGGATTCCGGGCTCGACGCTACGCGTCGCCCCGGAATGACTCATGGAATGACTCATAGAGAAAGCGGAGGCGCCGGCCTAATCCGGCCGGACCATCTCGAACATGTTTTCCGGCTTGATCTCGAAGTAGTCGCCGCGGCGCCCCGCGCGGACGATGGGTCGGGCGGCGGCGGTCTGGTAGACGCCGTCCTTGATCATGGCCTTGTCGATGTGGACGGCGACGACCTCGCCGAGCGTCAGCCAGGCGTCAGCCTCCTTGCCGTTGGCGCCCTTGAGACGAACGATGTCGGAGACCTTGCATTCGAAGGCGACCGGGCTCTCGCCGACGCGCGGCACGTTGACAAGCTTGCCGGGCACGGCGGTCAGGCCCGCGACCTCGAACTCGTCGACCTCGGGCGCGACATGCGCGGCGGTTGCGTTCATGTGCTTCGCCAGATCCATCGTGGCGAGATTCCAGACGAATTCGCCGGTCTGCTGGATGTTCTCGACCGTGTCCTTCCAATTGGTGGAGGAGAAGCCGATGATCGGCGGCACATAACAGAACGCATTGAAGAAGCTGTAGGGTGCGAGGTTGACGTGGCCCCTGGCATCGCGCGAGGAGATCCAGCCGATCGGCCGCGGCGCGATAATAGCGTTGAAGGGATCGTGCTTGAGGCCGTGGCCCTTGGAGGGCTCGTAGAAGTAGGGGTCTTTGGCGGTCACGCTCTGTTTCCTTCCCGTCTTGCGAGCGGAGCGAAGCAATGCAGAATCCTCCGCGGCGACAGCCTGGATTTGCTTCGCTAAGCTCGCAAAGACGGAGTGTGTTGGTCCGTCCTTGCCGCCATCCATCCGTTAGGGGTGGCGCGAAGCTGCTTATAGGAGGAAACCCACCGCCTCGTCAGTGCCGCGGGGACAATCCCGCGATGACGAAATCGATCATCTGGTCGATGGTCGGGCCCGGCTTGGTGGCGCACTGGGCGATCATCTGGGGATGGAAGAAGCGCATCATTGCGGTGCAGGAGCAGAGCGCGGCCAATTGCAGGTCCGGTGCCTCGAACTCGCCGGCGGCGACGCCCTGCCCGATCATCTGGCCGATCATTCCGGCGATACATTCCATGTGGGTGACGCAGACGTCCCAGTCCTCCTGCATGGCGATTTCGACCATCTCATGCAGCTTATTGTCGCCGACATAGCGCTCGGTGTTCATGCGATGGATGGTGGTGAGCAGCTCGCGGAAGCGCTCCAGCACCGGACCGGGCCGCGCCACGATCCGCTGCGCCTCCAGCTCGACCTCGCCCATCAGCGAGCGGGCCACCGCCTGATGGATCGCCTTCTTCGATTCGAAGAAGCGATAGACGTTGGCGGGACTCATCCGCAGTTCTTTGGCGATGTCTCCGACCGTGGTCTTCTGGTAGCCGATCTGGCGGAACAGCCGCTCGGCCACCTCGAGGATACGATCCCGGGTGTCGCCTTCGATATGTTCCGCAATCAGTGTCATCTGTCAGGACTCGTCAGCCAGCACTTCATCTCACTTATTCAGCCGCTTCAGCAAGCGGAATTGCGCGTGGGTCATCGCTCCCATGCTGCGGCGCGGCAGGCTGCTCGGCGGTACCAGCCTCATCCAGGCTCTTCCTGAACCAGAGCGCATAGAGGCCCGGCAGGTACAAGAGCGTGAGGAAGGTCGCGACAAACAAGCCGCCCATGATGGTGATCGCCATCGGGCCCCAGAAGGCCGAGCGCGACAGCGGAATCATGGCGAGGATCGCGGCCAGCGCCGTCAGCACCACCGGTCGGGCGCGGCGGACGGTGGCCTCCACGATGGCCTCGCGCCGGGTCAGGCCGTGCGAGACGTCGGTCTCGATCTGGTCCACCAGGATGACGGTGTTGCGCATGATCATGCCGGCAAGCGCGATCAGGCCGAGCAGCGCCACGAAGCCGAACGGCGCATTGGCGACGTTGAGCCCAAGAGAGGCGCCGACGATGCCGAGTGGCGCCGTCAGGAACACCAGGATCAGGCGCGAGAAGCTCTGAAGCTGGATCATCAACAGCGTCAGCATCACCATCACCATTAGCGGGAAGAGGATGAAGATCGAGGCATTGCCCTTGGCGGATTCCTCGAAGGCGCCGCCCGGCTCGATCCGGTAGGCCGGCTCGAGGTGGTCCTTGATCGCCTTCAGCTTCGGCGTGATCTGGTTGGTGACGTCGGGC
>NZ_JADPKL010000052.1:0-58847 GCF_023073935.1 Bradyrhizobium sp. 147 | reverse complement strand
CCGCACTTATCCAGCGACCTGCGGGCGCCGTGCTTCTTCCGGGCGGACCAACCTCCAATCCAGCCCCTCGAACAAGGCCGCGAACATCGCCGGCGACATCCGCATCACGCCGTCCGCGATCGTTGGCCAAACGAACTTGCAACCTTCGAGGCGCTTGTGAACCAACACCAGGCCCGTTCGGTCCCAGACCAAAATCTTGATTCGGTCCGCTCGTTTCGATCGGAACACGAAGGCTGCCCCGCTGAACGGATCGAGACGAAGCATCTCCTGCACCTTCGCCGCAAGCCCATCGTGGCCACAGCGGAAGTCGATCGGCCGCGTTGCAACGTAAATCTTCAGATCTGCACCGACCGCGATCATCGTGACGCTCGCACCGCGCGGATCACCCGGGACAGCTGCTCGCCATCTATGGCCGTATCCGTCCGCAGAATGACATCACCGATCGCAATCTCAAGCTTGATCGCCGAAACCTGACGCTCCTCCAACGCACCTTCCACGACCAGCGGCGCGAATGTCGGATGCGACGCCTCGCACGGCGGCAACACGCCCCGTTGCCGAAGCCGCGGTCGCCAATCGTAGATCTGCCAGCGCGTCGCTCCGTGCTTGCGCGCCACCTCGGCCACCTGGGCACCGGGCAACAGACTCTCGGCGACGATCCGAGCTCTCTCCGCTTCCGAACGCACGCGGCGCCCCGACGGTCCTTCAAGAACTTCCAACCGGCTCACCGACGCCGCCGACGGGCCGTCTAAATGGACGTCCTTTTTGCTGTCCAATCCTATCTCAAACCTCCGTCCGCCCGGAGGCTTCTTCGCACAGCTATCCCGATCCCGAACCAAGGGCTCCGGCTAAGCGCTTACGTTCTTTCGCAGGTTTGGTGCAGCAGGGTGTGGGTTCGCGCCGAATGCTAATAAAAGTGGGAATCGCCGTATCCCTCCGGCGGCGACCTCACCGGCTTTCAATTACCCACAAATTCTCCTCCGACCATGACGCCTAGCGCTATGTCGGTGAGACGTGACAGCCCGCGCCACATGACGGTATTGCCGGGTGGCGGATCGCTGGCGCGGGCGAGATAACCGCCGAGCCGGGCGACCTTAATCAGATAGTGCGACAGCGTTTTCCGTCTTGCTTTTGGTCTTTCGTTCACGAGGCGATCGAGCACGCCGATTTCAGTCGCGGTCAACGCGAGGGTTGGCGGCGCGTCTGGAGCCGAACGGTGGAGCATCGTCATCCAAAAGACCCGCCAACTCAGGATGCAAAAGAGCGAGATCAGATTGGTCAGACGCTGGGCGGTCCTGAGCTTTGACTCCTCAGCTTTGCAGCCTGATTTGAGGATCTTGTGGAACACCTCGATCTTCCATCTCAAAGCATACCATTCGAGCTTCTCAATGGCGTCGGTGCGGGAGCTAACAGGTAGATTTGTGATCAGCTTCCACTGGATTTTCTTTCTATTCTTCGGCGTCACGCGTTCTTCGGCATGGATCACCGTCAGGGTCAGCGCTGGATAGCGCTTCTGCTTTCCGATCGGCGGCAGGACGCGAAGCTTGCGATATCTGATCTCGAGGACGGCTTCATCGGGATCGCCGTTGTTGTTTCTGACGTTGATGCGATGCCGTCCCTTGACGGCAACCTCGTCCATTTCGTCGGCGATCGTGTGATTTCCATCCCCGGCCAAACGGCCAACGCAAGTCCTAATTACGAAATGCGTTCCAGCCTCCCGGGCCGCGCAGAACAGCTCATAGATGTCGCTCTCGCGATCACCGACATGGATGCACCGTCCCGGATCGCCCAGCAGCTCTGTGGATTGACGGACATTGTCCAGCCACCGAATGCTCTCCTTCTTCTCGATGGGAACGCGCGTCGGATTGATCTTCTTCTTAAGCGCGGCAGTCCCCTTGAATTTCTTCCGGGTCCAGAATTTGACCGCCGTCAGTCCAAGCGGCAGCCCTTCGGTTGTCACCGCCAGGCTCGAGTGCATCAGGATGCCGCAAACCGTGTGCGACCTCAGGCGGCCCGCCTTGTCGCGCCCACTGTTTATGCTCTTGGTGATCCCGATCGCGTCTGAGTTCTCTCTTTGATAACTGAACTCGGTCGTATCGTGGAGCACTAGAATAGGCCCGTCGGTGGCAATCGTGCGCTCCCGCGTCGATTGAAAGTGGCCGGCCAGAATGTCCGCCTCACTGACCCGGTCGTTGGAGAAAAAACGATACGCGGCCTTGGTATTAGCCCAGTCCTGGCACACCAGCGGAATGCTTTCTCCCATGGCGCTCCCGATCTGCGCTACCAGTTTGCGGAGCGGCTTATTCAGGCGCTCGTCGGCAAGGTTGCAGCCAGCGAGCTCGCGATCAAACCATCCGTCGGCTTCTTCGTCCATTGGCACCGCCCCATGCGAATCGGTGCCAGACAAGGAATCACGGTCGATTCCTGCGATGCAATAGTTGGTGCGCTCCCTAAGCCCTCTCGGCTAAATGTGGGTAATTGAAAGCCTCACCGGATGCTTACATTGAAAGTGACGCCGGAGAAATACGCTCGCAATATCCTTAAGAACGACAAACTATTTGTCTCGGATGTCGCGGCAGAGCACCCTCATTTGCTGTCTGTAATCGCTGAGTTATGGCTTGCGGCAAGCACCAGCTGACGGTCGATCGAACGTCTAGGAGCAGCGTCGGCATCGTTTGCCGCAAAGTGACATTGCCGCCGCTAAAAGTTGGTACGCCCACCTCGAGCTCGCGTTCACGCTCGTCCTCGCTCTCCCACCCGACACCCTCAAACGTCCGGGTCGCTTGATCGAGCAGCTGCTTCTTCAGACATAGATCTAGCTTGGGCGAACATCATAGCGCTGGGTCAGATCAGCCACCGTCGTCGGCTGCTCCCGCACAGCTTCCACCGCCATCTTTGCTTTAGTGCCGTGTCGATCTTGCGGCTCGCCTTCCTCATGCTTCCCGTCTATCAAACGGAGCGGCCTCTTCCAACCGAGCACGTGGTTCCGAGAGCCGGGTCCATTTCACTGTTCCATTTGGTGGACGAAACGAGGGGCTCAATAGGTGTAGAGTATCGCTTCATAACGAACATCTATTTGTCGTTGTCGTAGGAAAGGAGCACAGAAGATTCGAATGCGACGGATGGCTGTAGTTGCGCGGTCAAGGTCGCTATTGTGCATCAAGGATCACGACCAGAGCATTCGTGCTTGTATTGAAGGCGCGTTATGACTGGCATCAGCGGACTCGGGAATCGCATTTGGCAATCTACAAACGACAGCGCTGAAGTCGCGGTCAAGTCTTACGCAGATAGGGTTTCTAGCGAGGAGGGGCAAACGAGCGGTTCTGTCCTCGGGCCGAATGGAGCCTGAGCCTCAAGATTTAGAAACTTATTCTGCTCGTGTCCCTTTCGACGATACGGCTGCGCAGTGCGGGCATCGTGGAATCGCCGAGATCCCGTATAGATCTTATAGTCACGCACCACGTTGGGCCGAAAGTTCGTCGCGTTCTGACGGCGAGCCCTGGCGGAGCGATCGAGCAACCGGAAGCTCGCGCACAGAGGCGAGCCGCCTGCATGGGCAATCCGTGCCCGACCGGGCGGCTGAATCAGGAAGACGGCGTGTCGATGATGTCGCCACGCAGGGCGTCCATGGTACAGGCTTAGGGCGCCCGTATAGGTCTACGAATGCGCTTAACAGCGCGCTAAGGGATATTGATCGGGCTCACGACGTCCGTGGATTCTCAGGTGCAGTGGTGAACTATGCCAAGCGGCTGCAAATTCCAGAGAAGGCAACGTTCCTGCGCAAGGCCGCCGCTGATTTCCAATACAGATTTGTTGGAAGCTTGCAAGGCCTTGGCAGCTCGAGTATCGAGGCTCGATAACGCGCTTATGTATGAGATCGAGGACCGAGCCCTTCCGCTCTTCGCCGCATCATTCGGTCGACACTCCCAGGTGTCGGCATGCCGCAGGGGCGCGATCAAATCGCGGAATTTTGTTGCGATGAATGCCGCGGACTTCGAAGGCAGACTAACCAAGGGCTGTCCTTACTGGTGAATGGCTTCAGCAAGTGGCCGGACGCGACGGTCTGTCGCGAGGCCACGGTCGCGATCGCCGGTGAGGTTATTCGCTGGAGCGGCAGGCTCTCTGCTATCCCGCAGGGGCTATCAACCTGGTGAACGGCTTTAGCAAGTGGCCGGAGCAGGCGGCTAACCTTCGAGCGGCGATCGCGATCGCCAGTGAAGTCCGTCGCCGTGCCGACCGCACCGACCGGCTTTTTGATTTTTCTCCGCAGGCGCTCGCGAACCTGGTGAACGGTTTCAGCAAATGGCCGGACGCGGCTGACTGTCGCGAGGCTGCCGTCGCCATCGCCGGTGAGGTGCCTTCCCAGCTCTCCAATTTTAAGCCCCAGCAGCTGGCGAATCTGGTGAACGGTTTCAGCAAATGGCCTGATGCGGCTGACTGTCGCGAGGCTGCCGCTGCCATCGCCGCTGAGGTGCCTCTCCAGCTCCCCAATTTTAAGCCCCAAGAGCTGGCGAACTTGGTGAACGGTTTCAGCAAGTGGCCGGACGCGGTGGGCTGTCGCGAGGCAGCTGTCGCCATCGCCTGTGAGGTGCCTTCCCAGCTCTCCCGTTTTGACGCGCAGGCGCTGGCGAGCCTCGTGAATGGTTTTAGCAAGTGGCCGGAGGGGGCGGGCTGTCGCGAGGCTAGTGTCGGCATCGCCTGGGAGGTGCCTTCCCAGCTTTCCAATTTTACGCCTCGGGCGCTGGCGAGCCTGGTGAACGGTTTCAGCAAATGGCCGGACGCGGCGGGCTGTCGTGAGGCTGCCGTCGCGATCGCCGGGGAGGTTCCTTCCCAGCTCTCCAACTTTGCGCCCCAGGAGCTGGCGAGCCTGGTGAACGGTTTCAGCAAATGGCCGGACACGGCGGACTGTCGCGAGGCCGCCATCGCCATCGCCGGGGAGGTGCCTTCCCAGCTCTCCCGTTTTGACGCGCAGGCGCTGGCGAACCTAGTGAACGGCTTCAGCAAATGGCCGGACGCGGCGGCCTGTCGCAAGGCTGTTGTCGCCATCGCCTGTGAGGTGCCTTCCCAGCTCTCCCGTTTTGCCCCGCAGGCGCTGGCGAGCCTGCTGAACGGTTTCAACAAATGGCCGGACGCGGCGGCCTGTCGCGAGGCTGCCGTCGCGATCGCCGGGGAGGTTCCTTCCCAGCTCTCCAATTTTAAGCCCCAGGAGCTGGCGAACCTGGTGAGCGGCTTCAGCAAATGGCCGGACGCGGCGGGCTGTCGCGAGGCAGCTGTCGCCATCGCTGCTCTCCCGTTTTGACCCGCTGCAGCTTGCGGGCCTGGTGAACGGTTTCAGCAAATGGCCGGAAGATGCGGCATGCCACCAGGCGGTAGTGGACATCGCGCGCGGCCTCGGCGGACCGGGCCGAGGCTTTGGTTCGTTCACGATGGTTGAGTTCGCCAGGATCGCCAATGCTCTTGGGGCGCAGTGTCATAAGCGGCGAGAACGGTGGAGACGTTGCGGAGACAGCCCTGCTGAAGAATAGCTTACATCGGCTGGCTCATTACCTGCACTATGCCGATGATCGGCTGGAGCAAGCCAACGTTCTGAGCATCGCCATCATTTTCAAGGCGCTGGCGAAGGTCGGGCTGTTTGAGGACCTCGGTTTGCTCGCACCAACAGGGCTGGATCGCCTTAGGGAATTGCATCGTGCCCTTGGTTTTGCCGCGGAGAATAACCTCGAAACCACGGGCAATCTTTGCGCTGCCCTGCTGCCGCTGGCGCGCAGCCCGCATCTGCGCTCGCACCGCAGACAGGCTCTGAACCTGCTGAACGACATCCAACCCGTCGTGGAGCGCAAGATCGAGGCGCATCTCAACGCAAGCGAGGCCGAGCGGACTCGTGGGCCGTTCGCGAGCCGCTGCCCGGCTTTGTCGATCTATCAAGTGCTGAACGCCCGTGCGGTCCTGGAAACGTTGTTCAGGCGGCAGTATGTCGAGGGAAGCAAAATCGATTTGCTCGTATGGCGGGACGAGCTGAGCGCAAGACCAGGAGATCTTGTACAGCACGCGCGATCTCATCAAAAGCGATCTTTCCAATAAGAGCTGGAACCTGATCGCGCATATCGAGGCGGACGATCCCGTCGACGCGCTGGACTCGTTTATGGGGCGCAGGACGCAGCGAGGATCCAGGCGCAACATCCGGCATCCGTCTTCGACACGCATGATGTGCTGCGGGCGATGGACCATAAGCCCAGACCGCCGCAGGGTAATGCGGGGCCAATGCAGCTTTTGGTTGTGTGCCTGCAGGGGCGGCGAGTGGCGACGGAGCCTGAGACACGCTATTCGATTTTCCATCGCCTGACCTCCGGGGCATTGCCGGTGGTCGCGGTGCAGCTGCCGGGAAAGCTCAGCACCTTCATGTTGGCGCGGTCGCTCACCGTCGATGGTAAGATGGAGCAACTAGTCGAGCGCGCGCGCGAAGTCTGTAAGGTCGTTGCGATACCCGAAGGTGTCAGAACCAATCCCCACTGGTCAATCGAAGGGGCGCGTACAGGTGGCTTACCTCGGACTCCGAGGCCGTCATGCCGAATTCTGTTCAACGAAGTGGGTGATCTCTGCTCTTGAGCAACGATGAGCATCGACCGACCAGGGACACTCTCAATCTCAAAGCGATGGTGGTCGTGTCGCTCGAGAGGGTTGCGCTTGCTCGGAAGCAACTTTTGGATTTCAAGAAGCTCCTCTTCGAGGGAAATGACAAGGAGAATGTTGTTCTTTCCGCGTGCCTTTACGGCGGCTGAGTCGCCCTGGCGAATGACGAGCCGGATTCGCCGTACTGCGTTTGATAGCGCTAGTCGTTTATACGCAAACGATTGCTTGCAATTAGTTTCGCGATTCGCATAAATACTATGGAATATCCGAAGCGGAGTTTTTGTGAGAATCCATCTGCCGAAAGGACTGTCTAGCTAAATTACTCTCGTCGGTTTGCGAGCATCGCTACAGTAGTTGGCCGGCCACATCTCATCAGGCGCCACGATCAGAATGCCTTTGGCAAAGAAGGTTGGATCATCGTCCCCCAGCAGCAGGAGGAACAGGCGGCGCTAGCCGAAAGGTCGCCGCTCGTTGGCGAGATCGCGCAATCGGCCACGCAGAATGCGACGGGGAGCCCTAGGCGGTGTGGACACTTATCGCATCCATAAGACGATGGCTGCGAGGGTGACGACGGCGAGGTAGTTTCGTGCGGTTGTTTCGAAGCGGGTTGCGACGGGGCGGAATTGCTTGAGCTTTGAGAAGCAGCATTCGATGAGATGGCGCTGGGCATAGAGATGCTTGTCGAGCGGATGCTTGAGGGCTCGTGACGGGTTGTTGGGAATGACAGCGAGCGCCCCTTTGGCTGCGATGGCTTGGCGCAGGTGATCGGCGTCATAAGCTGTATCGGCCATGAAAACCTCGGCAGGCAATCCCTCGATCAATTCGGCGGCTTGCGGTGCATCGCCCTTCTGGCCTGCGGTGATCGTGAACCGTACAGGACATCCCAAGCCGCGAACGGCCATATGTATCTTGGTGCTCAGGCCGCCGCGCGAACGGCCAATCGGCTGATCTTCAGACCCCCTTTTTTGGCCCCGGCAGCATGCTGATGGGCTCGAACAATGGTGGAATCGACAATCAGGTATTCGAAGTCCGGATCGTCGGACGTCGCCTCGAAGATCCGCCACCAGACGCCTTTGGCACTCCATCGGCTGAAGCGCCGGAACACGCTGTTCCAGTCCCCAAACACCTCCGGAAGATCACGCCAGGGAGAGCCCGTACGAACGATCCACAGCACACCTTCCACGAACATCCGATTGTCGCGCCCAGTCGAGCCCTTCTGGTCAGGCCGACCTATGATCAGCGGCGCCATCCGCTCCCAAGCCGCGTCGCTCAACACCAGCCGATCCATCACACCCAAGACTGCCTCCCGAAACGCAGCTTTGAATCTGATTTGCTCCTACAAGGAATCCTTAGAGTCCACGCCGCCTAGGGATCAATCGGATCTACCGACTTTATCGCGAGGAAAGGCTCACCCTGCGGGCTCGCCGCAAGCCTGTCGGGACTCGGGCCCCGATTCTGATCGAGGTGAGGCCTAACGCGCGCTAACGTCTTCGTGGCGCATCACGCTTTGCTTGCCGATAGTCTCACAAGGCCTGACAGCGAACACGCATCTGGAATCGCCAGCCATAATCCTAAGATATGATCTCAGAGCGAAGATCTATTTGACGCAGTGCATCACTATGTACCAAGTATGGCAGAGCCACAATGCGGGGGTTCGATAAGTGCAGCGCCCCAGACCTGCCTCGCTCTTAGAGCTGAATCGAAGCCAAATATTCGCTGGTCTATAGAAGGTGAATTGTGAGAGCTATAAGGGAGCTTGGCAAGGAGCCGATCCTGGGGTTTGGCGCCCACGAAGCTGAGAGCGCGGACGACTCGCACACGGCGCCAATTGGCAGCCTTGAAGCAGTAGATAGATCACTTGCCGTTGTGGAGCACTGGCACGCTGAACCTTTGGGATCAAGCGCACCATTATCTCGCAACAACCTTCGCATCATCGGTGACCTTGGTGCACCGCCGGACTTTATTCCACCACCACCGGATTTGCTCCATTTGCCGCCGGATTTACTCAAAATTCTAGTTGAGCAGCTGAGGCTAACCGATCTGGTGAGTCTGTCGCAAACGAGTCGCGATCTGCGAACTGATGTCCCCAGGCTCTACGATTCTGATCGTCACAAGATGACCCGGATAGCTATTCGGGTTCAGGCTGTCTGGGACAGATTAGTGACTCCCGCCCCGGGCATCGCGGGCCGGTTTGCCGAGCTATTGATACATGGTGTAGTCCAATCACTCGCGATCAACATCAATTTTCTGGCATTGACGCAGCAGGAGCACCTCGTGGCGCTCGCCGAAGGGCTAAACGCCCCCGAGCATCGCGGGTTGGCGGTGAGAACCCTCGGAAGGTGCCTCAAGGAGCTTGCGCCAGCACTCCAAGAACGTCTTGTCGCCCTGGCCGAGGGGATTGTCCACCCAGCGCATCGTGCCTGTCTCCTCCACGCCCTAGGTGCGTACATAGGAGAGCTTGCACCCGCGCTGCAGGAGCGCCTCGTTGTGCTCGCAAAGGACCTTGGTGATAGGAGGCGGCTACAGGTTATGGAGGGCCTGGTAGAACATGCGGAACGACTTACGCCCGCGCTTCAGGAGCTTCTGGTTGTGTTCGCAGATGAGTGCGTCCTGCCAGAGGACCTCGGCAAGGCTTTGGAGATCCTAGGGCCAGGCGCGGGACAGCTTGCCCCCGCGCTCCAGGAGCGTCTGGTCGACCTCGTGGAAGAATTAGACACGTCCGATCGTGTTAAGGCGCTGTGCGGCTTCGGGCGGCGCATTGATAAGCTCGCGCCCGCACTCCAGGAGCGTCTAGTCGACCTCGTGGGGGCGTTAGACACATCCGATCGTGCTGAGGCGCTGTGCGGCTTCGGGCCGCCCATGGATAAGCTCGCGCCTGCACTTCAGGCGCGCCTAATCATGCTCGTCGTGGGACTAAGCGGTTCATCGGAGCGCGCTAAGGCCTTGATGGCCCTTGCAGAGTGTATAGACCGGCTAGCGCCTCAGCTGCAGGAGCGCCTTGTCGCCATGGTGGACGGCTTCGAGCCCATCGACGTGGCTTGGGCCATCCGAATTCTGGGAAGCGCCCTAGCACGGCTTGCACCGGCGCTCCAGCAGCGGCACGTGGAGCTCACCGAGCAGTTGATCGAGCCAAGGCACCGCATCCTAGCTCTGGCCGGCTTTGGACACGGCATGGCAGGGTTGGCGACCGCGCTCCAACAGCGGCTCGTTGTCATCGCCGAAACATTCAATCATCCAATAAATCGCACCCGGGCCTTGAGCAGCCTAGGAATAGGCCTGGCGGCTCTGACGCCCCTACTCCAGGAGCGGCTCATTACGCTATGCGAAAGAATTGACGACCCACATTATCGTGCTGAAGCCTTGGCGAGTCTCGGAGCACACCAAGAAACTCTTGCGCTCCCGCTGCAGGAGCGTCTCGTCCTCCTTGCGGAGCGGCTTGGCCCGTCTGAAGCTGGCCTTGCGGCTCTTCAGGGGTTTGGAGAGAGCATTCAGTGCCTTGCCGGGCCCCTTCAGCGACGCCTCGTCGTCCTTGCCGAGCGGCTTGACTCACCTCAAGATCGCATCTTGGTTCTTTACGCGTGGAGAGCGAACATTCAGGGGCTTCCGGCACCCCTTCAGGAGCGCCTCGGCATTCTGGTCGAAGGACTGAACGGCCGCGGCTGGAAGCGCGCCGCGGTATTGGCGCTGGGAGCTCGCGTCGCAGGGTTAGCGCCCGGATTCCAAGGCCGCCTGATCACACTTGCCGAGAGGCTTGACGCCAAAGATCGTATCGTCGCCCTAGAATGCCTTGGACCAGGGATTGGAGAGCTTTCGCCCGAGCTTGAGGCGCGCCTAGCTGCTCTGGCCGACGGGTTCGAGCAGCCCGTGCATCGGGCTCGGGCATTGGCGGCACTGTTGCCGATGGAGCCCGGAGCCATAGCGGATTATCCTCCGGTCCGCCCCCACAATCGAGCTGGCTCGCGGATCGGGGGGGCTTATGACGGCCTGCAGATACGACCACAGCGCGCTTGGCGGCGGGCCCTACCATTTTTTTGAAAGGAGCTCGCAAAGCGCGGCCGCATCGAGCATCTGCTCGGCCAGAAGCCTCTTCAGCTTCGTGTTCTCCTCTTCCAAGGCCTCAGCCGCTTCGCTTCGGAAGCGTCCACGCCACCGAATTTGGCGTTCCAATGTAGATGGTCGCGTCGGAAACACCCTGCTTGCAAGAGGTCGGCTGTCTTCGTCCCAGCCTCATGCCCCTTCAATACCGTGATAATCTGCTCTCCCGTGAACCTTGCTCGCTTCATCTGTCCGTCCATCTTTTGATCGGAGGCGGGCAAACTGGACCATTTTGGCTAGAGTTTTCGTATCGATTCCCCGGTTGGGAGGAGCGAAGGACGACGAAGGCCTCGAGTTTTTCGGACGCCCAGAAGGCGTTCATCCTGGAGCAGGGCTGTGACGGGATTGCGGTGGCGGAGATCTGCCGCAAGTCCGGGATCAGCCAATCGACCTACTTCAACTGGAAGAAGAAGTATGACGGACTGCTGACGACCGAGATACGACTATAACCGCCAATCCCCACAAGGTTGAGGTGTGCACAGGGCGGAATGAGGTGGCGTGAAGGATCGACTGAATGAGGTTCTTCAAGCGTACTATTACGTACCCGCACCGACCCGGCAAGGCTGCGAGCAGTATTACCTGAGCCGCTGGAATTCGATGAGCGCCAAGCGCTTGTGAATGCGGATTCCGATCGATGTCGTCCAGGATTGAACGAACCCGCTACGCGGGAGTGGGAGCAAGCCTGGTGAACTGAGGTGTCCTGTCTGAGAGGATGTTGGTCTTCGCACCCCTCTCAAGACAGGAGACCCAGATGGCTACGATGAGCCCTCTTCGGCAGCGCATGATCGAGGATATGACGGTCCGCAATCTGTCGCCGTCGACTCAGCAATCCTATATCTATGCGATCGCAAAGTTTAGCGCCATTTCGGCGACGCCCCGGACCGGTTGAGTTTCGAGCAGGTCCGTGCCTACCAACTGCACCTCATCGGCCAAAAGCGTTCGTGGTCCCCCATCAATCAGGTGGCCTGCGCGCTGCGCTTCTTCTACGGCGTCACACTCGGGCAGACGGAGGCATTCGAGCGGATCATCGGTGGCCAGAAGCCCGACAAGCTTCCGCTCGTGCTTAGTGCCGAAGAGATCAAGCGTTTTCTGGACGCGGCTACAGGGGTGCGCAACCGCGTCGTGCTGGCGACGGCTTATGCGGCTGACCGCCACGAACATGTCTTCGCGTTGACTCAATCACTGGAACTCTACGACGTTTACCAGGCAAAGATGCTCGACTGTGATCGCAAGCTCGAAGTCCTGATCAGTGCATTGAACACCAAAGGAGCAAGACCGGTCAGAAAGCTAGCCAAGCCACGCGTAAAGACCAAACAGGTCAACACCCCCACCTTCGATGTCAGGACTGCACTGTACGGCGTGCTCGGCGTCGATTTGACTGAGATCCATGGGTTGGGTCCGTCGCTCGCATTGAAGCTAATCGGCGAGTGCGGCACGGATTTAAGCTCATGGCCGAGCGCCAAACACTTCACTTCCTGGCTCTGCCTCGCACCCGGCAACAAGATCTCCGGTGGCAAGGTGCTGTCCGCGCGCACACGGAGATCCTCAAGTCGCGCAGCTGCGCTGTTGCGGTTGGCAGCCACAACCGTGTGGCGGAGCGAGACAGCGCTGGGAGCATTCTATCGTCGGCTGTCCTCACGTGCGGGTAAATCGAAGGCCGTGACGGCGACCGCTCGCAAGATTGCGGTTTTATTCTACAACACACTCCGGCACGGCATGAGCTACAGGGATCCTGGTGCCGACCAATATGAGCAGCAATATCGTAGCCGCGTCCTCGCCAACCTACAGCGCCGGGCGAAATCGGTAGGCTTCGTGTTGCACGCCATTCCGGGCGACGCCAATCCGGCTGTTTCTTAGGAAGTCGATCGCAATCTTTGCCGGACCCCGGACATGAGCTTCCGTTTCATCGAGGACCATCGCGACGCCTATCCGGTGCGGCTGATGTGTGCCGTGCTCGAGGTCTCGCCGGCGGGCTACTACGCTTGGCGAGAGCGCCCGGTGAGCGAGCGCGCGACCGCCAATGCCGCTCTCCTGACGCGATCAGGCAGGTTCATCAGGACAGCGGGTAGCGTTACGGCAGCCCGCGGGTCCATGCCGTGCTGCGAACCCAAGCCGCGGCGCCAGCCGTGGGCGGATCGAACGCTTGATGCACCGGCATGGCATCCGCGCCATCATGGCGCCGCCGCGCCGGGTTCGCACGACCGACAGCCGCCATGGCCTGCAACTTCACCGCTGCCGCGCCGGCTCGGGTCTGGCTCGCCGACATTACCTACATTCCGACCGCTGAGGGCTGGATCTATCTTGCCGCCATCATCCTGGATGCGAGCGCCGATGCGGCTATTTGGCTCGACACGTGGTCAGCTTCCCGAGAACTAAACCTGCTAGTCCTAAGAGGTAGAAATAAGTGGGGCTGAGAAATAACTGGAGGCAGATCCGCGAACCGCATCAAAACTGAAACATCATCAACGGAGTTACGAAATGGATCGAGTCCATGGTGCGCTCAAAGCGGCGACATTGAGCCCCGATGCTACATTACACGCCGCTCAGCAACCTGAAGCGATAGGCCAGGGGGCGTGTGATCAACGCCTGAGCGAAATCCCACTGCAGCTAGAGCAACAAGCCAGCGGAGGTCCTTCCCAACCTGTTATCTCGAAGGACCTTAACGATCGTCTCGATTTGGTCGGCCGGCCACCAATAATGAAGCTGGTCGTCATTTCGAACCGCGGCGCTCGCTTCGATCCCAATATACCCCAGACCGGCGGACTTGCAGCCGGCCTCGAGCCAGTCTTGGAATGTTCCGGGGCCATCTGGATGTTCTCCTCGGATATCCGCGGCGAGGGGACTGAGAAGCCCCTGCCGCTCGAGAAGGTTGGCAAAGGTCGTGTGGCCAAGCTCGATCTTCCGGTTGAGCACTATCCCGGCTACTATCGAGATTATTCGAACTCGACGTTGTGGCCGGCATTGCACTCCCTGTCCGACCGGATGTCGAGCACGCAAGAGGGGTACCGCAGCTATCGAGAGATGAACGACTTTATCGCGCGCGCGGCGTTTGGCTTGCAGGATAGGGACGCATTCTGGGTGCACGACTATCATTTATTTCCTCTCGCGGCCGATCTGCGTAAGCTCGGCATCGAAGGGCCGACCGGCTTTTTCCTGCATACGCCATGGCCCGCCCCTGACATGATCAAGCTCGTGTCCAATCATCGCGAACTGATGAAGTCGATGTTGGAGTACGATCTGCTGGGTTTTCAGACGAACCGAGACGTGAATAACTTCCTCGCTTGTCTGCGTTCCCATCTCGCGCTGGAGAGCAAGGATGGCGTTGTGATCTCGGAGCGGGGCCAGACGCGATGTCAAAAGTTCCCAATCGGTATCGATCCGAAGCGGTTCGCAGAATACCTGGCTGCAGACTTGTCTCCCGCAGAGCAGGAGAAAGTTTCGTCCCTTCTGAAAAGCGTCGAGGGCACCACGTTTGCGATCGGCGTCGATCGGCTCGACTACACGAAGGGCATCGACCAAAAGGTCGAAGGGTTCAATCAGCTTTTGGTGAAGGCCGAGCCGCGCAGCATCTCGCTGTTGCAGATCGCGCCTCCATCGCGTGCCGACGCTGAAGAGTATCAGAGGTATAGAAACGAGGTAGAGAGCCGGATCAACCAAGTCAATGCCGAGCACGGCACGGACGAGTGGAGCCCGATCCACTACATTAACGAATCGTTCAGCCAGTCGGCACTTGCGCGTCTTTACCGCGCTGCGCGTGTTGGCGTCGTGACGCCGTTGCGGGACGGCATGAATCTCGTCGCGAAAGAATATGTTGCTGTGCAGAATCCAAAGGACCCCGGCGTTCTGGTGCTCTCGAAGTTCGCGGGTGCGGCTGAAGACTTCAACGACAAGGAGGCGCTGCTGGTGGATCCGAACCGTCCTGAAGAAATCAGGGAGGCAATTTGGCAGGCGGTCAACATGCCGCGAGAGGAGCGTATCAGGCGCTGGCGGTCGATGATGGACAAACTTGAAGCGTATACGATCCACCACTGGTCGGCGGACTACCTTCGAGAGTTGGACAAAAGCCAACTTCGCGCCGCTGCAGTGATCGCCTACGACAAGGTCAATCCCGCCCGCACGGAGCTGAGGGGGCGCCTATGCGAGGGGAGTCTTTGAGGCTTTACCGGACCCGGTGAAACACACACAGGATAGCCTTTGGGCGCCGCCGCCGACGACGGCTCCGACCATCGGCCCCAACGGGCAAGAGCCGGCCGCCAGCGACCGATTGGACGAAAAGTAGTGCCCAAGGGCGAGATTCCCGATATTGCCGGTCACGAAGATCTGAGGCTGCTCGTGATAGATCCACCGGTCCATATGACAGCGCCCTCATCTCCTCTGGCCACCTCGCCTCGGCCGCCGAAGCCGTGAGTGCCCTGCTGATTGCGCAGGTGGGGAAAGTGCTCGAAGTAAGACCTCATGTCGGATGCAAACTGATCGCGGTATCTGATCTCTCTTCAAAACCCGAGTCTAATACTGCCAAGTGACAATTCAGTGCGAGCGGGTTCACCTACTGGAGGCGATAGGAAGTGCGTATCACAAATAGTCAATTCGGAACGGTGTTTCGGGCGGCGCCACGCACCGAGATCGCACGACAGGGCTTGATGGTTCGGCCGCGCACGACCAAGTCGAATACGACTCCACCGACCAAGTGCCTTGCCACTCGACAGATCCCTCCTGGTCTTCGTGGGTCCAATCAACGCTCGAAATCCAGTGGCGGAGAGGAAGCACGCGGAAACTGCAACTTGCCGGGCTTGGCCTCTCGCGTGATGAAGTATGCTTTTGGCGCGCTCGGAGCGGTCTTTTTTTATGACAAGATGGCCAACGACTTTTTCCTCTCCACTACGTCTTTGCACGACGGAAAAGGGGGCTTCAGCAGCGACACCAGACTTACCAAGGCCGAAAAACAAGCGGAAGAATACTTTCAAAGTTATTGCAGCCTTTCCGATGAAGAGAAGAATCGCATTGCCAGCCAGGTCAAAGCCCCTAGACTCATTGGCGCTAACAGGTTTGCATCCATGATAGACTACCGTGCTGCCACCAAGGTTCACATCAAGAACCTGGTAAATACGGAGCAAGCACACATCTCCATCATGAAAAATATCAAATGCCTCAAAGGGGGTCGGATGACAATTGAGGGTATCTCGAAACATGCTCCAACGATCGTGCCGGACAGCGTGGATTTGACGAGTTCACCAGAATACCTGAGGAAGAACAAGTACTCCCTGTCAGGTGTTAGAAATGAACAAACCGGCTCGACCGGTTATGCATCGAGGACGATAACGAAGCCATTTATTGAGAGAGGGCTGGATCATTTCATTGCAGAAGTTGAAAGCGACAGATCTCTTTCACCCAAGCAAGCCGTCGAGGCACTGGAAGCCCACCTCAATAGCGACAGACGCCTTGGTGAAAACGCTCAGCTGATCGCGGGCCAAGCGTTTTTGATTGTTAGCCGGGCCTATGAGAGCAAGTGGGGAACCGCACACAAGGTTTTGATGCCTTATCTTCATGAAAAGGGATGGCTGTCTCTGGCGGAAAATGAGAAATTAGGCAAGACGAGGCCATTTGCTCGGGAAGATATGGAAAAGGGCTTGCTCAGGAGAAACACCAGCGTGATCGGCCCGTTTTTTCATGATGCGTACGTCCGTGTGCATAGCGCACTTTCTGAAATGGAGCTGGTATCATCAAAAGACTTTTCGCATAGGGAAGTCAGAGAAATGAGATACCTTCCGATTGCTCATTTTAGGCTGAATGATAGCGAAGATGGATTTGAAGACTGCTCGGGTCTAAGCGACTCGTTCACATCGTTCAACATTGCAGTTTGCATCAATCACGCGAGAATGATGAATGGCGACGAGCGTTTGTCAAAGGATGACGTGGTGGCACTTGTTGGATGTCTGAATGCGGTTTTTGATAGTGCGAGCGGAGTGAGGCATACTCTACAGGAAAACGCGAGAGGATGCTTTGCCGGGGCTGGATACGCGACGGAAGACGCAGACGACTTCTACAGAACTGTATGCAAGAATGCGTCTGATGAGTTTTATGGTGGCAAAGCCAGATACGCTAACCGGAGATTTCTTGGGTTCTGAGGTTGTGAAGATCGAATCCAGCAAAGAGTTCAATTGAGTGTCGGCTTCGCCTCTGCTTGCGCAGTCAGCGCTCTTGATCCTCGCAGAGGACGCTTCAACTATTTGCGGATCTTCATAGTAGCGAATCCACCTTGGGCTGCTCGCGGAGTGGATCCTGAAATCCAAGTTGGCCTTTGTTACTCCATGGGGACGCGAAGTTTCCGGCGCGTGCCACTGGTCGACCGGGAGTTGGCTGGTGACGAGGGTGGAGCGGCGGCCGTAGCGATCCTCCAGGATCTCCAAGAGGTCGTGGCGGGCGCCGGCATCGAGCGGCTCGAGCCCCCAATCATCGAGGATCAGCAGATCGACACGGTCGAGGCCGCGCAATAGGCGTGGATGGCGGCCGTCGCCGCGCCGCGAGAGCGAGGTCATCGAACAGCCGCGGAACACGTTGATAGAGCACGGAGCGATTGTCCCGGCAGGCCTTGTGGCCGAGCGCCGAGGCGAGCCAGCTCTTGCCGACGCCGGCCGGGCCGCAGATCAGCAGGTTAGCATGGTCGTCGATCCAGCGTCCCTCGACAAGCTTGGCAAACAGTGGGCGGTCGAGGCCGCGCGGGTGCGGTAGTCAATGTCCTCGACGCACGCCTGCTGGCGCAGCTTGGCGTAGCGCAGGCGAGTGGCGAGCCGTTTGTCGTGCCGCAGCGAGGCTTCACGCTCGAGCAGCAGAGCAAGCCATTCGGCGTGACCGAGGCTGCCAGCCTCACCGGCAGCCTCGATGGTGACGAAGGCCTTGGCCATGCCGTGGAGGCCGAGGGCGTTGAGGCGGTCGAGGGTCGAATGGGTGAGCAAGGGATGGGAGCCGGAAGAGGCCGCGTCACCCGGGCGACATCATCCCGGAATACTGGGCGAGATCGTCTCGGAACGGGTGGGCGACTTCAAATCGGAATAGTGGGCGAGATCATCTCGGAACGATGGGCGACATCGAGCGGAATCCGCAAGCTTACGGTTCTTACCGACACCGATTGCAGTGTCATGCGTGAATCATTTGGGCGCTGTTCGGCTCTGCTCCATAGTCAGCCAGGAGAGATCAACCCAAGGCTGGCTGCACCTTCCGTTATCGAAGCCGAGATCGATGCGCTGGAGAAATGGATCGCCGACATCCGGGCCCGCCAAGAGAAAGCTGCTTGATCACGCTCAGAACGGGCATGTCAAAAGCGGCACCAACGGCGCCGCCGCGACCCCAGCCACTACATGAAAAGGCTGGCTGGGTTTGCAAGGCTAGGGGCATCTGGCAACCTGTGGTAGAGAGGAGCTGTCAATCCCTCTCATTTGGCAAACCTGGAAGCCCTGTGACGATGCTCGTGGGCGCCGTCGCTGACGCGCCTCGCTCAAAAGTCAACAAGAAGCGCGTACTCAACAAGTCGGGCATCAATGCCGAGATCGCCGACACGCTTGCGGACCGCAGTAGGCTCACCGAAGTAGCTTACTTTCCAGCGCGACCGACTTGCATCGATGTTACGGATCACTTCTTGGAAATATGGATAGTCGACCTCCGAGACGGAGTGCCCCATGACTAGAATTTTCTCAACCGTCGCGAGCTTGCGGAAGAACGCTTGATACCTCTGAATGATCTCCTCAGTTGGCTTGAATGTCTCTTTGAAATAGGAATCAACCAAGGCTTGGCCTTCCACGACACGTGTATCAGCATTCTCGGGGTCGGTGCTAATCCGATAGGGATCAAGATTGTCGTCGGGCTCCCAGCCGTGTCCAAGCACGAGCAGCGCCTCCGGGTCGCTCGCCGCTCCGTGGATGTGCAGGATGTTTTGATCCGGCACGTTGTAGAGGTGCTGCAGTGATCTGGTATAATTGAAGTTCAAGAAGGAGGCTGATGGATCAATCGGAAGCCGCAGGTTCTCAATTGGCGGAGCGTCTGGGATGCGCAGCTGCCGGATCCAATCTCCAAAACGCGCTCGCAATGTCTTCGAAATCCCATCGACAACTTGCTCGATCTCGTACTGGTAATCGTGGTGATAGGCGTCGCTCCATTCTTCGGCGCCATAAGGCATTAAGAAATCGGATGCGTCCTCGATCAACGTATCACTATCGAAGTGCGCGAGCCGTGCCTCGAACTCGGCCCAAAACGCCGCGTTGACGTCGAAATAGCGTTCCACGACCTGATACGTCGCGTGGTCGACCGCCTTCAGGTATTCACCGAATGCCCTGTAAGACGATTGAATTCCGTGATGCAAATCGAACCCATTGCCAATGATGTAGAGTGTGTCGCTCAAACCGTCGTCATCTTTCTCAATAGCGAGCCGTGCCTAGCAGGACTTCGATCAATTCCGCGGCTCGAGCCGAACAGAGTGGATGCGTCAACCCTCTACCCTCTTCGTTGTTCGAGCATCATTCGACTTTTCACGCAACAAGAAGGCAATACATGCTAGCGCCGAAGAGGCACTTCCACACAACCTGCGTCCGTCGGGAGTGGTTCGAAATCGTGCCGCCCGACATCCTGCCCTTTCTTGCGCGAGCCGGTCGGGGCGAGTTCGTCGCCAAGAACGCTTGATGCCTTCCAAATCGTCGGCTATGAGCGCGCCCGGTCTCGGTGTGTGGAAATGGGCTGACCTAGAGATTGATGATTGCTGTCCCTTGTGGGGATGTCTGTGCGGCATGCATTTTCAGGAAGCCTCACAGATGGGATTACAGCATGCGCTGCGACATGCTGTGCGATTTTTAGAGCTCGGGCTGCACGACGAATTTCCGTGGCGATGTCGCTCCTTCCTAGGAAGGGGGCGTGACAACGTCGCGTTTGCATCTAACAGGTGCGGAACCAGCAGTCCCGGTTTAGTCTTGCCGTAGTAGAAAACTGCCTTGTGACGGCGGTTTTACAAAAGAGAAAACTATCGGCGCTTTTTGGACGCCAATCGGTGGCTTGATCGCAAGCAGCCTTGCATCCGGGCGCGGCGAGGGAATCGGTTCGCCATAGATGCGGCGCGTCTCTTCGGTGTAGAACTCGACATAGGCGCCACCGATATCGACTTCGCCTAGCGCCTTGGAGAGCGGCTTGCCCTGCTCGGAGGTGCCGATCGCCAGATTGTTTTTACCAAAGGCGAGGTGAGCCGACTCAGGCGCGATCAATGTAGCAGCCCTCCCGCAGAAGTGACGGGTCCTTTCAGACGCTAGCGCGGGATGGACGAGCCTTGCGCGGGTTGTGCGGCGGCGGTCGGGGTCGTCGCGTTGCTCCTGGAGGTTTTCAAATCCGCGCAATCAGATCTTCGTCGAGCGTGAAAAAAGGCCGCGCGAGATACCGCGCGGCCGAGTCAGGGAGGAAACGCCCCGAAGGGCACTGAATAGGAGCTCGGCAAGTAAATGAACTCACTGGGAACTCCAATCTTGCACGAAACCTCGTCAGATCGTGCAAGCGGATATCGGATACTCATTTACCTGGGAGGATTGGAGGCGTTCGCAGCCATATCTTGCAGTTTTTGTGCGCAGATTTCGTCAAGTTCGCAGCAACTGCTATCGTGAAGCGTTTCTCGCGAGAATATTCGCTTGCGTACTGTTCATTGAGGCCTTCGAACACTCGCTCGGTGTACGCGTCCGTACCCTCGATAGCTCGATTTCAGGATCAATCTAAATTAGTCAGCGCTCGTCAACGAGCGGCAGAGAAACGTTGAGCTCGGCGATTTAGCAGGATAGCTGCGCGACAGTGCGAACCAGCATCGGGCGCGTCCGGACAAGTCATTTGAGAGGCAAAATGCACAAAGTCGCGATCAGAGATCGTTGGACATCATCACCGCGTCGCGGATTCCACGTTGGGCTACTCGAACAGCTGGCACTCCCGGGGATTTCAGGGGTCATTATCACAGGCGCAATCTGCACTGTCGCACGCTCTACGGGAGCGTGGCGCAACGTGAGTCGAATGCCAGCAACGAATTCAAAGGTCATGTCGTATCGTTGTCATAAACCTTCTTGGAATCCGGGCAAATTGCAACCGAATTCGAGGGCAAGCCCAGTGAAGAATCGATCAAGAAACATGCCGACAATCATTAGCGCCAGCTCGCAGCATCCAGTCGTATTGAGGGATTCGTGACCGATTTGCGCGACGATGACCCCATGAAGGAGGCGACCTCCCTGCGGTCTGTCATCAATCTCTATGCAACACGCTTCCAGAACGTGGTCTCGGCCCAACGAAACCTTGGCTTCAACGAGAATTAAGGAGTTCAATGCAAGTTACGAATGGCCGTGCGCGCAGTTGAGCATCGGGTGAGCGAGCTCAATTAGCCTCAGCGCGCGATATTGATGCTGAAGATGCGCCGCCACGAGAAAGAGTTCATGTAACGCGGCGAGGACAAAGCCATCGCGATGAAAATCGTCAAAAAGAGCCTCTTCGAGGCTGGATTCCATCACGGAGGTGGTTCCTCGGCACTGACGTGGCGGAGCAGGAGCATCACAACTATGCGCCATGAGGAGGACACGGCCGCGACGTTTCAGGTAATCAACAAACAACGGCAACTGTGGTGAAGTTCATAGTCTTGGAATCAGCTAGTAGTTCATTCGAAAGTTTCAGCGTACTTCCTCGTGCTACCATTCTTTGCGCCTTGCGGAGTCGCCAAGTGTTGGACGCAACGACCACTGCGCTTTTGCGTGCTGTTCTTGAGGAGGTTTGCGAGGGTCTGCCTCGCAACGAAACCGGCACTCGGGCCCATGTCGCTTCCAAGATCTTGGACGCCGCCAACAGAGGTGAGATCACGGCGGACCGCCTTAGGCAGGTCGGCATGGAAGCTCTTCGCTCTGCGCCAACAATGTGGCGGTAGGTGCGGACAACAGTGATAGTGTTAATGTGAACTTCCAAGTCACGGTGCTGAAGATCCTTGTGAGCTACCCGGACGGGTTCGAATCGATGCCGGACCTCAAGCGAGACATGGCCATTTTGGCCACGAGCGGTCCCGATTGGGCGGCGCGCACCAAGAGAATGGGCGCCCGCGTGCCCGAGCTCGACCTTTTTTCGCAGCGACTCGTCGAGCGTGTGAATGGAGGGTGGCGCATCACGGACAAGGGACGAGCGGTGCTCGAACTGATGGAGCCGGGCCCGATCACGCCCCAAGTCCAGGCCAGAGGACAGGAGAGCTCCTGAGCTGCCATCGCCAGTGCCGGCACGATCCCATTCTGTCGAACTACGTCGGCGCCAGCCTGAACGACTGGGGCCGCGCCGGTCCTCGAAGAGCCGAACGTGCGCACCGCATTCTTAGACCGACTATCTAGGCGATTAAGGCCGCGCCCGACGATCAGGTTGCCGAAGGAGAATTTTCGATGCCGTTGTGGAGTTCGAGCTTTTTATTTGGAGAGCTGGAACGAGAAGTGCTGATATCTCAGCACATATCAGGGAAAGGTGCTGTTGCTTCGATCAGATCCAAGATCCCGGGATGGCAGTGCGCCATTCATGTATGGACCTCGAGTTTCGGCGCGTGAGCCGTTGGCTGGAGCCACGGCGCAGGCGCGGCCAAGTGGGACGGAGTGCCTGGGAGCCTCGCCGCCTCTCCGGCAACAGTATCGCTGATGCCGCTCGGCATAAAGCGATCGATGGCCGACACGCTTGGTTCGCATTGACTCACGTCAATTCGCTCCCGCCTCGTTCTTGAAGCATCCCTCTTAGACCGTCGTCCGTGAACAACGCCTAAGGTGCTGATCAGGAATCGGTTTTCCGGACGGTGGCGCGTTTCGGATTGCAGGCTTTGATAGGTTTGAGCATCGGAAGCCTGCAACTTGCAGTTTGAGACTCCGTCGAATCGCGAAAGCCGGATTCGATGGCCGCATCGGAGGAGCCGATGCGACCGAAGAAGCCGAAAGCGACCGAAGAAGGCGATCTATTTCGTGCCAGGCTCGACCAGATCATCAACATGAAGCACGAGCTGGTGCAGCTCGCCGGCAAGGTCGACTGGGATTGGATCGATGCGCAGATTGCACCGCTGTACAGCGACAAGGGGCCGCCCTGGGATCGAGACCCGCTTCGTGGTTGGGCTGCTGCTGCTCAAGCACATTTATGACCTCTCCGACGAAGTCGCGTGCGATCGCTGGGTCCATGATCCGTATTCCAGCACTTCACCGGCGAGGCGTTTTTCCAGCATGAGTTTCCGCATGAGCGCTCGGATCTCAGCCATTGGCGCACGCGCTTTGGTGCAAGCTCGAGCTTCTGCTGGCCGAGAGCCAGAGGGTGGCGCACTACGCCGGAGCACTGCGCAGGCGCGATCTCAAGCGGGTCACGGTGGATACCACGGTGCAGCCCAAAGCCGTCACCTTCCTGACAGACGGCAAGGTGCTGTGCGAAACAGCATCACCCAGGGTCTTGCCAGTCCGGACAGGGCTCGGCCGAGGCGCGCCGAAGCAAAAGGTCTCTCTCCGATCAGCTCCATGAGCTTGGCTTGTGCTGCGCGAGTTAAGTGCCACTGCGCCAACTCGGCACGAAAGACTGGCTGAGCTGCCTCCGCGCAAGCGCAGAGTAACTGCTGGCTAACGAGGCCGCCGCAAGACCAACCTGAACTCTCACGATCTCCGCCGGCCGATGGCCCGTCGGATCTGATTGACCAGATAAGTCCCCCAAATGATCATCATGTCGCCGACACGTTCCGCGCGCTTGCTCTCAAGGAACGTTGACCGGCGGCATGGCCGCGGTCGGGCGCAACACGAAGCGTTCTTGCTGCTGCCCGCGCGCCGCCAAGATGATTGCAAAAACCACAAGGAAAATTAGAGACCCACGCATGACCAAAAACTACCTCCGAACATGAACCCCTCACATCCGGGCCAAACGACACGCATCGCGGGCAGGATGTCGCGCCGCTCTTCAGGTGCCGTTTGCTGAGCCGAAAGCAATAGCGATCATTCGTGCCGTAACACGGCCGAGTAGCCTTGTGCGGTGCTCAAATAATGCATTTTCGAGGCGCAACAGCCGGAATTATGTGCGCAATCAGGATAAGAACTCACCGCGCGGGCGCAGGAAGGGGGCCCGGTTGCAATTCAGGCCGCAACTAGGGGCGCTCATGCGCGAGCATGATTTTGTTTCCGGCCGCCTCCTGGGGGTGACCGCCGCGGGACTTATACTCCTATGTTCCAGCCTATTCGCCTTCGTCTTCTTGTAGAGCTTAAGCAATTTAAGGCCTCGTATCGCCTCTGACGCCAAAGACCATAAGTTTTTTCGACTGCCGACTTGCCACCTTGGCCAGCTTGATGTGCCTCGCGAAGAGCTCTTCTGCTTTTTTTCTGCCGGAATGACTTGAAGGCGCCGCTGAGCGGTGTGATTCTGATGCTTTTGGAACAGTGCGCAGGCCCTTGGGCTGCTCGGAGGCACAGAGCAGGGCGACGGCGCTGCCCAGGACGATGCCCTGCTCGATAGCCGCGCGGGTCGCATGCATCGCGTCATCAACGCGATCCTTGCGCTCCTTCGACTTTGGTCGCGCCGCCAACGCGGATCACCGCGACGCCGCCGAGCTTGGCGAGACGCTCCTGAAGCGTCTCAAGGTCGTAGTCCGAGGTGGTCTCCTCGATCTGAGCCTTGATCTGGGCCACGCGCGCCTCGACGTCGGCCTTCTGCCGGCGCCGTTGACGATCGTGGTGTTCTCCTTGTCGATCATCAACTTCTTGGTGCGACCGAGCATGTTGAGCGTGACGTTCTCCAGCTTGACGCCGAGATCTTCTGAGATCGCCTCGCCGCCTTCGCTTGATCCGGGTGGCGGCGCAACCAAGGCGCTCGAATTGAGGGAGGATTAAGTGCTGATCTATCTCGACAACAACGCGACGACACGGACAATCCGTCCATCCTACAAGCCATGTCGCCGTTCTTCTCCGAACAGTTCGGCAATGCCTCCTCCGCCCATGCCTTTGGCCGAGAGGATGCGGAGCCGTGAAGCAGGCGCGTCGCAGCGTGCAAGGATTGTTAGGGAGCGCGCATGATCACGAAATAGTCTTCACATCCGGCGAGAGCGAGGCCAATAACACCAAATTCCTTTCTGCGCTCGCGACGCAGGAGCGCCGCGACGAAGTCGTCACCTCCGTCGAGCATTCCGCCATCCTTGCGCTGGTCGAGCAATTTGGCGACAACGACGGTTAAGACGCGCGTGATCCCTCTACATTCATACGGCCGGCTCGACATCCGGGCGTTTCGATGCGCGCTCGGACCGCGTACTGCGATCGCGTCTGTTATGTAGGCCAACAACGAGACCCGGCACGATTTTTCCGGTGGAGTTTCTAGCCGGGTGACGCGAGAGGCGGGCGCGCTGTTTCATACGGATGCGGTGCAAGCCGTAGGCAGCTGCCCATCAAGCTGAAGGACAGTGCCATCGACATGCTGTCGCTGTCCGGGCTCAAATTGCACGGTCCTAAGGGGATCGGCGCGCTCGATTTGCGCGAGGCACAAAAAAATTCAGGCCGCTGATCTCGGGCGGCACACAGGAACGGCGGCGCCGCTGCGGAACCGAGGATATCCCCGGCATGGTCGTCGGGTCTTGAAAAGCCGCAGAGCTTGCGGCGGCTCGGCTCGAGCCGGAGCGCTTTCGCATTGGTGCATTGCGCTACCGCCTCCAGCAGGGGATTTTAGCCACCTCCGACTGCATGGCGCTTGGCGATATCAGCAACCGGCAACCAAGTAGGACAAACATCGCTTTTGACCATCTCGAAAGCGCGCAATTCTCCACCATCTCAATCGTGTGGGCATTGCCGCTTCGCTCGGATCAGCCTGCGGATCCTGCTCAATCGAGCCGTCGCATGTCCTGCACGCCATGGGCTTGCCGGAGAAGAGCCTGCACGGCGCGGTGCGCTTGCCCCTGTCGCGTGAGACAACCCTCGAAGAGGTCGACCAGGTCGTCTCCGTACTGTCAAACATTGTGGCTCAGCTGCGCGCCAACTCGCGGGAGCATGCTAAACCACGCAAGTATACATCGCGGTCCAGAAAATTGACCTCATGAAACTCTTGAGTCGCCGCTCTCTTGATGCGGGCCGTTCGCAAGAAAGCTCTCGAAGAGCCGATCGTGGGATCCGAGTATGAAACGCTCTCGCGCGGTTGGATCAGAATGGCCAATGGCTGGATGACGATCTGCCCGAGATGGCGAGCGACACGCCGCTGCCGATCACAATAAATGCCAGGACGCGGGGGAGGACGGGCGAACTGATGAAGGCGCTCCCGCGAATTGAGTTTGTCAACGCAGCCGACGCGAAGGTGATTCTTACCGATCTTGCGGTGAGGATGAGAGCCTAGCATTGTTCCGTATCTCGGACTTGGCCTCGCCGAGTTGATCGGACCACATATGCCAATGACACAGGAGGCCTTCTGCCTTCTCCAGCAAAGTTGCGCTACCGCGCCAGGCCAAAGGCAATGTCTGGGCGCCGGCGCAGAATGTCGAGAGCGACATACATCGCTCCACCGTGACGGCTTTGATGGTCCAGGCGTTCGCCCGCCGGTGGAGTCGACACCACTGCATCATCATCTAGCATCCTTACTGCCGGTGATAGTCGACTCTTGGTACGACGGCCCGATGCGGACGGCACTCGGTCGACGGATGGGGTGAGATGCAAAGTATCGCGCGCTCCGGCATCCACGTCGATTGCTGGTATCCAATTTACGATCCGGCGAGCCAAAAGGTTGATCATGCCTCGGCGACCCATTGGCCTACTGTGCTGCGCAAGGCGCACGGCAGCGTGCTGCCGGTCAAGAGCTTTCTGATTACTGACGCTGATTATGTTGAGGTTCTGACTGCAATCGGCATCCAGACACCAGTTCCCAATCTCATCAAGGAAAGGCGGAACGGACGGAGCTTCCTCTTCTTCGGCTGTCTCTTCAATGATCGGCTTTTTGCTATTTATGCGCGGCAGATCACCAAACGCTCGGCTGACGTCCATTACGCATGGTCGATCCGCAAGCACTCTCGCGCAACGAACTCTACTTTCTGATCGAGCAACACCTCACACCGATCGCGATATGACTCCCGCACGCGATAGAGATGTTGAGCGCCAAGTAGCGGCGCGAAGTGGGCTGCTCGCCGCGGTCCGCTAGTAGGAAGAGGTCGCATCGCAAACGACGGGTGCGGGTTGGGAGAATTCACGCGAGCTCAATGAGAACCCAGCGGCCATCTCCGTCACAATTGCGACGCCTGTCGCATTTGCTACGTGTGAACTGTCGCTGACGCGTGCACAACTGTGCGGATCACGTCTAGCTAACTCATTCACAGGGCGGGGAATGCCAGCCATCCGAGATGGCACGAGAGTTGCTAACTCTCGTTCTGTGGCCGCTCAGGCTGTTCGCCAGGTGCACACTGGGTAGAGAATTGAATATGAACGCTGTTGCCGGACGCGGAAAACATGTCAAACATGCTGAGGATAGCGGCGGGATGCGGGTCATCGCCGATTATAAGGGTTCCTGGAGCTCTTCGAAGAATGGCAAACGGAGCTATGGGTCACAGGCTGCCCCAGGCGATCTGCCGTCCGAAATCTCGGACAAAGTTAGGACTCATCCCTGCTATAGCGAAGAAGCTCATCATCCTTACGCTCGCATCCAAAACTCGTCGGGCACCGTCGTGGCCAAGATTGGTGGCTACCCAAGAGACATTCTGATCAATGCTGGGATCGAGCCGATCGATCAATCCGAACACGATCGTCGAGAAATCGGCGATCGGATGGTTCAGGGGCTATCTCCACAAAATCAAGAGCGGTGAGATCCGGCACGTCAAGCGCGGCGACGCCGCGATGCGGCAAGAACCGTGACCTCGGTCGCGTAAGAGGTTGTATCGATGCCATTCAAGATCATCGCCTCGCAATGTACGAGTTCCTCGGCTTGTGAACCCTTATGCCCGAATGTTGCAATGTCGGTGAAGGCCGGAAACTTCGTAATTGAATCCAAGAAGTGCACCGAATGCATCGTCTATTTTGACGAGCCGCAGTGTGTCGCTCTCTGTCGAGTTGAAAACACCAACGTCATCGACACATCAGTGCCGCGTTACCAGGCGCCTGCCTAAAGGGGTGTGCTCGTGAACTTCATGCCGAGCTCCGTCACTGCAAAGTCGCGAGTATCGCCGTGTGCATCGACGGCTCCGCAGGCGTCGACTTGCAACTTCCTGTCATGGCCATGGATTGCTCAGGATCAATCGCCAACATCGATGCGTAGGCGGCGCCGCGGGGCCCGTAAGAAAGTCATGGAGCGCAACGGTCCAAAGTTGCGCCCCGATGCCGAGCACCCACTAAGCAGCGCTGTCATCGATTTGACCCACGCCGCTGTGCTGACGGGGCTGTTCTTCGCCGGGCCAGGTGCACCGCCTTGCAACGTCGAAGGGGCCACCTGTCAGAGGAGGAAAGCTGTCCATGAACATGGACCAAGTCATTCCACTATCAGGCAGCAAGGGAGCGTTGGTCGCGCACACGCGGCTCGACGAAGGTCTGCTACCCGGAGCCGAGGATCAGCAACAGCAGACCGGACTCTTCTATCACTCTGGACAGAGTGGCCGAAAGCACCTGCTCGAAGCAGAGACGTTGGCTTCTGTCCCGATCGAGCTCTACCGCTCCGACTTCGACAGACTCGCTGGGCCAAGACGTCGGAGGTGGCAAAGCTCTGCATTTTATTGCGGCTGTTGGATCGGGACGCAGCGCATCGAGTCGCGCCGGCTTGGCTGGCTGATGAATGATGAGGCCATTGAGTTTCGCCGCATGGTGGCACGACGTATGCGGCTGCTTGGCATGGTGAACGACCCCGACACCTCCGTGCACCTCGAGTTCGCGCAGCGACTGTCACCTCATTCGGTAACCGCTCTGAACCGCGAACCTGAACGGCATACCCGCTACGAAGTGGCGATTCGCCTCGCGGATGACGAGTCGGTATGTCTCACCGCAGACGAGGACAATATGCTTCAGAAGAGCACCTCTGCTCGCGTCTCCGTGCGCCCTGCAGGTTCGCGAGGGGGGCGGTGCATGAACATGATCGTTCGCGACAGTGATGTGGTCCAGCTAACCGGGCCGCCCGCGTTCAGCTTCGGCGAAAAGGTGCGGGCCAGCAGTACCATCCGCAATGACGGTACCCTTCGCGGTAAGGAGATCGGCGACATTCTGGCCAAGAAGGGCGACGTGGGTTATGTCGTTTCCATCGGCACGTTCCTGCAGAAATTCTATATCTACGGTGTCGAATTTCTTGAAAGTGGCTACCGCGTCGGCATGGGGCGCAAAGAGCTCGACCCGGTCGACGAGGGCGTGGATGATCTGCCATTGCCGGAAGTGGCTGTGTCATGACAGAGCCGCGCGTTCCAAAATATCGATCGGGCCAGCGCGTGAAAACCGCTGTCAAGCTCATCAATGACGAATCAGTTGCCACCGCGCCGCCTGATGGGATCCTGGTCGGCGCCGGTGCTATCGGCGAGATCGTCCGGGTCGCGATGCATACCGAAGCCAGCGTGCCGATCTATCTTGTAGATTTTGGTGAGCGGCTGGTCGTTGGTTGTCTTGAAGAAGAGATCACAATCCTTTGAGGGGATGTTCTCGCAATGAGAGTGTCGAGAGAGGTACCGGTCGGGCTGATCCCGCATCCGAACGAGCTAGATCGCAAGCGGATCGAACGTGCTTTGATCTCGCGCAAGCATTATCGCTATGTCTTTCCGAGTGTGACGCCGGTAAAGGCTGGCTATCTCATAGAGAGTCCCTGCTGCTCGCGCAATATCGACAACGATGGCGGTCAGATCGATGTCGCGCTATTTCATTACGATGCCGTGAGCGGGATCTGGAAACTGTTCTTCAAGAATCATGCGCGAGGAAGCTGGAAATTTTACAGCATTTTCCACCGGCTTGCGTCGGCGATCGATGAATTGAACACGGATCCCGAGCGGCTCTTCTGGCAGTGATGCTCACTTGGCAGTAATCATATAGGAGCCACAATGGCACTAGCCACAGAACAATTGATCGAAATAGAACGCCTGCTTGCGACAGCTAACACAGACACTAGCGCCGTTGCTGACCTAAGGCGCCGCTTTCCGCAGCTCACCTTGGTTCGATGTGATGCATCGGATGTGACGCAGCAGCCATTCCGGCGTCTTCCGCAGTTTGACCTGCATCTAATCGATGGATCGGACCACTGCATGCAGATTACGGCCGACCAGGCGCGAGCGACTGGGTTGGTGCTGGCTAGAAGGCATGTTGGGCGGTGATCGGCACTGGACCCGCAGAGAATCGCCTCGATGACGCCGAGGCGGTGAATGCAGTTCCGCTCTCGGATCTTTATATCATTGTTGCCGACTCTCTGCCGTCGAAGCGCTATTGTGTTCGCAGCGAATTTCCAGTCGGTCGACGACTGAGACGCTCGAACGAGCTTTCGGGGTCTATGTTGGCCGCAAGTATAGCGTTGCGGTTCCAAGCGCACGATTGGGCTGCTGCTTGGCCTGTAGGCCCTCGTTATCGAGCGGGAGCAAGAGGTAATCAGCCTCCTCCTATTCGTTTCTCAGACCCTCCATGCCATCAATCTCGCGGACGCGCGGGCGGAGTTTGCCGACATCGACTGTTGGCCCGAAACGTGACTCAAGGCAATGCTGAAGAACGTATGAGGCCTAACACACAGGCGATTGTCGCCGCCAAGCCGAACGGACCACCCGGCACCAATGCAGGTGCGAAGTTCAAGTCGCGGCGCGAGGTCCACCCAAAAGGGGGCGAAACTGAACACGTCACGATCGAGCAGCCCACCGGTCTCTAAACCTGTCAAAAAAACGGGAACGATATGAACCCGCAGATCATCATTCACGTCCGCTTCGCCCCGAATGGCAGAGTGATCCAGATCAGCGAGCGCCCGGCGAGGCTCACGCCCGACCAATGGTTTGATGTTCTCAAGGCCCGAGCCGGCTCTGCCTATCGCCCACTGTCCCGTGGTTGTGGCGTTTTTCGGCTGACCCGGGCCGCAGTTGATACCTTCAAGCAAGAAGCTGTGATGCTGGCATGAGCGAAGAGATCATCGATATCGTGGCTGAGCCATAAGATTGAGGTGTTCGCAGGCTGTCCAGCCGATGCGGTCGAGCGGGTGGCGCTAGCGCGTACAGTCTGTCGCAGATCGAAGACATCGGCGAGGGCCTGCCGGTTACAATTCTTGTGATCCTGACTTTCGGCAATGACACGATTAGGCCAATCGTTGCTGGCACGACGGAGTCTGGCTTAAGATCAGTTACTGCGGGTTGTTCTCCGGATCGGTCATGATTCAGATACAACGGCACGGTGCGACCTTGGAGGTCGACAGTGGGTTTTGCATCGGGGCCCCGGAATGGACACGCGCTGAGATCGGTTGCACTCCACGCTGTAGTCGACAGTTGGGTCCGAGTGTCCGGGGGTGCGTATAGTCGCGATCCGTCGACTTTGCGAAACACCCACGTGCCGGCGGTCTCGTTCCTCCGATAACCGATCGACAGGCCTCGTCCGATTGATACCAAGACGGGCGTTTTGCGCACCGGCTTGTCCCGCCGCGCACTGCGGCTTTCGAGCGTCTTGTCCCTGATGCGCCTGACCATCGCCGATGCCTCAGCTTCATTGCGAAGTGTCCAGCCGGAGTTCAGTGGACAAGAATGTATACGGGACTGATACTGGCGGACGCCAGCGCACTCGATTCCTTGAGACGGCCGGCAAGTCGAAGATCTCTATAATAGGGCGCCGTGTCCCTCTCTCAGCTGAACAAGAACAAGCGTCGCTCAGAAGCATGCCTTGGCCGCGGAAGGAGCCCATGGGAGGGAGACAAAAGCTCGCTAGCGTTTCTTTCCTGCGGAGCCTTTAGCGCCGTCTTCTTTTCGAAAGCTGTACAAGCGGAAGACACCGATCAGCATATGTTAGGTGAATCATCCCGTTCACGTCGCGATACGCGAGAACCGACAAGTCTGAGTTGACAGCTGAATTAGACGGTTGCGTCTTACAAGGGATATTTTCTCAAAATTACCCAGATTCAGAGTTCGGTCGCCGCGACCAATGCGACCTCATCTGGAATAATCACGATCGGGCAGGGCCGTAAGGTCGAAGCAGAACAGTTCGAGTCATCTCCAAAACGCTGAGCGAAAAACACCGCGTATCCACGGACGACCGCTGGGACAAAGGTCCATCGCTCCGATCTCATTGGCAAAGGCTGCCGCAGAGCCGGAATGATCTCGTGGGATTGCGCATGCCCTGCATCGGAAGAGATAAGGTAAAGCGGGTTATGGCATGAGCTACACCAACGCAGCCTTTAGTTTCTGGTGGACCCGCTGGAACAATAACTACGAAGTCTTCGCGGTGGCTGGACGCCCGATGATTGGTTCGGCCTCTCTTGCAGGCGGCGAACACTGCGAGGACCATTCTCGGATCCTATTATCTGTTCGAGGCGCATCGAATGTTCTTGATGACCTGAGCGAGCCCAAAGATATCTGACCATCAAGAAAATCTGCTTGTTGGACGCCTGCTCATGGCAAATGCAAGGAAATACGCCTATGGCCGCCTCTTCCCAGTCGCACCGGCTTTCACAAACCGGAGTTCGTGCCCTTGAGAGGCAGCGCCGCGTGCTCGAATGCATGATCGACGAGCGCGCCGATGGATCTGCATTCTGGCTCATTGTTCCGAGCAGTTCCTGTTATCGGAGCAGGAGTGCGATATTTTGGTTGATTTGTCCCTGGCTCATGTGGGTAGTCGCAAGGCGGTCATGATCACATGCAAACATTTCAGCACGCAATTTGCAATCGAGCGCGTCCGCTATGCGGCCGCGCGTGGCGCAAGCCTTCTGATGCTGATGCCGCCCTACCACGGCGTGAGCCTCAACGCAGACGCGCCCTCGGTGCTCGATCGTTTCGGCCGCATCGCAGATGCAGCCAAGATTTCGATCCTGGTCCTGAATGCGCTGCTCAGTGGCGTGACGTTAACAATGTCCTTTCTGGTGCGCCTTGCCCGGGAGATGCCGCGCTTTGGTTATTTCAATACGTGATATAGCTGAAGGAAATTCACCCCGCACTAGCTCGCCCGCGAGGTCAATCCAATGGCGCTCCATTGGTGACGCTAAGCCGCCCACATGTCCGCTCCCGAAGGGACTACATTCAATCAGCTGCCAGGGATCAAGAGAGGTGCGGTACAGACAAATTCACCTCCACCAACAGCGCCTTGAGGAAAAGAGCTTTAGCGGCTTATTGGAATTGGGGAACGCGACGCAAGCCGACCGGGCGCGCACAAGGCCGGAACCGGTGGTTGGCTGTCCCCGATAAGGTTTGAGCCTTTCAACTCGTCAGTGCGCGCTTGTCGGCTGAAGACGTACATTCGTAGAGGTGCTAGGGAGGAGGTTTAGAGATGACCGGGACGCTCAATGGCACTACCTCGCATGCCTGGAGGAGGCGGTCGCGCTCGAGAGTCCGCAATGCAGCCATGGAAATCGACAAAATCGATGCTCGTCTTCTTGATCTCGTTCAACGCAACAATCGCCTAAGCAGTGAAGAACTCGGCGCGAAAGTTGCCCTATCTGCATCCGGAGTTCAGCGCCGGCTAAAGCGCCTACGGAAAGAGGGCGTGATAGAATCAGACGTCTCAATCATTTCGCCAAGGGCGATCGGCCGAAACGTGACTATGCTGGTCCTCATTTTCTTTGAGCGCGATCGCGCCGACATCATTGATCGCTTTAAGCGGGGCATCCGCACTATGACGGAGGTGATGAGCGGAGTTTACGTCACGGGCCAAGCTGATTTCATCCTGTTGGTGACTGCAAATAACATGGAAGAGTACGAGCATTTCACCCGACGCTTGATAAATGAAAATCCAGATATAAAGCGCCTCGAAACTGTAGTTGTTCTGGACCGAGTCAAAGCCGGTTTCATTTTACCAATGGGGTCTCTGGCATGCTGGTGACCAATCTCGCCGTGACCCTTAACGCCCTCATCTTGGATCAAGCATAATCGCTTTCCACGCGGTGAGAGCGGTAACGACCATCTCGCACTCTCGGCCCGCGTCGATGCGGTCCGATTAAATGAGGCCGCGTTCCAGCACTTCCATCTGGCTCGGCGCATGCTCCTCAACAGCAATGTCCGAGGCTAACACTATGAGGCTGCACTTGTTGTGCGGTTTCGGACTGCCGAACAAGTCAGGTCAGGTTCAAGACGCCTTGCGATCGACAGGTCGCTAATTTTTCCGGGCATAATCAGAAGCTTTATTCAGCAAGGCGCTGGTGCGGGATTGCTGCAAGCACTCGTCAAGGGCGAGCGTCAACGCAGGCTCGCAAGAGCGATCTCTCCTTTTGAACCCGGACTGGTTCGAATGGCGCGCTACTTATCGGTTGATAGGAAGATTGATACAATCGCGCTCCCAAAGACGGCATGGGCAGTTCGATCACGTCCCAGAATACGCCGGCAGCAACACGGGCAAAGCTCTAACTGACGCGGGCGTCGGCGGCGTCGAGGGGCCAAAATGGAGATGGGATAGACGATCGGAATATCGGCTGAGTGAGGACGGGTACCCCAACTGGCGACGTCGCTCCGGCTTAGCACCTCTATTAACTTCCTGGAAGAGTGCGGCACCTGTGAAGACATGGATGACATCTCGTGCGAACCGTCGACATACGTCGACTGCAACGGCATTTGCGATCTGATTCGCAAGTTCAAAGCGCAGGAGATGTAAATCGCGATATTTGGTGAGAGGATGGCAATGTATGCCGCCAGCAGCATTTCAAGAGACATTCCGAAGCATGCCAGCTCTGGCGTCGTGCAGCTCGGCGGTCTGCTCTGCAGACCGAAAAGGAGGCGCATGGGCCGAGAAGCGCTTGTGAGTGCCGCTCTGTTGAGCTCTCTTTCCTTCTCGTCCACGGAGCGTTCTCTCCCGTGTCTGAGGTTTAAATGACGCGTTCTAATGCTTCTCCTTTCAAACGGCGCGAGCATCCAGAGATAACAGTCGGCGAATCCTTGACTTACCAATACCGGAATTGGGCCCCCCATCTCCCCCCTGTGCAAACCACACAGCGACCAAGCCGACTTGGAGGCAAGCGAAAGTTGGGTTGTCGGCAGATCAGAGCCCGACATTTGCGCGGTACCGGCATTCATAATGAGGATCCGCGGCATCAGCGACCTCGGGGCAACGTTATTCGACCGAAAGGCGCCGAAATGAACAACTCACAGCTGCCGTGTTCGCATAGACGCGGTGACCCGTGGGGTTCTCGCGGCCCTCAGCGGCCATGCCTGCGGGGTAAAGGAAATGCCAAACCCGATCGAAATCTTCATTCGCCGTCGTTGTGCTGGCTTGATCGTGTAAGACCCTTCAGCGCGAAATGCTGGATCTTGCCCAACGCCGTTCGTGACAATTCTTCCGTGAAAATAATTTCGCGCGGCACCTTAAAGCGGGCGAGCTGCGAGCCTGCATGCGCCATTAGTGCTTCCGCGTCAAACAGAACCCCCGGCCGCCTGATCACATAAGCGATCGGCACCTCATCCCAGCGCCGGATCGGGTCGACCGACAACGGCGCAGTCTGCGACATCGGGATGCTCCATAAGCGCGCGCTCTACTTCCGCCGGGTAGATATTTTCTCCACCGGAAATTACGAGGTTCCTTTTGCGATCATGAACCCAAAAGTATCCACCGGTATTGCGGCAGCCGATGCACCGGTGAGATACCAACCGTTGTGCAAAGGCTCGCGCGTTGCTTGTTGAGCGCCCCAATACCCGCTGAAGACATTGGGGCCCCGTACGGCGATCTCGCCCGGGCTGCCTGCCTGCAACTTGTTGCCGGTATCGTCGAGAATAGCCGCTTCGCAGCATAGGCCGGGCAAGCCGCTCGCGCCCTTACGCGTAAGATCGCCGCCGAGCCTCGTATAAACAGCAATAGGCAGGTCTCGGTCGAACCGTAAACCTGCAGCACTGGCACCCCACGTGCGACAAAGCGATAAGGTGCTGCGGGACCATCGTTGAACCGGTGCAAATTGCCTTCAGTGAAGAGAGGTCCGTCGGCTGCCACTGAGGATGGTCAGTTAGGAATTGCATCGTGGTAGGCACCAACGCGGCCAGCGTAGGTCTGCCGCGTTCGATCGCAGCAAGCGTCGCCTCGGGCGTAAATCGCGTGTGAATGGTGACGGTCGCGCCGTGATGTAACGCCGGCGTGGTCTGGATATTCAGGCCGCCAACGTGAAACAGCGGAAAGACTGTCAGGACATGATCGGTCGAGCCGAGCTTATGCATGTGCTGACTCATAATTCATTCCACAGCAACGCTTCTTGACGCAGCACAGCGCCTTTCGGCGGCCCTGTGGTACCTGAAGTATAGACAATCAGAAGCGGCAAGACAGGTCCGTGTGCCGCCTCGGCCCTGGTCTACCAAGCAGTCCCACTTACTTCCGCCGAGAGGCGAAAAGTCCAACCCGGCAGCAAAGGTGTCGGACAATTGCCCCGCCAGAGCTGGTAGCAGCGCATCAAAGGCCTGTTCTAGAACTAGCACTTTGGGACCGGCGTCGGAGAGGATGAACAACTGTTCCGCGACCGTAAGCCGCCAATTCAATGGAACGAGCATTGCGCCGAGTCGCGCGCAGGCATAGAGCAGGGCCAGGTAGTCGGGCCGGTTGAGGCCAAGGATCGCGACGCGGTCGCCTCTCTCGATGCCGAGCTGTTGTTTTAGAGCACGAGCGATTTGCTCGATCCTTCGAGTGAAGGCGGGGTAGCTTAGGGGCGCCCGTCGAAGTGGATCGCGGGTTTGTCGGGAGTAAAAGACGCGTTACGCTCAATCAGTGTGCAAAGATCCACCTTTTTCCCCCTTTTCGCTCAGGTTCGTTACGTACTTGCAAAAGTTGCTTAAACCCCTGACTTCCTGAGTCGTTCGGAAGCTCTTGATCGCGATCAGATCGCATCGGATGGCCTTCAGGCACGCGAGCAGTCAAGCGATCTCAGTCGGAAGCATACGGTCTTGACGACGTCATTAGCCCGGGCTCGATGTAAATCTCTTAAAGCGTAAAGACGGAGGCGCTTCGTCACGGGCTCCGTTTTGTCCGACAGCGCTGCCGTGCATCTGCGCGTAGTGATAAGCGCACCATGACGTTATCTTCTTAAGGTTTCCGACTTGCAGGCTCACCGCACAAATAGGAGATCTGGAATCTTCATCTTTCAAGCCAAGTATGGCTCGGCATTGACCTTCAGTGTGGTCGACCAACAGAACGTTCTTGGCACCGTCTGGTTTTTTCATCGTGCTGCCCCGAAATGCGAAGCAATCTTTCGCGATTGTCGCGCCGGTCATGCCGACCGACATTAGCCGCCTAAGCTGATTGGAACTATCGGAGGCCGGATCGACCATCCTGCATTTCCGAGATGATGGCGCCGTGCGAGCTCCAATCGGGCTGAGCGAACACAACCGAAAACTCCTTGGTTCAACTGATCTCCACGGGTGTCCCGACCCAGAGGAGGAACTCGGTTTCCAATCTGCAATAAGGGGAGCCGCACAGCGCGGTGGGGGTGACGTTGACGTCCTCTGAATTGACCAGCTCTCCAGCGATGTGGATCAGTGAAGGCATATGGTGCAGGCCGTAGATTGTTGAGCCCATCAGGACCACGCGCAAGCCGCACTGTCCGATAATCGAGGTAAGACGGTGCGGTGCGATTCTGACATGCTCGAACTTCGCAATCCTTATCTCGACCAGCCCGAGACTGCTGTACCTTGAGATCGTACAGTTTAACCTTACGTTCGATTCAAGCCCCTTGGTGTTGTCGCTGATCAAACTTTTTCCGAGGCTCACCTGGCAACGCCCACGGGAAAAGTGGAAGAGCTCGCTGTGCCAAGCTTAAATTACTAGCCGAGAAGTACACAGTACCACCTCTTCCGCACTCGACTCTCACGCCATAGCGTGCCTTTTGTCCCGCCAACGCGATTCACGAGATGCACCCCAGCTGCGGCGCCTGCCCCGAAAGAACGAGCCGCGTGAATGCGCGAGCGCGCCGCCGTACGGCCGCAAATGGCGATGCCAGCTATCGCGTCACGCAGCAGTCATCGCAGCGTCTGATAGAGCCGATGCTATAGCCGCCCAGGCGATTCAACTAACGAAATGTAGAGCTGCTCATAGTGGGTATGCGCGCCCTTGCCGTCACGGCGAGGCCGTTGAGTCTTGCGGTACGCGACGCTGTAAAATCGCCGTCGGAAACGCCGTTGGTGAAGACGTCGACCAAATCGAGCCGAGCCCGGCGGCAAGGGTTTGGCATGATCGAAGAGCGCAGCTCCGGCGCTTCACTTCTCATAGGGTGCGCTCCAGCTCCCCGTCGCTTCGAAAGCGGAGCTGCTGCGTCTGTGACGCAACCGCGGTAAGTGCCTCGACGTGTGGCAGAGGCAACTCGCGCTTTGCGCTTGCAATCTCCTCGCGCTCGTTAGCTTCGATGTTGGTGTTAAAAATGTCGTACATCGGCCGTGTCAAGCATTGGAGATCGCGATCAGGTGTTTCAATCGCGCGGCTGCCGCACCGCTATTAAGGGATTCGTGCCCAAGGGCGACGCCGTCCTTCAAGCTGCTTGCGTGGCCGGCCACGATCATTGCCGCGGCGGCGTTGAGAAGAGCAACATCGCGGTACGGACTTGGCATGCCGTCGAGCACGCTTTGCAGCGCTATTGCATTGGAATCGGCGTTGCCGCCCCTCAGCGCCTCGTTATGGCAGCGGGCGAGGCCCGCTTCTTCGGGGGTGACTTCGAAGGTGCGGATCGCATCTCTTTCTAGCGCGGCAACAAACGTCGGCCCGGTGAGGGTGATCTCATCGAGTCCATCTGAGCCATGCACCACCCAGACGGACTCAGCACCAAGGTTCTTTAACACCTGCGCCAAAGGCTGCACCCACTGCCGCGAAAACACGCCGACGATCTGCCGCTTGACTCCGGCCGGATTTGTGAGCGGGCCGACTAGATTGAAGATCGTGCGGGTTCCAAGTGCGGCTCGGATTCGGGCAACGTGGTGCATAGCCGGATGACGGATGGGCGCAAGCATGAAGCCGATGCCAGCTTCGTGCACACAACGAGCGACGCCTACAGGCGGGAGGTCGACCTTCACACCGAGGCGGGCCAAGACGTCAGCAGCGCCTGATAGTGAGGACACGGCGCGGTTGCCATGCTTGGCCACAGGAACGCCGGCCCCGGCGACGATGAATGAGGCGCATGTCGACACGTTGACTGAGCCCGAAGCGTCACCGCCCGTACCAACGATGTCGACAGGATCGGGGGGCGCACTGACCCGGAGCATTTTGCTCCTCATGGCCGAGGCTGCGCCGGTGACTTCTTCTACGGTTTCGCCACGTACCCGCATCCCCATTAATAATCCTCCGATCTGGGAGGATGTCGCCTGGCCCGACATGATGATTTCAAAGGCCGTTGCGGTCTCCTCGCGGGTCAGCGTGGCACCTGTAGCAACTTTGCTAATGATCGATTTGAGGGCGTTCATTGCTCTACACGTGCTTAGTCGTTCCAATTGGCCTCATTCGAAACGGGCGTTAATGAGGGCATGCAGCTCGGCAACCGGTCCGGCTCGGACCGCGTATGCGTTGTCGAGGCATGCGTGGTGTCAGCTTGAACGTCAGTCGGCTCTGCAATCCTACAACCTGACGCTACGTAAGAATCAAGCTATCCATGGCGTTCACTTGCAAAGGAGCAAGTGTTCTTTGCTCGAGATCAGATCAGACGATTGGACGGCAAGACGGTGGGTGGTTCCATAGTCGAGCATGGCGGGACAACCTCTTCTGCACCCCGCCCGTCGTGGAATAGTTGACTGAGATCGGTATGATGGCTTGCATGTCTCCTCCCAAGGACCGTTATCGTCGATGATGAATGGACCCAACAATTCATCAGTAGGGCGCACCTTAGATCTAATGTGACTGACGCGTTCGTTAGTGGATCAGAGTCAGCAGGGCAGCCCGCGCTTGCATCCATCGCGAACTCCAGATGTCGATGGCTTCGACCCGCAGGAGCCTCGCAATACACTACGCAATACTAGAAGGGTAACGAGCAGATTATCTCGAGTGTTACGCAATTTGCGTAGTCCCCACGCGAGGTTCGATGCGCGGCCAATCAGGGCTATGCGACCCCAGCTCGGCCTACTTCGGCGCAACCCGTTATCCTGATCGACAACGTGGTCACCGAATTCAACGCACCACTTAGAAACGGGCTGGTCTAATTTGACCAAGGTCGCGAATTCGAGTTCTGCCCGGAATGTGGACGACACCAATCTGGCTCATGCCGGGGACAGGCCGATGCGTCGATTTGGAGCCCAGCTAGGGAGTAGAATCTACAGAGACGGACGTTCGACTCCTGCCGGCTACATTCGGAATACGCCATAATGGGGCGCTTCGATGGGAGCATTCAGCGAAGCGCTCAGCGCGATCGGGAGTACACTTCGGGTATCGACTGGATCAAGAATTCCGTCGTCCCAGATTTCGGAGGTTGCATAGTAGGCGCTGGATAGTTGCCGATACTCGTCGAGAAGGGGACCTCGAATGGCTGCCAGCTCCCGCTCTGCGAGCCGCCCACCGTCACGGGCCAGTTGTCTGGTCTTAACGTGGTTTCAGCACACCTGCCGCTTGCTCGGCGCCCATCGCAGAGATCTGAGACTGCGGCCAGGTGAAGACGAACCGAGGATCGAAAGCACGTCCCGCCATAGCGTAGGTACCTGCTCCGTGCGAGCTGTTGCAAACGACCGTAAATTTCGGGACCGACGCCCCCGAGACGGCCATGATCAGCTTGGCACCATCCTTCGTTATGCCACGGCGCTCGTACTCGCGGCCGACCATGAAACCCGTCGTATTCTGCAGGAAGAGCAGGGGCCTCCGGTTCTTGTCGCATACGTTGGATGAAGTGAGCGCCCTTCAGCGCACTTTCGCTGAGCAGCACGCCATTATTTGCAAGAATCCCTATTTGATATCCATGAAGCCGCGCGAAACCGCACAGCAGGGACGTGCCGAAACGCGGCTGGTATTCGTGAAATCGGCTACCATCGATCATGCGGGCGATGATCTCCCGCATGTCGAACTGCACTCGAGGGTCCTTTGGAATAATGCCGTATAGTTCCGATGCGTCGTAAGCAGGGGGCTCCGGGGCGGCTTGATCAATCGGAGTCTTCGCGGGACGATGGAATCGGGCAACGATATCACGTGCGATCGCAATGGCGTGCATCTCGGAGCTTGCGGAATAATCGCTCGTGCCCGACACGCTCGTATGCATGTAAGCGCCCCCAAGCTCCTGTACCGATACGTCTTCACCGGTAGCAGCTTTCACGACTGGAGGGCCACCGAGAAATATAGCTCCCGTATCCTCGTCCATAATGTTGAATTCGCTAAGCGCCGGGACGTAGGCCGCTCCCGCTGTGTAATGACCCAATGCGATCGCGACCCGCGGTACTTCCATCTTGGAGAGAATGGATTGGTTACGGTGGATCCGACCCGCGAAGTAGCGATCAGCAAAGAACTCTGCCTGAAAAGGTAGGAATCCTCCGGCGCCGCCGCACAAATGAATCACTGACAGACGATTCTCGATTGCGACGTCCAAGGCTCGCACTATCTTCTCGACAGACAACGGATACCATGCGCCGCCCTTTACGCTTGCGTCGTCTGCATGAACCATCGCCTCGCGACCCGCGACGATCCCGATGCCGACGACCTGTGCCGCGCCGGGCACTTCGCCGTTATAGGCCTTGCTAGCGGCCAGCGTTGAAAGCTCGAGGAACGGAATTTTTGGATCGAGCAAGGCGTCGATACGATCTCGCACAAACAGCTTATTTTGGCGTCGAAGGCGCTCGAGCTCCCGCTCGGGCCGCTGGAAGCGGACAGCACGTTGCCGCTCCTTTAACTCGTCAACAAGGCGCCTGTTGTGGAGCTAGTTTTGACGAAAGTCTTGCGAATTGACGTTCGCCCCAGAAGCGATTCGTAGCATTTCAGCGCCCTTCTTTCGATAGCGTAATCAGCACAGCATCCCGCTCGAAGCTCTCTCCTTCTTTGAAATGGATTCGATCGACTACGCCATCCTGTGAAGAGCGAATAATAGTTTCAGCTTCATGCTCTCAATCATCATCAGCGCCGCGCCTGCGGATAACGGTTGACCAGGCGAAACCGCGATCGTAACGACTACTCCCGGCATCGGTGCGCGGGTCGTGAGCGAACGTTCCTCTTGGTTCACGCAAGCGAGCGTTCGCAACGGGTCGCTGTAGCGCAAAACGCGCATCATGCCACGGATGTGGACGTGAATCAGGTCGCCTTCGACGACGAAGCGGACTCGTTCGGTCTCGCCAGCAATGGTCTGGACACCTGAATTCTCGCCGTATTGGGCAAACGCGACCGGGGAAATGACTTGGTCGCGCAAGTGAAGATGATAGGAGCCGGATTGGCAGGGTGAAAGCCATAACCGATAATCGACGCCATCAACCTCGACGGAGTGATACACCTCAATTTCTCTAATGGCCGAGCGAAGCGTGAAGCGCGGGCACGGCATCGGCCGATTCGCGGACTTGTCGGGTCAGGAGAGCAGCTGATGCCAAGAATGCCGGTAGGCCGGTAGCAGAGTTACCACCGGCAATGTGCGGGTTTTCCTCCAGATGTCCCGTATGAAACTGTCCGCGGACAAACGACTCGTCGGCAAGGATGCGGGCGAGGAAGCTAGCGTTTGTCTCGCAGCCGAGAAGAATGACCCCCTGAATCGCGTGATTGGCCGTGGCGGTGGCCAATGTGCGCGTCGGCGAATGCGCGATGATCTCTGCGAGCATGGGATCAAACGCAGTGGTGATTGGCTGACCCTGCGTGATGCCGCTGTCAATCCGTACCCCGCTCGGATACTCGAGAAGAAGTACTTTTCCGGACGTCGGAACATAGCCTGGTTCGGGGGCTTCAGCGTACAGCCTTACCTCGATAGCGTGGCCGTTCGAAACGATATCTGACTGAGCAAAACCAAGTTCTCGGCCCGCGGTGGCATAGACCTGTTCGGCGACAAGATCGATGCCGCTGATCATCTCAGTCACGGGATGTTCGACCTGTAGGCGCGTATTCATCTCGAGAGAGTAGAATTCTCCTGCATCGAAAATGAATTCGACGGTTCCTGCGTTTTGATAATCCGCGGCGCGTGCGATACCGACCGCGGTCTCGCAGACGCGTTTCCGTAGTTCTGGCGACAGGGCTGGCGAGGGCGCTTCCTCGATGATCTTCTGGAAGCGGCGTTGCACCGAGCACTCCCGCTCAAACAGGTGTACAATGTTCCCAAAAGAGTCGCCGAGTACCTGCACTTCGATATGCCGCGGGTTCTCAATGTATCTTTCGACGTAAAGCCGGTGATCCCCAAAATACCGTTGCCCCTCAGAGCGAGCCTGCTCAATCGCGCCTTCCAGAGCATCGACGTCGCGTACAATCCGCATGCCCTTGCCGGCCGCGCCCCCTGACGGTTTTACCAGCAAAGGGGTTCCAATTGCACGCGCCCTGGAGACGAACGTCGCTGGATCGTCCTCCTCAATTTGCAGATGGGACCACTGGAAAGCCGCTCGACTGGACGAAGCTGCGGGCCCGAATCTTATCGCCCATCAGTTCAATAGTTTCGGGTGCGGGGCCGATGAACGCAATGCCGGCCTTTATCACGGCCGTGGCGAATTGAGCCTGTTCGGAAAGAAATCCATAACCTGGACGAACAGCGCCGGCGCCGGCCTTATGAGCGGCGGCAATAATTTGTGCGATGTCCAGATAGCCGCGATCGGCGTGTGACCGCTGATAAGAATCGCTGTGTCGGCCATGGAAGACTGCCGGGCTTCGCGCATCGACCTCGTGGTAGACAACTGCAGAACGAAGGCCCAGCTTTCGCAACGTCTTGATGATGCGGGCGGCGATCTCGCCTCTGTTGGCGATAAGGACTGTATCGAAAGGCATTGTGTGCATTCATATCCAAACAAACAACTCAAACGAGACTTCGGTCACTTGCGAGCGGTTGGTCCGCTTTCGATGGCTCCGCTCGCTTATCTGTTGACAGTGAGTCGGCCTTCCACCGCTTAATTATTACCTTGCGGCTCGGTTTGGGGAGCGCCGCGCGGGGACGATCGAAGGTGCAGGATGGTTCGTAGTACCTCAATTCGAGTCTCCTTTTTCTTTGGCGGTATCGCCAATAGAAATCACGTCGCGACATTGATGAATCAAGCTCGCCTGCCTGGCTCAGAGACTGTGCCTTGCGCAGGAACACCAATACCGCAACGTACCGACCTAAAGAGGATATCGTGACGCGCACACAACGAACGCATTGGTTTTGCGTCCCAAAGCCAAGTGCTGTGCAGTAGTTGTGCAACGGCATCTCTGTGCTCGAGTCGGCGGGTGCGCGAGATCAGCCGCCGAACGACGCGAAGAAAGACGCTTGCATGGAGGACGTGTTTCGCCTGGGTAGCACCCACATCCCGGATCGCACCGCCATCACCTGTCTACAGGAAAAACAGGCCGGAACCGTTCAAGTCGTTGATGGCTCGGAAGTGTTGCTTTGTATGCCAGAACCGAAGGCTGCGATGTGTTGACGATTTACAATCAGCATCCCGATGTCGGCGTAACGCGTGTTGTCTTGCCGGACTCGACCTCGCAAGTTTGCCTGGTTCCGGACGAGCTGATCGAGCAGTTGCACGTCGACAAGGCACTAACGTCTTCCCGACGGCAAAAAAGGCCCGGCCTCATTTTGAGAAGCCAGGCGAAGTCAGTCTGGGAGGAGCGACGCTGCTACGCATCGTCCCGACCGTCGGCAAGGGAGAGTTGCCGCCGGCTCATTTACGGCGAGCGTTCGCCGCAAATTCGAAATACGACAAGATCGTTATGCCATCGTCCCACACCCTAGGAGTAGCTTACGTTCGTTTGTCAGAGGTCGCGATCTCATTTCATGATCGTACAATGTGACGTTACGTGCGATTCAAGGCCTTTCAACGAAATGATCGCACAAATTTGTCCAAGCTCCTGGCTTCCCGGAAGTAGCCAGGTCCGTACGTAACGCACTATCCATTCTGTCTAGGGGTGGGGGCTTGCCCCGTGTGTCAAACGCCATCCGGAACTGCCCACTTTGCGTCATGAAGAACTGCCCCCACCATCCGGATTGTGATCTCGGTTGAAGGTTGTTTCCGCCGGTGACGGGCCGGAGGGAGGCGGAGCCGACCGGAGGGCCGTCACCGGCGGTCGGCGTCTTGACGAGGCCGCTTTTGCGCTTGGCGCGGAGCCGGTAGCTGTCGCCGCGGATCGTCAGCACATGGCTGTGGTGCAGGAGCCGGTCTACCCGCATCATTTCCTGTTTGGGCAACGGCTTGAGGTGCTGAAGGAGCGGTCGGGGCGCGGTCCCGCCCACGTCGTTGTCGCGCTGCCGGACGGACGGCCGCGGGCGGTTCGGATCGCGTCGACGGATCTTGCCGAGACGCCGATCACGCCCCACCCGAACGCCGCCGATCTGCCGCGCATCAGTGCACGTACGCTGATCCTATTGATGCAACATTTGAGCGCGAGTCTCAGCCTTCTCGACGAGAAGGTGATTCGCGATGACCCACCGACCGCTTCCAGGTCGCGTTGCGTATCGACCACTGCCGACGTCGGCAAATCCACCCGGCCGACATTCCGCGCCTGTGGCCGAATCTATCGACCGCGACGCAAACCCAGATCGCTCAAATCCTCGCCACGCTGCTGCGGCGAATGCAAGCGGTTCCCGGCACGCCCGGAAGGGGATTGAGCCGTGCTGATCAGCTCGACCGTCGCTGACGAGCGGCTCACGACTGCGCACCGAGCCAAGTTGGCCTATGTCTACGTGCGGCAGTCATCCGTGAACCAGGTGCGCCAGCACCAGGAGAGCAAGCAGGTGCAGTACCACCTCGTCGATCGCGCCATCGGTCTGGGCCGGCCGCCGGAGCGCGTCCAGGTCATTGACGAGGATCTGGGCAAATCCGGTGCTGGCGCTGTGGATCGCCATGGTTTCCAGAAGCTCATTGCCGAGATCGGCCTTGGCAACGCCGGCCTTGTGGTGAGCCTCGACGCTTCTCGCTTGGACCGCAATAACCGGGACTGGCATCAGCTGCTCGAACTGTGCTCGGTGTTCGGCGTGCTCATTGCGCATGGCGAGCGGCTTTACGATCCGCGCGCCTACCACGACCGCCTGCTGTTGGGCTTGTCCGGCGTCATGAGCGAGGCGGAGCTGCATCAGCTTCGGATGCGCCTTCACCAAGGAGAACGCCAGAAGGCGGCACGGGGCGAACTGCGGCTGCCCCTGCCGGCCGGGCTCGCCTATGATCGAGCCGGCACAATTGTTCTCAATCCCGATGAGGAGGTGCAGGCCCGTCTTCATCTCGTGTTTGCCAAATTTCGGGAACTGCAAAGCGCTCGCCGTGTGATGCGGTACTTGGAGAGGAACGGATTATCCTTGCCGGTTCGGCCGCTGCTTGGACCATCTCCACACGAGATCGTCTGGCGTGCGCCAGATAGTGCACGCGTCCTTAGTATCCTTCAAAATCCGGCCTATGCTGGGGCGTATGTTTATGGCCGTCGGCAAAAGGATCCGAGCCGATGCCGGCCGGGATCGCTGACGGGAACGGTCAAGGTGGCGATCGGGGGTTGGGCGGTTTGCCTCCACGCCGCTCACCCAGGCTATATCAGCTGGGAGGAGTTCATGGCCAACCAGGGGCGACTGGCAGATAACATCTTCCGCTATGAGGCAGGACACTCTGGCGTACCGCGCAAGGGGGCAGCCCTGTTACAAGGAATTGCGATCTGTGGCCGTTGCGGACGGCGCATGAGCATGCGCTACACGGGCCCGAATGCCGACTATCCGGTCTATTGCTGCCGCTCGGATCGGAACCAGCAAGACAGTGCACTATGTCAGGAAGTCCGGGCCTTGGCGGTTGACGCGCTGGTCGAACGGATGCTCCTCGATGCCCTGGTGCCGGATCAGATTGAGATCGCACTCGCGGCGGCGGGCCAACTGGAGCAAGAGAGCCGTCAGCTCGAGCGCCAGTGGGCGCTTCGCGTGGAGCGCGCCCGCTACGAGGCCGAGCGCGCTCGGCGTCGGTATGACGCCGTCGAGCCCGAGAACCGTCTTGTGGCGCGCTCTCTTGAGCGGGCTCGGGAAGACAAGCTGCGCGTCGTCGAGGCGGTCGAGCAGCAGCATGCGCGTTGGCGCGCGCAAGAGCCGCTCCTGATTGGCCCGGCGGAACGCGCCGGGCTACAAGCGCTCGGCGAGAACCTGCCGCGGATTTGGAATGCGGCCACCACGTCGGCAGCCGATCGCAAGCGCATTCTGCGATTTGTCATCCGCGAAGTCGTTCTTGATCAGAAGCGGACCCGAGGTCAGGTGTGGCTCAAGATCGTCTGGCAGACCGGCGCAACCAGCGAGCATCACGTACAACGGCGCGTTCACACCTGCCGCGATTACATCGACATTGATCGGTTGCGGCGACGGGTCGTCGAGTTGAATGCTGAGCACAAAATGGATGGCGAGATCACGGCAATACTCAATCAGGAAGGCTTTGTCGCGGCCCGAGGCTGTGCCTTCAAAGGCGAGAACGTCTGGCTTTTGCGTACCCGCTGGGGCATTCCCACCGTCAAAATCAACGGCGTGGACAAGAATCCGATGCGCTGGCCTGATGGTAGCTTCTCGATTCAGGGCGCAGCGGCCGAGCTTGGCGTCACCCAGAAAACGGTGTTCGATTATCTCGCGCGCGGATTGCTGGCAGGCCGTCAGTTAGCCAAAGGCCAGCCATGGCAGATCGAGCTCTCAGACGAACAAATCAGTCGGCTGCGCAATCGGATACGACGTACCAAGCGTTCAAAGACGGAGGCATCATGAAGTCATCGGCTCGGCAATGACATCGTGCCATTGCGACACGGGCACCTGAGTCGTGATCAACAGCGATCCCTTGTCGTAGCGATCGGTTGAAGCTGGCTTCGGCATAGGTGTAGTTCGAGGCGCCGAGCACGGCGACGAAGATCTGCATGCTGCGCGCCTCGCCGCTGAGCCCGTCAACCACCTCCATGGTATGGCCGGAATAGTCGACGAACAGCTTCTCGCCGGCGACATGGACCTGGCGCAGGGTCGGCTTGAGGCGGCCGGTCCACTCCTTGTAGCGTTCGCAGAACCGCGCATAGCTGAAGCTGTCGGAGTTTGCGTCGCAATACTCCTCCCACAACAGCATCAGCGTAACGTTCCTCCGCCGCAACTCGCGATGCACGAGCGCCCAATCCGGATGCGGGCGCTCGTCGCTGGGCCGATCGGATGGTGGCTGATACAGGCGGTTCTCGAGCCGACATCGTCATCCAGCTCCGGCGGCAACGGCCAGGTCAGGCCGGCGCGGCGGGTTCGGTTGAGGTACTTGCTGACCGTGCCCTGGGCCAAGCCCAGACTGCGGGCAAGGGCGCGTTGCGACATGCCGACGCTGTAGTGCAGGCGTAGAACTTCACGGATGTGGCGCATGGACAGTCTCTCGGTCGGCATCTCGATCCTCTGCGGTTAGGCAAAAGACCAAGCTACCCGGGTGGCAGACTGTCAGCGGCGCGCGCCTCCTAATTGCCCCGATCGCATCGCTGGAAATAGCGATCACGATCCGCTTGGAAACGGTGATCACGAGCTCAGGAATGGGTGATCACGATGCCCTGGAAGCCGTGATCACGATCGGCTGGAACACGCAGCAATACGCCCAACGACTTGAGTTGTAGGGCGTGTTCGTGAGACGTCACCGTCTAGATCACTGCGTCTCAACAATCTCCGTTAGCTCGGCCACCCCTCGATGATTCGAGCCTCGACGCTCGGGCCGCTCTCAATCGAGTATCGAGGATGAGCATCGCGAGTGCTCTGGGCGCCTGATCTGTCCCACCTGATGGCCGCCGCTAACGTGGTAGCCCTGTGCCAAATCCCGTCCGGCTGGTCCGGGTGCGACCATAGCCGTAAAGCGGATGAACGCCGTAGGGGTAACGACAGTCGCGCCAACGATCGCGAAGATCATTTGCCAGGTCGGCGAAGGCCTTTCGCCATCTGGGCGATTCCATGCGTCGCGTTGTAACCGGCGAACATGGCGGGCGCGACATAGACAACGGTGATCACGAGCCGGAGCCAAGTAGACGTCACGAAGGCGAGCGCGAGTTGGCCTATACCGAACCTCGCGCCGCCCGCCACGACGGCCACCACGATGCCGCCGAGCGCGCCGGCCCCCGTGTAGAAGGCCCAAAGGCCAATCGTCACGCCTGCGAAGACGGGCAGCGCGAAGACTGCGAGCGTGAAGAGCAGCCAGGCGGAGAAGCCGATGACGAGGAAAACGAGCAGTCTTATTGGCAGTCACAAGCGCTTCATGAACACCGCGCGCCGGCATGCGCGGATGCGCAAGACCTGGACCGCGGCCGGCCGCCATGCTGCGGATAACTGCAAGGCCGTCGTCAGGGGTTTTACAGTCGTGACTACCCGCTGTCTATCGCTGCGACCGCGGCAGCGTTATGCTGGGTCAGCGTCGGAGTATGATGTTCGGGGGACTTCGCATCGATAAAGCGGCGCTGGCCGATCTCTCAGATCGATACTTTCATGCCCTGGAACTTCCAAGCCTGAACGGCCAAAGCTTCGCGCTTACGCCGCTGCCAACACGTCTTTGGTATTCATCGGCGGCGGCGCCTGGCGCATTAAGGTCCTTGAAGCGGCGGTAGATCACCAAGCTGCGAGGATTTGCCGCATCCTGAAACGGGTATGAAAGCCAACCAGGCTCGACGCGACAGCACTGGGGCTTGAAGTCTACGTAGCGTCAGGTTGTACAGTCTGAATCATACATGCGGACTTCGCTCTGAAGCGTCATGATCACTAGAAGAGGCTCGTTGGTTGTAGCGAATGTGAGGACGTTGAACTGAAGAACTGATGAGGAAGCAGAGCTTGCAGTGCAAGTATCGAAACCCGGACGCCTTCCATCAGCAATGGGGCGGCCCAATTTCGATCGCGATGTGCCGCATGCGAACTTGCCCGGAAGGAGGGCGGCAACAGGTGGCTTTTGGATTGTGCGAGTATTTGGGTTTCGTTTCTCCTGGATCGTTTTGAGGTTTGGCGAGCGATTACCTGTTGCCCAGGAAGCCGGGGCGCTCTTCTGCAGCAGCCAAGGCTGGGCAGGTGTGAGTAATGCACGAGCTCGGAGCGGCACTAACGGTCCCTTTTTGTTCAATTTGGCGAATCTTGACGTCCGGCTTTTTGAATCCGGTCTCTGTGGTCAGTGCACCGGAGTGTGGCCGCGGGGCAGCTATGAAGAGTCACCTCATCTAGGGAGAGTCGTGTGGAACCCGTCTATAACAATCCGGACGATTGGATGCGCTGGTACGCCGAGCTGCAGCGGCAACAGACCGACGTTGACCCTGCAGATCAAGCTGGCTTCGAGCAGCAATTGGGCGAGCTGCAACTCCGCTCTGCTGAGGAGAGTTCCGGGGTTAGTTCGCCCGACACTCCAGCCGCACGGTCGCATGAAAACATCCAGCGTACGGACGTTGGTGGTTCGATGCGAATGCGGCCAAGGTCCAACCTGCGGGACAACTCGTTCAGCAGCACGCGTCACAGTGTCGATGTTCCTAGCGCTCACCTTGGCGCGGGTGCGACGGCCTCGCAGTCTAGCTTGCGTGACCAGTTGTTCAGTAGCACGCGCTACACAGCGCCATCGGAACCGCAGCCTGCGGCGCGGACGAAGGATAGCAAAAGCCGTGGACTGTTTTCTCGTGTTAAGTCAGGGTTCGGCAAAGTCTTCGGAGGAAGTGGTGGCGAAAAGTCGTCCGGCGGCTCGACGTCCGAGGTGGCCTCTTCAGAGCTTCGGATGGATTTCGCCAAGCGTGGTCGCCCCGCTGGCCAGGACATGCATCCCGAAGACGAGGCCCGCATCGAGCAGTTCGCGGAAGCAGTCCGAGGATATGAAATTCTCCCCGACGGTAGTACCGGCCGAGGGGACGGAAGGGTTTGCGATGGTACCCTCAGGACCAATTTAGGGCTTCTTAGGGGGTTTGCTCGTTGGCTCCGAGCAGAGAACAGGGGTTCGATGGCTTCTCGGCTTTTAAACGATCCAGAGTCACTAGCCGCTGATATCACGGATTACAGGGCGGGCGGTGGGGACAATCATAACCGTCTCAAGTCGGCACTGTCTCATTTCAGGAGGTTCGCGCCCAACGAGCAAGAACTCCAAGCCGTCGGGCCCGGGCCGCGCCTGATGGGGCGCCAAATACATTATCCTTATCCCGAGGACGCCCACCTCATTGATGGCCTGGCCAATGAAGAGCTGAACAAGCTGGGATCGGATTCGACTTCCCAGAGGAGAGGTGTCTCGGAACGGGCCAGCAAACAACGTAGGTTTAGTGATTGGCTCCAAAGGGAGGGTAGGGGGAACATAGTCAGCCGACTCACCGGCAGTGATCAGCAGCAACGGTCGTTGATGGAGGATTACAGGGCCTTTACCAAAGCCGAGGGAAAAGTGGTCGTGAGTTTCGATCGGCTTCGGCAGTATCTAGGCACCGAGCCCCAATTGAAGCATCATCATCCTTATCCTTATCCCGACGACGCCCGCATGATTGATGGCTTGGCCAACGAAGAGCTGAGCAAGCTCGGACCGGACTCGACTTCCCAGAGGAAAGCTGTCCGGAATATGGCCATAAATCAACGTAGGTTTAGTGATTGGCTGCAAACAAGGGGTAGGGAGAGCATAGCGAGCCGTCTCAACGGCAGTGATCAGCAGAAATGGTCGTTAAAAATAGATTACCAAGACTTCCGAGACTGCACCGAAGCCCTCAGAGGATTTTCCGTGGGTTTCAAGCGGCTTGGGCAGTACCTACAGGTCGTTGAGGCGAACGCGGCGTCGGGGTTGTCCCCTCAGCAGGCAAGTGGGCGGGAATCGGCCGGTCCGGAGGCCGCTTGGATCAACCTACCGGGTTCGGATCAACCTGGCCGCTGCAGCAGGTTGATCCATCGATTCAAGGCCGCAGCGAATTATCGCTTGGCCCCAAGGATTGGTTGGGCGACGAGCATATCCAGAGGGATTACGAGCTCCTGGAACAGGAGTTGCAGGGGAACAATCCAGATCTCGCCGCCCGGACGCGGTTCGTGGATCCCCTCATAGCCAATTATCATCTGCGCTTGGGCCCCGAGAGCGTCGCGCTAAGCGCATTCCAGCGCATCGTCCATAATCAGTACGGTAACGACACAGCCGACTTCCTGTTCGTGCCAGTGAACGATGCCAGTGCTACGGATCGTCATCGTCGTGGCACCCATTGGTCGCTGCTGTTCGTTGATCGCAGCGACCGCGAACGGCCGGTTGCCTATCATTATGACTCCTTCCTAGGATACAACGACAAGCTTGCAAAAATGCTCGCACAAAGGCTGGGTACGCGTCTGGAGCCTGTCCGCATGACCCGGCAGGGGAACGGTTGGGATTGCGGAGTCTTCGTGGTTGACGGCACGCGGGCGCTTGTTAGGCGACTGGCGCAAAGACGGCCGCCAGCCGTGCTGCACCTCGACAACCTCGTCGCCGATCGGCAGCAACTCCAACGACGTTTGAGGACCGCTCCCAGCAGTGCGCGAGCGGCGGCTGCAGCGGATCGACCGGGACCCTCAACGCAACTTTTCGATTCGCCAGAGTTTTGGCGTGGAGTGGATCAAGCCGGCCAGCCTTCCGCCGATAGCTGGAACACAGCGAACTTCTGGCAGGATTTGTCGTTACCCGCCCATTCGCCAGTGCAAAGCGTCAATCCGCCAAGCCCACCATCATGGGAGCAAAGCTTCGGGACATCGATAGCGGATCGACCGGGACCCTCAACGCAATTTGTCGATTCGCCAGAGTTTTGGCGTGGAGTGGATCAAGCCGGCCAGCCTCCCGCCGACAGCTGGAATACAGCGAACTTCTGGCAGGATTTGTCGTTACCCGCCCATTCGCCAGTGCAAAGCGTCAATCCGCCACCATCATGGGAGCAAAGCTTCGGGACATCGATCTTCGCGCCACAGTACATGCCGCCAGCGCAAGACTTAGGAGGATTCGTCCCTCCGAGTTGGCAACACGGCAATCAACCGGCGCCGGAGAACCTCCGGCGCGGAATGCACTGGCATAACGTGCTGCCGAGCCCGGACCGACCACAGACCCACATCAGGATTCATGATGTGCCCTACACGGCCACTCTGGGGCGATCAGGCAAGCAGAACGACATTCACGTTTTCCTGGAATAGGGAGGAAAAGATCGAGCAATAGATGATAGTCGTCCGTGAAGAACCAAAAGAGCTATCGCCCAAAGTTGGTGACGGCGGGAATCGGAAAGGCGGCATATCGTGGGGGTGCTTGAGGCCTCCACTTCTCCACCGAAGGAGCGATATGCCTTGTCCAACGATAACGTCATCCATCTGATTCAGCCTGGAATCTTCGACGATCAACTCACAGAAGTCTTGCGCAATGGGGCGCGTGTCCTGCTTACCCAGGTGGTCTAGGCCGAGGTTGCAGACTTTCTCGGCCAGCATTCCGATTTGAAGACCCGGGACGATCACCAGCGCGTCGTCCGCTAAGGTCACCTGTGCGCATTTGCCGATGGTGAGCAGCGGCTTTGACCGACATGGTGATTGGTTCAGGGGTTTGGGTTGACGCCAAGAGTTTGGTTGCGGCCGTTCTGCTTTCGCATGCTTTCTCCGGAGAGTTGGAGGCGGTGAGCGTTGTGAACGAGGCGATCCAGGATGGCGTCGCCGAGGAGCAACGCTGCGGTTCGACGTGATCAGCATGGCGCCGGTTTCGTAGCGCCGGCTCACCAGTTGGAAGAACAGATGCGCCGCGTCAGGTTTAAGTGGCAAGTAGCCGAGTTCGTCAACCATGAGCAGCTTTGGCTTCGACAGCGCGAGCAGTTTCTCGTCCAGGCCTCGCTCGCCGTGCGCCTTGGCGAGGCCAGCGACCAGCGTCGTCGCCGTGGTGAACTGCACCGTGTACCCGGCCAGGATTGCCTCTCGCCCAAGCGATCGACAAGTGCGTCTTGCCCACGCCTGGCGGGCCGAGCAGCAGCACGTTCTCTCCGTTGGCTATCCAAGGTGACGCGGCAAGATCGCGGATCTGCTTTGGATCGATTGACGGCTGCGCCTCGAAGTCGAAGCCAGCAAGCTCCTTCACGGCCGGGAAGTGTGCGAGCTTCAGCGCCATCTCGATGCGGCGATGATCCTTGCGCGCGATCTCGCGCTCGCACAGTAGGATCAGCGTCTCACGCGCCGACAGGTTCGCGCGCGCCGCCTCGTCGAGCAGGCTGTCGAGCTGGTCGCGGCCGCTGCGGAACCAGCGCTAACCCAGCGCCTTACCTATGGAGTTGCACCAACTCAGTTGCGCAGATGTGTTCGCCCTAGCGCCTCTCGTTGCGCTTGATGACACCGCGATGAGCGTTATCCAAAATGGCTCCGAGAAGGAGTCTAAAGGGTCGTTACGGCAACCTGATCAGGATTTCGAGACAACGTCACCGCCTCCCAAACAGCCGTTCTTCAGGCGGCATGCGATCCATTAGATTAGGATGAGTGGAGCGAACGCGGAGCCGCGCGCGAACGGCTTTACCGCCGGAATCCATCGATGTGCGCAGGCAGCGGTGAGCACGAACGAACTGGGCATCCTGGTCACTAGCGCTCCTCAGGTAATGTAGCCCGATCGAAGTTGTCATCGGTGCGTGCCGAATGGGATACCTGTCACATTCCGACGCGGCTAAGAACGGCTCAAGCCTCATTCCAATTTCAAGACGAACTTCGCGCCGTCCCGCAGTTCGCAGACCAATTCCCCCTGGTTCATGATCTTGGCCGGCCCGGCCACCAGCTTTGAGGCCCGCACCGTGAGTTTGCCTTCGCGGCTGAGGCTGTGGCGGATGTATTCCGTCACTGGGTACCCGGAACTGTCCACGGTTTGATGAGCGTTGGAGAAGTTGATGCCGTTCTGGGCAGTCACCCTGAAGGCATTGATAATTGGCCCGCCCGGTGTGGCCGAGCCGGGTTTTGTTGCCCGCCGGTAAGACCAACCTCTCCCTGGCACGCCCCATCGATCTCGGAGGTCGGTGAGTAGCGGATCACCATTGGTGGCCGCTCTTAATGAACAATCAAGAGACGCTGCCCCGACGATTTTGACGAAAGTCGAGAGCCTGTGCTTGATTCGGTGGAGCCAGTTCTTGTTGTTACCCGACGGAACCTGCGCAGGTGATTGGGTATGTGGGCCTAAGGGTGCGTAGCGCTTGCAAATGATTATGATCGATCCCGCGGAGTGCGAGTCACTTCGTGCAATGCCTGCGAATTGCGAGAACGACTGGCGTCTCGGCGGGCTTGTCACTGGATCCTCCGCATTATGACGCGCCGTGCTGACATGTGCTCGCGCTCGCTGCACCAACCAGCGGCAAATTCTCCGCGCGAGGGCCTTTCTTGAGCACGTGCCGTTGCAAGTTAGGCGCGCCATAAATGTTTCTAGCGCGATTACGGACCGGTCTGTGAAATGCCAGAGCAGGGCACCTCTGCTCCATCGGTGAGTAGTGTAAAGCTCATCACAATACTTTCGAAGCTAACACTGCATTGTCAGGTTTGAGCCAAGGGGCGCGACCGAGCGGCTGGAGAACCGCCAATTTTCAGGCGGCACGCTGCTTGCTTCGTTCGGACCGGCGGGCACAGTCCCGCCCATGACCGCTGTCGAAACCGAATGTACGTCTTCTGTCCGCTTTCGGCCAGCTCGCAAGTCGCGCGAGCCGGGCGGCCCACCCAGCCCAGGATTACTCCCATGAAACACTCGCTCCTCGCCGCCGTGTTGCTCTCGCTGACGTGTTTGTCCTTCACGGCGGTGCCCCAGGAGTGGGCCGCTGCGGCCCGGGTGGACGATTCCTTCCTTTGCCTCGAGGAAATCGAAGAGCCACGCGCACTGGATTTGGCCCGCGCCGAGAATGACAAGACGCTCGGCGCGCTCCAATCAGATCCCCGCAATCGCCGCTTCTATGAGGAGGCCATCAGCATCCTTCAGGCCAAAGACCGGATTTCCTATGTTTCGTTGGAACGGCGGGGTCTCAGCAATTTCTCGCAGGACGAGAACCACGTGCGCGGCATCTGGCGGCGTACTACGCTTGACAGCTATCGCGGCCAGGACCCGCACTGGGAGACCATCCTCGATATTGACGCGCTGGCGGTCGCGGGTAAGAAAAGCTGGGTCTTTAAAGGCACTACCTGCCTGCCGCCCCAAGTGCGCCTGTGCCTCGTCCAATTTTCTGATGGCGGTAAGGACGCTGTGCTCGTCCGAGAGTTCGACCCGGACACCAACGCCTTCGTCACGACCGGTTTCGCTCTTCTGGAGGGAAAGCAGGCCGTCAGCTGGGTCGACCGCCACACGGTCCTCACTGCACGGGATTGGGGAGAACGGACCCTGACGCAGGTTGGCTGCCCTTTCCTCTTGAGGGAGCTCAAGCGCGCTCAGCCGCTCGTTCGAGCGCGCGAGGTCTTCCGTGGGGAGCCGACCGATGCCGTGGCGGCGCCCTTCGTGCTGCGGGAAAATGAAGGCAAAGTTCATGCGGCTGGCGCCATGCGCGCCATAAGCTTCTTCGAGCAGGAGTATGTACTCTTTGCGCCCAACGGACCGATCAAGCTAAACCTGCCAAAGAAAGCGAACATCAGCGGCATCGTCAGTGGCCGCCTGCTCGTGACGCTCAATGAAGACTGGATACTGTCCGGCAGCACCCGCTTTGCGGCCGGCTCGATGATCTCATATGGCTTGGACAAATGGAAGCAAGATCCGCTGCGCGCGATGCCATCGCTCGTCTTCGAGCCCGAGCCTCGGCAAGCGCTCAGCGGGTTCGCGGTCACCAAGAACTTGTTGATCCTGGCGATCCCTGACAATGTTCAGAGCAAGGCATTCACCTACAGGTACGACCAGGGCACTTGGCGGGCCACGCCGATCCCGCTCCCTACGAACGAGAACGTCAGCCTCTCTGCCGCTAGCGAAGAAACGGACGTGGTGCTGTTCACCGTCTCCAACTATCCGGGGCCGACCTCCCTCTGGTACTTCGACGCGGCGAGCGAATGGCTTGAAATACTGAGGACGACACCTCCGAAGTTCAACGCGTCCAGGTATGTTGCGGAGCAGTTCGAGGCCACTTCGCTGGAGGGGACCCGGATTCCCTACTTTCTGGTGCGTCCCAAGAACGCGAGGTTCGGAGCGGAGATCGCAGCCCTTCTCAATGGTTATGGCGGATTCCAGGCTTCGCTCCTGCCATCCTATGCGGGAGCGGTGGGGCGGCGCTGGCCCGAGCAGGGCAATGCATATGTCGTCGCGGACCTGCGCGGCAGCGAGTTTGGACCGCGATGGCACGAGCAGTCGGCCCAAGCGGCAACGAAGCAGCGGACATGGGATCATTTCATCGCCTTTGCGGAGGACCTAATCCGCCGGAGGTCACCTCTCCGCGCCGACTGGGCGTGGTCGGCGCCAGCCAGGAAGGTCTGCTGGTGGGCACCGCGATTACTCAGCGCCGGGACCTCTTCAACGCAGCGATCGTGCAGGTGGCGCTGTTCGACATGCTTCGATTCACCAAGTCGGGATGGCGATCCCGCCATCGCGAGCAGCGCGGATGGATCGAGGCCTACTCGCCCTATCAGAAGCTTGTCCCGGGCAAGACCTGCCCAGTCCCCTTCATTCTCACCTCCACCAAGGACAGCGGCGTGCATCCGCCCACGGCCGTCAAGAGGCAGCGTGCGGCATGAGGTTTTGGACCTGTAAAGCGCTCACGGTCAACGCGATCTGTTCCCGGCTACATCAACGTAGCGAGTCGGTTCACGCTGATCACTTGAGCCATGATTGGCATCGTCAGCCGCAGGAAATTTGCGTGCGGGCTTGCGCTCCGACGGACAGGTGAATCACGAAATACAATGGAATCCATTCATGAGCGACATGACAACTCAGATTCATTCGCACGCGGTCGTGTGGATCGACCACCTCATTGCTAAGATATTCTCCATAGGTTTAACGGGCGTCAGCGCGACGGCCGTACGCGCGCATTTGGCGCCCCAGCGTCTTGATTGCAAAGCGCATACTGGCTCTGCCGTGAATGACGATCCGACGTTTGTCGTCAGGGTAGGTCGGGCGCTGAGTAGCTGCACTGATCTGCTGATCATCGGACCGGGAACCGAGAAGACCGAGCTGATGAACTTCCTGAGAGTGAACAGGCCGGATCTCACCCTGCACGTCGAGACAAGTAATCCTCCGACCGACCGGGAAATTGTAGCGGTTGGGCGAAAGATCTTCCGTCTCGATTGAGTTGGCGATGTTCTTCTTCTGATTGTGGACGGTGCAACAGATCGGACCAAATTACGAGAGATGAGGATCGCTCTTCCCGGGGACCACCACCTAGCTCGCGCATCCGTTTACAGCGATTGATAGGCGCGGGGACCGATGCTACTTAAGTCAGTAGCGCCAATGGGTGGCTACCGCGACCGGGCGTTCTCAGGTGTTCGCCTTGACCAGCCGCCGACGTTGAGGCCGCAGGGAAAGACCGTGCAGAACCGCGATCACCCGCTCGTCCTCCCGATGACATGCCTACCAGCAGACTCGCAAAGCCCCAAGCGGAACGACTAGCAACTGCTGATCGTCATTTCCGCAGAGCGCATAGCGATAGATCAGAACAACGAACTGAAAAAGTCGCGAGCAAAAAAATCCCCCCGGCATTTTTCTGCCGGGGGTCGCATTTTAGAGAGAGTTGGATCAGAAGTCCATGCCGCCCATGCCGCCGCCCGGGGGCATCGCGGGCGCGCCGGTGTTCTTCTTCGGCAGCTCGGCGACCATCGCTTCCGTGGTGATCAGCAGCGCCGCCACCGAGGCAGCGTTCTGGATCGCGGCGCGGACCACCTTGGTCGGGTCGATGATGCCCTTGCTGACGAGGTTGCCATACTCGCCCGTCTGCGAGTCGAAGCCGTAGGCGTATTGCTCCTTCTCCAGGATCTTGCCGACGATCACCGAGCCGTCTTCGCCGGCGTTGATAGCGATCTGGCGAGCGGGCGCCGACAGCGCCTTGCGCACGATCTCGACGCCGGTCTTCTGGTCGTCGTTCTTGGTGCGCAGGCCCTTGAGCTGCTCGGAGGCACGGAGCAGGGCGACGCCGCCG